>PKTR01000002.1:1226000-1532500 GCA_002869065.1 Hyphomicrobiales bacterium
CGGTTTTGTCGGGTTCTGGCCGGTTTGCCGTATTGTGATCATGCCGGCCGCGTTGCCTGTCACGGTGAAGCGCCGTCCGATCCCTCTCTCGTTAAACTCTTTTCGGGAACTTTCTGTAAGGTGCGTGCGTTCGGCTGAAATGGGCTGAAGAGGAGTGAAATCGTGGTCCGTATCCTGGTGATGTCCCTTGGCTGGCTGATGCTGAACATGCTTCCGGTGGCGGCGGCGCCGATTGCGTGCGGGGGTGTCGATATGCTCGCGACGCTGCGCGAGGAGGATGCTGCCAAATATCGGGAGCTGGTGGAAAAAGCGGGCGCCGTGCCGAACGGTCGTGGCCGGCTGTGGCGGATCGAGGTGCCGGGTGCCCGACCGTCCTACCTGTTCGGAACCATCCATTTCACCGACGAGCGGGTGCATGCGTTCCCGCAGAGCGTCATCGCCGCGCTCGACGAGGCAAAGGTCGGCGCGGTGGAATCGCTCGCCGTTCTCGATGACCCGATGGATCCTGCGGTGCTTGAGCGGGCCGGAGCGAACCCGATGCTGCCCGACGGTCAGACGCTCGACGATGTTCTCGACGAGAGCGATCGCAGCTTGCTGAAGTCCGCGATGGCGCGCCGCCTTCTGTCCTACGAGGTGCACAAGATCCAGAAGCCCTGGGTGGTGTCGCAGCTCCTCTCCTATCCGCCCTGCGAACTCGGCTCGCTGGTGCTCGGCAATCCGATCGTCGACAAGCGCGTCGCTGAAACCATCCGTCTCGAGGGCAAGACGCTGCTCGGGCTGGAAACCGCGGAAGAGCAGTTCGCCTCGCTCGACGGCATGCCGATAAAAACGCAGATTGCCCTGTTGCGCATGTCGGCACAGCTTTCGCCGCGCATCGACGACATTCATGAGACCTTCCTCAACCTCTACCGCGCGAGCGACATCGGCATGATCGACGCGCTGTCGGTCCATCTCGCCGGGCCGGATCTGGATCCTGCCGTCTATCGCGATTTCATGGACCACCTTCTGGTGCGTCGGAATGTGCGCATGCACGAACGCGCCCTGCCGCAGGTGAAGAAGGGCGGCATCTTCATCGCGGTCGGCGCGCTGCATCTGCCGGGCAAGGAGGGGCTCGTCGCGATGTTCCGCCGCGACGGTTACACGGTGACGCTGGTCGAGTAGCGGACCGGCGCGTTTTGACGCAAGCGCGCCACCTCGACATTGGAAGGATTGCCGGGGCGTTGCCGAACGGGCGATAACACACGCAACGATCCCGGTATTCGGGGACCAATGAAGAGCCGTTCGGGCAGGCAGCTTGCGCGCCCGGGCCGGCGGGGCAATCGAGGGTGGCGTCATGACCAAGACCAATTCCGGCAATTTCTTCGAGGATTTCACAGTCGGCCAGGTGATCCGCCATGCGACGCCGCGCACGGTGCACGCCGGCGACCAGGCGCTCTACACCGCGCTTTACGGGTCGCGCTTTGCCGTGCAGTCGTCGGACGCTTTCGCCCGCGCGCTCAACTACAAACACGCGCCGATCGATGATTTCCTCGTCTTCCACATTGTGTTCGGCAAGACGGTGCCGGACATCTCGCTCAATGCCGTTGCCAATCTCGGCTATGCGGGCTGCCGCTTCCTCGCCCCGGTTTATCCGGGCGACACGCTGTCGGCGGTGTCGGAAGTGATCGGGGTCAAGGAAAACTCCAACGGCAAGACCGGCGTCGTCTATGTGCGCTCGACCGGCTACAAGGCCGACGGCACCGAGGTGCTCGACTATGTCCGCTGGGTGATGGTCAGGAAGCGCGATCCGGGCGTCGCCGCGCCGCCGGCGCAGGTGCCGGAGCTGCCCTCGGTGCTCGGCCCGGAAGTGCTGGGCGATGCGGTGCCGCTGCTCGATATCGACGGCTGGGACGCGGATCTCGCCGGTACGCCGTTCCGCTGGGAAGACTATACGATCGGCGAGAAGATCGATCATGTCGACGGCATGACGGTCGAGGAAGCCGAGCATCAGATGGCGACCCGGCTGTACCAGAACACCGCCAAGGTGCATTTCAACCAGTTCACCGAGGGCCAGGGACGTTTCGGCCGCCGGCTGATCTATGGCGGTCACGTCATTTCGCTTGCCCGCGCGCTGTCGTTCAACGGGCTTGGTGCGGCGTTCCACGTCGCGGCGATCAATGGCGGCCGGCACGTCGCGCCGCTGTTTGCCGGCGAGACGGTGTTCGCCTGGTCGGAAGTGCTCGACAAGCACCTGCTGCGCGGGCGCGAGGACGTCGGCGCGGTGCGGCTGCGCACGGTGGCGACGAAGGACCGGCCGTGTGCCGACTTCCCGGCGAAGGACGGCGAGGGCAACTATCTCGACGGCGTCATCCTCGACCTCGACTACTGGGCGCTGATGCCGCTGTAGACGTCGCGGCGGGTTGGGCATCGTCGGTAGGTTCCAAGACGGCGTTTGTCCAAACCTCCCACGTCATCCTCCGACTTGATCGGAGGATCGCTCTCCTTTTGCGAAACCCGAGCGGTCAGGCGAAGGCGTTTGCCTGGCGCTCCGTCGCGAATGTCTGCGTCGTGGTCGTTGTTGACCGATCCTCCGGTCAAGCCGGAGGATGACGCAGGAGGGGCGGGAACCCGGAGGCGGACGAACGGAGAGGTGCCAGCGAGTAACGGCGGAAGAGGGTTGGGTTGCGTGTTTCCTCAATCGTGCGGGCATTCCGTGTCGACAGGGGGAATGGACCCCGGGTCAAGCCCGGGGTGACGCTGTGCAGTGGGATGCCGGTGGGAAGAAAAGCAAGCTGCTCGGCTCTCCCGCGCGACCCGAGTGCCGTCCAGGTCGCCTTCTTTGGCCGCATCTTTGTCGACGCCAATTGTTCCAATTGGCTGCACGATGCTCTAGAGCAGAGCGGCCGGCGGTTGCTCGACGACGACCGCGCGGCAGGTTTCTCGCGCCCGACGGACGGTTCATGGCTCCACCGCTTCTCACCCTGCAAAACGTTCATCTCACTTTCGGCGGCGACGCGCTGTTCGAGGGCGTCGATCTGACGGTGATGGAGCGCGACCGGCTTTGCCTTGTCGGCCGCAACGGCTCTGGAAAGTCGACGCTTTTGAAGATCGCAGCCGGACTGGTCGAGGCGGACAAGGGCGAGCGCTTCGTCAAGCCGGGCGTCACCGTGCGCTATCTGGAACAGGAGCCGGACCTTTCCGGCTTCGCGAGCGTCGGCGCCTATGTGGAGGCCGGGCTCGATGCTGGCTCCGATCCCTATCGCGGCGCCTATCTGCTCGACCATCTCGGCCTGTCGGCGGATCGCGAGCCAACCAATCTGTCGGGCGGCGAGGCGCGGCGGGCGGCGATCGCGCGGGTGCTCGCGCCCGAGCCCGATATCCTGTTCATGGACGAGCCGACCAACCATCTCGACCTGCCGGCGATCGAGTGGCTCGAAGAGGAGCTCGGCTCGTCGCGCTCGGCGGTGGTGCTGATCAGCCATGACCGCCGGTTTCTGGAAAATCTCTCGCGGCGCACGGTGTGGATCGATCGCGGGGCGGCGCGTACGCTGGAAAAGGGGTTCGCCCATTTCGAGACCTGGCGCGACGAGTTGCTCGATCAGGAAAGCCGCGAGCGGCACAAGCTCGAGCGCAAGATCGAGCGCGAGAATGACTGGATCACCTATGGTGTCTCGGCGCGGCGCAAGCGCAATGTGCGTCGGCTTGGCGAGTTGCAGACCCTGCGCGAGGAAAAGCAACGGCTGACGACGCGCGAGCGTGATGCGCGCGCCACCGTGACGATGAGTGCAGCCGAGGCACAGACCTCGGGCAAGCAGGTGATCGAGGCCGAGGGCATCTCGAAAAGCTATGACGGCAAGGCGATCGTCAAAAACCTGTCGGTGAAGATCAATCGCGGTGACCAGCTCGGCATCATCGGGCCGAACGGCGCCGGCAAGACGACGCTCTTGAAGCTGATCACCGGCGAGCTTGAACCGGACGAGGGGACCGTCAAGCTCGGTACTAAGCTCGATATCGTCACGCTCGACCAGCGCCGCGAACATCTGGCGCCGACGACCACGCTGTCGGATGCGCTGACCGAAGGGCGCGGCGACATGGTGATGGTCGGCGACACCCAGCGCCACGTCATCGGCTACATGAAGGACTTTCTGTTCAAGCCGGAACAGGCGCGGACCGCGATCGGTGCGCTGTCGGGCGGTGAACGCGGCCGGCTGATGCTGGCGCGGGCCTTTGCCCGGCCGTCGAACCTGATGGTACTCGACGAGCCGACCAACGATCTCGATCTGGAAACCCTCGACCTGCTGCAGGAGCTCTTGTCGGACTATTCCGGCACGGTGCTTTTGGTCAGCCACGATCGCGACTTCCTCGACCGGGTGGTGACGGGCGTGCTCGTCAGCGAGGGTGACGGTCGCTGGACGCCCTATGCCGGCGGCTATTCCGACATGGTGGCGCAGCGCAAGGCCGATGCACTAGCAGCAAAGCCGGCAAAAGACACAAAGCCGAAGGCGAAAGCAAAGGACGCGGGCGAGAGCGCAGTGGCGGCGAAAAAGCCGTCCGGTAGCGGGCTGTCGTTTACCGAGGAACACCAGCTCAAGAAGCTGCCGGGCGAGATCGAAAAGATCGAGAAGGCGCTCGGGCCGCTGCATGAAAAGCTCGCCGATCCGGCGCTGTTCCAGAAGAACCCGCAGGAATTCGATCGGCTCACGCGGGAAATCGGCAAGCTCGAGGAAGAGCGCGCGGCCAAGGAAGAGCTGTGGCTGGAACTCGAAATGCGGCGTGAGGAAGGCGCCTGAGATTTGCCAGTGCGGTGCGGCGATGCGCGCGGCGTCCGTTTGATCGTTGAGGCGTGGCGCCTGCCGCAAGTCTGTATACTCACAGCCGTCATGATTGATTCTTATCCTAGCGCATGGCCGGTGTGGCACGGTTTGCCGGCAAAGCGTCGAATAAGTGCGTCAGCGTGAAAAGGCAGGCGGAACGGACATTTATGCGAAAGATCGTCATCTTCAGCGATCTGGACGGAACCCTCCTCGATCACCGTAGCTATTCGCACGCCGCGGCGCGTGAGGCGCTTGCCGCGCTGAAGGACCAGGGCGTCCCGCTGGTGCTTGCGAGCAGCAAGACGGCATCGGAAATCGCACCGCTGCGGGCCGAGCTTGGTTTCGCGCACTGTCCAGCCATCGTCGAGAATGGCGCGGGTATTCTGCAGCCGGCGCGCGGGATCGACGCGCATATCGACGAACGTGACTACAACAGGCTTGTCGCCGCGGTGATGGCCCTGCCGGGAGCGGTTCGCCGGGGCTTTCGCGGCTTCTCCGACATGAGCGCCGGTGAGGTCGCGGAGATCACCGGCCTGTCGCTTGGCGACGCCGCAAACGCCAAGATGAGGCAGTTCTCAGAGCCGGGTTTGTGGAGCGGCGATGACGAGGGCCGCGCGCGGTTTCTTGCAGCGCTTGCGCCGGCCGGCATCGTCGCGAAACAGGGCGGGCGGTTTCTGACGCTTTCCTTTGGCGGCACCAAGGCCGACCGGATGGCGGACCTGGCTGCTTCGCTCGCTGACGGCGGCACGCCCTTTGTCGTTGCGCTCGGCGACGCGCCGAATGATGCGGAAATGCTCGGTCAGGCCGATATCGGCGTCATCGTCGCCAACCCGTCGGCGCCGCCGATGCCGGATATCGCGGTTCGCCCGGGGGCTGCGATCCTGCGCACCCGCGACGAAGGACCGGCTGGATGGAACGCTGCTATCCTCGCCATTCTTGCCGATTCTGAGGGCGCATCCTCTGCGCCCGCCTTCCAGTAACCCCAAGTCGAGGTCTCAAGAGAACGCCATGGCCGACTTTCATCAGAATCCCCATCTGGCGACCCTGCACAATTTCAAGACGCTCGACCCGCAATTGCTCGAGCGCGAGCTTGAAGCGATGGCGTCGCGGCGCAAGGTGACGCTGATCCTGCCCTCGCTGTTTTCCGAGCTGGAAGGTGAGGCGCTCGCGCATATCGTCGACGAGCTGTGCGAGGCGAAGTTCCTCAATCACATCATCATCGGTCTCGACCGGGCCGATGCCGAGCAATACCGCTACGCGCGGCAATACTTTGCCCGCCTGCCGATCCGGCACGACGTGGTCTGGAACGACGGGCCGCGCATGATGGCGATCGACAAGGAGATTGAGGCGGTCGGCCTGTCGTCGGGCGAACTCGGCAAGGGCCGCAACGTCTGGTATTCGATGGGTCTGGCGCTGGCCAACGGCAATGCGGACGTCATCGCGCTGCACGATTGTGACATCGTCACCTATACCCGCGAGATGCTGGTGCGGCTGGTCTATCCGGTGATCAATCCGACGACGCCCTATATGTTCTGCAAGGGGTTCTACCCGCGTATTGCGGACGGCAAGCTCAACGGTCGCGTTAGCCGACTGCTCGTCGGGCCGCTTCTGGCGGCGCTTGAACGTACCATCGGCGCGCAGCCTTACCTCGACTATC
This sequence comes from Hyphomicrobiales bacterium, assembly GCA_002869065.1. NCBI lineage: Bacteria > Pseudomonadati > Pseudomonadota > Alphaproteobacteria > Hyphomicrobiales > Hyphomicrobiales bacterium. The sequence continues at coordinate 1,232,451 of PKTR01000002.1, forward strand.
TGGCGGCCTTCCGCTACCCGCTGGCCGGCGAATTCGCCATGCGCTCGGCGATCGTGCCGCAGATCCGCATCCCCTCCGACTGGGGTCTGGAGATTGGCGTTCTGTCGGAAGTCTGGCGGAACCTTGGCGGCCACAGCGTCTGCCAGGTCGACATTTCCGACGCCTATGACCACAAGCATCAGCCCCTGTCCGAGGAAGATCCCACGGCAGGCCTGTCGCGGATGTCGACGGATATTTCCAAGGCGCTGTTCCGCAAGATGGCGAGCGACGGCATCATCTTCAATCAGGAGACCTTCCGCACGCTGAAGGGCACCTATCTGCGCGCCGCGCTCGATCTGATCGAGGCGTATTATCACGATGCGCGTATGAACGGCCTGCATGTCGACCGTCATGCCGAGGAGCAGGCGGTCGAGCTGTTCGCCGCCAATATCGTCGAGGGTGGCCAGAGCTTCCTCGACAATCCGCTGGAGACCCCGTTCATTCCGAACTGGAACCGGGTGCAGGCGGCCAACCCCGACATCATGCGGATGATGATCGAGGCGGTGAAGGCGGACGCCGAGGAATTCAGTTAAACGATACGCGCGGCGGTGAGGACGGCGAAGCCAGCGGCGAGCGCCAGACAGAGCGGTGCGTAGTATTTGCGGTCGAGAGACGCAAAGGGCTGCTCGGGCGTGCGGGCGCGCCACCACGGCGTATAGGCGATGAGGCCGCGCAGCAGGAAAACACCGGCAAGTGCCGCTCCGCCAAGGGTCAGCAGCGCGGATGCGGATATGCCCGTCATCGCAAGCGCCCACAGCGCGGCGGCAAAGAGGACTGCTGCAACGGCGGCCGACGCCGTGCGCGGTGGCATCCGGGTTGCGCCCGGGAAACCGGTGACCATGCGCGCCAGGGCCTTTTCGTTGCCGGCCGGCCATGTGCTGCCGAATGCCCAGATGAGATGAACGAGAGAAATCGCGGCCAGAAGGAGGGCAACGGCAATGGCGACGATGAGCGTCATGGTCTGTTGTCTTTCAGGCTTGCGATCACGCTCGCTCAATCGCGATTGGAAATCCAGCGGCTCTGATAGGGTGCGAAGGTGATCGTGCCCTGCGGGTCGTCGAAGCAGCTGCCGTCGAGCAGATCGCGCCAGCTGTCGCCGTCGATGAGATTGAGCTGCAGTGCCGGCATTTCGACGGTCTTGTCCGAGACATTGGTGATGGCGAACAGGCTCTGGCTGCGGTCGAGGCTTTGGCGCCAGACGCCGAACAGCGCGTCGTCGAGCTGCAGGGTGAACTGGGTGGCGTTGGGGTGGAAGGCCGGCTCGCGGGTGCGCAGACGGATGCGCCGTTTCATCTCGCGCAACACCTTGTGTTGCCGGCTTTCCGGGTCGGCGAGCCTTTCGGCCAGTGCATCATAGTCCCAGCGGTGGCGGTTGATGGCACGGTTGTGGCCGCTCTTCTCGACGCCCTCCTGATCGTTCGGGGTGGCGAGCAGCGAGTGGATGTAGAAGGCCGGAATGCCTTCGAGCGACATCATCGCGGTCTGGCTGGCGAGAAAGCGCTCGTACTGGAATTGGTCGGGGCCAGCGACGGTGCCGGCCAGCGCATCATACAGCGAGATGTTGAGCTCATACGGCTTTTCGCCGCCGCCGGGCATGGCGCGCATGGAAACGCGGCCGCCGAAGGTGCGCACCGTGTCGACCAGTTCGGCGAGTTCCTCCTCGCTCAGGATCCCTTCGGCACCGCGCACACCGATGCCGTCGTGCGAGGCGATGAAATTTAGATAGGTGCAGCCGAGCTGGGCCGGTGGCATCGACATCAGCCAGAAGCGCAGATGGCGGGCCGATCCGGTCAGCAGTGCCTGCAGCATCAGCGGCGGCAGCGAGAAATTGTAGATCGCGTGCGCTTCGTTCCGGTTGCCGAAATAGCTCAGATTTTCGCGCTTGGGCACGTTGGTCTCGGTCAGGAGGACCACGCGTTCCTCGGCGAAGTCGCACAGCACCCGGATCAGTTGAATGATGCGGTGGGTGTTGGGGTGATGGATGCAGGGGGTGCCGATCTCCTTCCAGATGAAGGCGACGGCGTCGAGCCGGACAATGCGCACGCCGTTGGCGATGTGCAGGCGCATGATGCGCAGGAACTCGGCCAGCACCTCCGGGTTGGAAAAATCGAGATCGACCTGATCGTGGCTGAAGGTGCACCAGACATGGCGCGGGCCATTGGCAGTCTCGACCTCGCGCAGCAGCGGGTGGGCGCGCGGGCGCACGACCTCGGAGACGTCGTCGTCGGGCGAGGCTTCGAAAAAATAGCGGTCGTAGGGCGGCTGGCCCTGGCGATAGGCGTTGAACCAGGTGCTCTGGCTGGAGACGTGGTTGAGCACCAGGTCGGACATGACCTTGAAGTCCTGCGAAATGCGGCGGATGTCCTCCCACGAACCGAGCTGGCTGTCGACCACGGTGTAGTCGGTGACGGAGAAGCCGTCGTCAGAGGTGTAGGGGAAGAAGGGCAGGATGTGGACGCCGGTCAGCACGCCCTCAAGGTGATTGACGAGGAAGTCGCGCAACAGGTCGAGCGGCTTGTGCATGCCGTCGACAATCGAATTGCCATAGGTGATGACGAGCGCGTCGCGCTCCGACCACAGCGAGTTGCCGTTGACGCGGCCGCGCTTGCGCGGTCTCGCCTCCTCGCCAAAGAAGGCGCCGATGAAGTGCCGGGCCAGCGCTTCGCCGTCGCGATCGGGGTAGATCGCCCGCGCGAGTGCGAGGGTCTTCTGGAACAGGACGGATTGGCTCATCGGCAGATCACGCGAAAGGCACCGGGGGAGGATTGCTTTTCCATACGCTAGCGCAATCACTTTGCCGGGGTTAAGCCCAAATCTTGGGCATGGCGCGGAAAATGCCCGGAAATATCACCGGTCACGCTCGGCACATGCCGGTTTTCAGACATCGATTCCTGAAGCGGGCGGGCGCAAGGGAATTTTTGCCGCGGCGTCATCGGGGCCGATGCCGCAAGATTGCATACAATCGACACTTCTTTGGGCGCCGGTTGGCAACAAATGCACAAAAATCAGGCGACTAACATATAGGGTAAGAAATAGGCATATCAAGATAAGTCTTTGAAATTACGTATTTTGATGGTCGAATTTCGGCTGGCACGCTCCTTGCTGAACCGTTAACGCCAATCCTTCCAACCTGCGGTTCAGACAGGAGTACCAGCATGTCATCGAAACGTTTTACCACCCGGCTTTCCGCCGCCCTTCTTGCCGGCTCGGTCCTTATGGCGCCGGTCGCGGCCTTTGCCGAGGACACCATCAAGGTCGGCATCCTGCATTCGCTTTCGGGCACGATGGCGATTTCCGAGACGACTCTGAAAGACGCCATGCTGATGCTCATCGATGAGCAGAACAAGAAGGGCGGCATTCTCGGCAAGAAGCTTGAGGCGGTTGTCGTCGACCCGGCGTCGGACTGGCCGCTGTTTGCCGAAAAGGCGCGTGAGCTGATCGCGCAGGAAAAGGTCGCCGCGGTGTTCGGTTGCTGGACGTCCGTTTCGCGCAAGTCCGTGCTGCCGGTGTTCGAGGAGCTGAACTCGCTGCTGTTCTACCCCGTCCAGTACGAGGGCGAGGAAAGCCAGCGCAACGTGTTCTACACCGGTGCGGCGCCGAACCAGCAGGCGATCCCGGCGGTCGACTATCTGATGAACGACAGCGGCGTGGAGCGCTGGGTTCTGGCCGGCACCGACTATGTCTACCCGCGCACGACCAACAAGATCCTCGAAGCCTACCTGAAGCAGAAGGGCGTGGCTGCCGAGGACATCATGATCAACTACACGCCGTTCGGTCATTCCGACTGGCAGACCATCGTGTCCGACATCAAGAAGTTCGGCTCGGCCGGCAAGAAGACCGCCGTCGTGTCGACCATCAACGGCGACGCCAACGTGCCGTTCTACAAGGAACTCGCCAACCAGGGCATCAAGGCCGAGGACATCCCGGTCGTCGCCTTCTCGGTGGGTGAGGAAGAGCTCGCCGGCATCGACACCGAGCCGCTGGTCGGCCACCTCGCCGCCTGGAACTACTTCCAGTCGGCCGACACGGACGCCAATGCCGAGTTCATCGAGACCTGGCACGCCTTCATCAAGGACGACAAGCGCGTCACCAACGACCCGATGGAAGCCCACTACATCGGCTTCAACATGTGGGTGAAGGCGGTCGAGAAGGCCGGCACCACCGATCCCGATGCGGTCATCGACTCGATCATCGGCGTCACCGTGCCGAACCTGACCGGCGGCTATTCGGCGATGATGCCGAACCACCACATCACCAAGCCGGTGCTGATCGGCGAAGTGCAGGCCGACGGCCAGTTCGAGACCGTGTGGGAAACCCCGGGTCTCGTGGTCGGCGACGAATGGTCGGACTACCTGGAAGGTTCCAAGGACCTGATCTCGGATTGGCGCGCGCCGATGTCGTGCGGCAACTTCAACGTCGCCACCGGCAAGTGCGGCGGCGCCGGCCAGTAAGTCCTCGATGCGCCGTCACTCCGCCGCGTGCGGGGTGACGGCACTGCCATTTCCGTCCGGGTCCTGCGCCCGGGCGGAACCGGCGGGCCCTCGCGGCCTCGGTCCGCGCCAGGCCCGTAAACCCGCCCTTTCCCCTGGACGGATGTGCCAATGCGTTCCTTCCTTCATCTTCTCGCTGCCGGCCTGATCCTGCTGAGCGCAAGCGTTGCGGCATTGGCCGATGACGGCGCTCTGCGGCCGCTGGTCGATGCGCTCGCCAAGGGCGGGTTCAACGACACCGCAAACCAAGTTGAGGCGCTGGCGGCGACCGGCGATCCGGCCGTCGCACCTGTTCTCGAGGCGCTCGGCGGCGGCGATCTCTATTTCCGCAAGGGAGACGGGCGCGTCTTCAAGGCGGAAAAGGCCGGCAAGGGTTACAGGCTGAGTGACCCGCTGAGCGGTGAGGATGCCGGCGAAGCGGGGCGGCGGGACGTCAAGAAGATCAAGGTCAACAACCGCCTGCGCGGGCAGATCAAGGCAGCGCTCGGCGGCCTGACGCTGCGCAGCCCGGATGTGGACGTGCGCCTGCAAGCGGCCGAAACCCTGTTCAAGAATGCCGATCCGGATGCGGTCGAAACGCTCGATGCGGCGATCGCGGTGGAAAGCGATGACGCGGTGAAGACCGCGCTCGTCGAGGCGCGGGCCGCCTGCGTGCTGGCGTCGGACGCCGATGCGCCGCTCAAGGTTGCCGCCATCGAGACCCTCAAGTCGCGCGGCGATCAGGCCGCTCTCAGTGTGCTGTTGCCGATTACCAAGGGCGATGGCGACGAGACCGTCAAGACAGCGGCAGCCGATGCCGTTGCCCATATCGAGCAGATCCTGTCGATCTGGGCGGCCGGGCAGAACATCTGGTACGGGCTGTCGCTCGGCTCGGTTCTGTTGCTCGCCGCCATCGGCCTTGCCATCACGTTTGGCGTGATGGGTGTCATCAACATGGCGCATGGCGAGATGGTCATGCTCGGCGCCTACACCACCTTCGTGGTCCAGGAAACGATCCGCACATACGCACCCGGCCTGTTTGACTATTCGCTGTTCATTGCCCTGCCGCTCGCCTTCGTCGTCGCCGGCGCGGTCGGCATTGCGATCGAGCGCGGCATTATCCGCTTCCTTTATGGCCGGCCGCTCGAAACCCTGCTTGCCACCTGGGGCCTGTCGCTGATCCTGCAGCAGGCCGTGCGCACGATTTTCGGCCCGAGCAACCGCGAGGTCGGCAATCCGTCATGGATGTCGGGCGCGTTCGAACTCGGTGAATTGTCGATCACCTGGAACCGGCTGTGGATCATCGTTTTCGCGATGCTCGTCTTCGCCGGCCTGTTCGCTGTGATGCGGCGGACGATGTTCGGCCTGCAGATGCGCGCCGTCACCCAGAACCGGGCGATGGCCGGCTCGATGGGCATCCGCACGCCCTGGGTCGACGCCTTCACCTTCGCGCTCGGCTCCGGCATCGCCGGTATTGCCGGCGTGGCGCTCTCCCAGATCGACAATGTCAGCCCCAATCTCGGTCAGGGTTACATCATCGACAGCTTCATGGTCGTGGTGTTCGGCGGCGTCGGCAATCTGTGGGGCACGCTGGTGGGCGCCATGACGCTCGGCATCGTCAACAAGTTCCTCGAGCCTTATGCGGGCGCCGTGCTCGGCAAGATCCTGGTGCTCGTCTTCATCATCCTGTTCATCCAGAAACGCCCGCGCGGTCTGTTCGCGCTCAAGGGCAGGGCGGTGGAATAATGTTCACCCGGTTCCTCATCGAACGCCTCGACGGGCGCGCCATCGTCGTCATCGGCCTGTTGCTCGTGGTCGCGGCCGCCGTGCCGGCGCTCAATCTGGCATTGCCGGCGGATCACCCCGCGCACGTCTCGGACTACGCGCTGTCGCTTGGCGGCAAGTATCTCTCCTTCGCCCTGCTCGCTCTTTCGGTCGATCTGGTGTGGGGCTTTGCCGGCATTCTGACCCTTGGCCACGGCGCGTTCTTCGCCCTCGGCGGCTACGCCATGGGCATGTATCTAATGCGTCAGATCGGCAGTCGCGGCGTCTACGGCAACGCCGAACTGCCCGACTTCATGGTGTTCCTCAACTGGCAGGAGCTGCCCTGGTACTGGTATGGCTTCGACCAGTTCTGGTTCGCCGCGCTGATGGTGATGCTGGTGCCGGGCCTCCTTGCGTTCGCCTTCGGCTGGTTCGCCTTCCGCAGCCGTGTCACCGGCGTCTACCTGTCGATCATCACGCAGGCGATGACGTTCGCGCTGATGCTCGCCTTCTTCCGCAATGACATGGGGTTCGGCGGCAATAACGGCCTGACCGACTTCAAGGACATTCTCGGCTTCGACATTCAGGCGCCGAGCACGCGCGCCGCGCTGTTCGCGGCGACTGCGCTGGTGCTGGCCCTCGCCTTTCTCATTATCACGCTGGTGGTCAATTCCAAGCTCGGCAAGGTGCTGATCGCGGTGCGCGATGCGGAAGCCCGCACTCGCTTCATCGGCTATCGGGTGGAGATCTACAAGCTGTTCGTGTGGACGCTTTCAGCCGTTCTCGCCGGCATCGCCGGGGCGCTTTACGTGCCGCAGGTCGGCATCATCAACCCGGGCGAATTTGCGCCAGCCAATTCGATCGAAACCGTGATCTGGGTCGCGGTCGGCGGTCGCGGCACGCTGGTCGGCGCCATCGTCGGCGCGGTGCTGGTCAATTTCGGCAAGACCTGGTTCACCGGCGTGCTGCCCGATTTCTGGCTGTTCGCGCTCGGCGGATTGTTCATCGTCGTCACGCTGTTCCTGCCGAAGGGCATCGTCGGCACGCTCGCCGAAAAATGGCCAAAGCGTAAGCCCAAGGCCGGGCCGAATGGCGGGTCCGGCAGCGGGTCAGAGACCGACATCGCAACCGCGCCCACGGCGCAGCAGGAGGGCTGAGGCGATGGACGGACACGCGGTAGGCTCGCTTCTCTATCTCGACGGCGTCAGCGTCTCGTTCGATGGCTTCAAGGCGCTGAACGAACTCTCGCTCGTCATCCAGCCAGGCGAAATGCGCGCGATCATCGGCCCGAACGGCGCCGGCAAGACGACGATGATGGACGTCATCACCGGCAAGACCCGGCCCGATCAGGGCACGGTGCTGTTTGCCGAAGACACCGATCTGACGGCGATGGACGAGGCGGCGATCGCCAATCTCGGCATCGGCCGCAAGTTCCAGAAGCCGACGGTGTTCGAAAGCCATACGGTGATTGACAATCTGGCGCTCGCCTTCAAGGCGCCGCGCGGGCCGTTCGCCGCCCTGATGCATCGCCAGAGCAAGGCGGAAAAGGAACGAATCGACGAGATCCTTCAGACCATCCGGCTCAGCGATCATCGCGACCGCAAGGCCGCCGACCTGTCGCACGGCCAGAAGCAGTGGCTCGAAATCGGCATGCTGCTCGCCCAAGAGCCGCAGCTTCTCCTTGTCGACGAACCCGCCGCCGGCATGACGGATGCGGAGACCGCGACGACGGCGGAGCTTTTGCGCGACATTGCGCAGACGAAATCGGTCGTCGTCGTCGAGCACGACATGACCTTCGTGCGCGACCTCGGCGTCAAGGTGACGGTGCTGCATGAAGGGTCGGTGCTCGCCGAAGGTTCGCTCGACCATGTTTCCGATGACCCGCGGGTCATCGAAGTCTATCTGGGGAGGTGAGGATGCTCAGCGTCGAATCCGTCGACCTGCATTATGGCGCCTCGCAGGCGCTGAAAGGGGTTTCGCTGACCGCCGAACCGGGCAAGGTCACCTGTCTTCTCGGCCGCAACGGCGTCGGAAAGACCTCGCTGCTGCGCGCGGTCACAGGCCAGCATCCGGTGTCGGGCGGAGCAGTGATCTGGGAAGGCGAGCACATCGAGAAGCGTTCGCCGTTCGACCGGGCGCGGCGCGGCATCGCCTATGTTCCGCAGGGTCGCGAGATCTTCCCGCTTTTGACCGTGAAGGAAAATCTGCAGACCGGCTTTGCACCGCTCAAACGCGGCGAACGCGAGATCCCCGACACGGTGTTCGAGCTCTTTCCCGTACTCGCCGACATGCTCGGGCGGCGGGGCGGCGACCTTTCCGGCGGTCAGCAACAGCAGCTTGCGATCGGGCGGGCGCTGGTTACACGGCCGCGCCTGCTGGTGCTCGACGAGCCGACCGAGGGCATCCAGCCGTCGATCATCAAGGATATCGGCCGGGCGATTTCCTGGCTGCGCGATCAGGGCACGATGGCGATCCTGCTGGTCGAGCAATATTTCGAGTTCGCGCGCGATCTCGCTGACACTTTCGCTATCATGGACCGGGGAGAAATCGTACTGTCGGGAACCCGGGACTCAATGGTCGAGGACGATGTTCGAGGTCATCTCACCGTCTGACGAAGCGCCGGCCGCGCCGACAACCGACGCCGCACCGCTGCAGCGGGCGCGTGGTCGTGCGCGTCTTGCGGTCAAGCATGACGGGCGGGTGAGTCGCATCGACACGCTGTTCCAAGAAGGCTCGGCCAAGCTGCGCCTGCCGAAGCCGGTGTCGGATGCCTGCGAGGCGGTGGTGCTGAACACGTCGGGCGGGCTGACCGGCGGTGACCGGTTCTCGGTTTCGGTCAAGGTCGGCGACAACGCGTCCGCCGACGTCGCCGGTCAGGCGTTTGAAAAAATCTACAAGTCGAGCGGCGGTGTCGCCGAGATGGAGACCGAGCTTGAGGTCGGCGCGGGCGCGCGGCTCGACTGGCTGCCGCAGCCGGCGATCCTGTTCGACCGCGCGGCGATGCGCCGGCGCACCTCGGTTCATCTGGCGTCGGATTCGACGTTGATCGCGGTCGAGGGTCTCGTCTTCGGGCGCGCCGCGATGGGGGAATCCGTCGAGACCGGCACGGTGCACGACGGCTGGCGGGTCTATCGCGATGGCCGGTTGATCTTCGCCGATGCTTTTTCGGTCGAAGGCCCGGTTGCGGACATTCTCGGCGGCAAGGCGGTGCTCGGCGACGCGCGGGCAACCGCGACCGTGCTCTGTCACGGGCCGATGGCCGCCGCCATGCTCGATCCGGTGCGCGAGCTGCTTGCCGAGGCCGGTCTGCCGGCGGGCGCAAGCCTCGTCGCCGACATGCTCGTTGTGCGTCTTGCCGCTTCGTCGGCGCAGGCGCTTGTCGCCGGCCTCGTGCCGGTGCTTACATTGCTGCGCGGCCGTGATCTGCCGCGCGTCTGGTTCTGCTGAACGAACAGGAAAGACCATGCAACTTACCCCGCGCGAAAAGGACAAATTGCTGATTTCGGTGGCCGCGATGGTGGCGCGCCGGCGGCTCGAACGCGGCGTGAAGCTGAACTACCCCGAGGCAATCGCGCTGATTTCCGATTTCGTCGTCGAGGGCGCGCGCGATGGCCGCAGCGTCGCCGACCTGATGGAGGCGGGCGCGCATGTGATTACCCGCGATCAGGTGATGGACGGCATCGCCGAGATGATCCACGACGTACAGGTCGAGGCGACATTTCCCGATGGCACAAAGCTTGTCACCGTGCACGATCCGATCCGCTGATTTGACTGCAAAGAAGGAGACCAAACCGATGAAACGTCTCGCATCCACACTCGCATTCCTCGCCGCTGGCGCGGCGCCGGCTTTCGCCCATTTCGATCCGGTGGCGCATGGCTCGCTTTCGGTCGGCCTGGGTGACAGCCTGTTCGGCAGCGCTCACGTTCTCGGTGCCGTTGGCCTCGCGCTCGGCGTCGTGGCGCTTGGTGGTGTCGCGCTGAAGTCCGCGCGCGGCCACAAGGTCACCGAGGCGACCGCGCGGTCGAAGGACCGCGACGCCTCGTGATTCCGGGCGAGGTCATCACGGCTGCCGGCGACATCGAGCTCAATGCCGGTGCCGAGACCATTACGCTGACGGTCGCCAATACGGGCGACCGGCCGGTGCAGGTCGGCAGCCACTATCACTTCTACGAGGTCAACGAGGCGCTCGACTTCGACCGCGAGGCGGCGAAGGGCATGCGGCTCGACATTGCGTCTGGCACGGCGGTGCGTTTCGAGCCGGGCCAGAGCCGTGACGTCACGCTGGTGCCCTATACCGGCAACCGCACGATCTACGGCTTCAACCAGAAAGTCATGGGGAAGCTGTGATGCGTCTGACACTGGGTGCTGCCGTTGTCGTGGCGTTGTCCGCTGGCGCCGCGCTGGCGGAAGACGAGATCAATTGCGCCGAGCCCTACACGCAATATGAGATGACGTATTGCGCGGAGAAGGCCTGGAAGGCGGTCGATCGCGACCTGAACTACACCTACAAGATGGCGCTCTACGCGATGGAGGTCATCGACAACGATCTGCCGCCGAAGCAGCGCGGCGCGGCGAAGGCGCTGCGCGATGCCCAGCGGCTGTGGATCAAGTTCCGCGACAAGGTCTGCGAGGCCGAAGGCTTTCAGGCGCGCGGCGGAACGATGGAGCCGATGCTCGTCTACCAATGCTACGAGCGCCTGACCAAGCAGCAATATCAGGCGCTTGACGCCATCGCCGCCGCCAACTGACCCGAACGCCTCCCGAACCTGAGGAACCCGAACCGATGCCCGCAAAAATCACCCGCGCCGCCTATGCCGACATGTTCGGCCCGACCGTTGGCGACAAGGTCCGGCTCGCCGATACCGAATTGTTCGTCGAGGTGGAGAAGGATTTCACCACCTATGGCGAAGAGGTGAAGTTCGGCGGCGGCAAGGTGATCCGCGACGGCATGGGCCAGGCGCAGACGACGCGGGCCGGCGGCGCGGTCGACACGGTCATCACCAACGTGCTCGTGATCGACCATGAGGGCATCTACAAGGCCGATATCGGGCTAAAGAACGGGCGCATCGCCGGCATCGGCAAGGCCGGCAATCCGGACGTACAGCCGGACGTGACCATCGTCGTCGGGCCGTCGACGGAAGCAATTGCCGGCGAGGGCAAGATCCTGACGGCGGGCGGCTTCGACAGCCACATCCACTTCATCTGCCCGCAGCAGATCGACGACGCGCTGATGTCGGGCGTCACCACCATGCTCGGCGGCGGCACGGGGCCTGCGACCGGCACCAACGCGACGACCTGCACGCCGGGTGCCTGGCACCTTGCGCGGATGATCGAGGCGGCGGAATCCTTCCCGATGAACCTCGCCTTCGCCGGCAAGGGTAACGCCTCGCTGCCGGACGCGCTGCGAGAGCAGGTGCTCGGCGGGGCGTGCGCGCTGAAGCTGCACGAGGATTGGGGCACGACGCCCGGCGCCATCGATTGCTGCCTCTCGGTCGCCGACGAGATGGACGTGCAGGTGATGATCCACACCGACACGCTGAACGAATCCGGCTTCGTCGAGAACACCGTCAACGCGTTCAAGAACCGCACCATCCACGCCTTCCACACCGAGGGTGCGGGCGGCGGCCACGCGCCGGACATCATCAAGGTTTGCGGGCAGGCGAATGTGCTGCCGTCGTCGACCAATCCGACGCGGCCCTACACCGTCAACACGCTCGAGGAACATCTCGACATGCTGATGGTCTGCCATCACCTCGACGCCAATATCCCGGAAGACGTCGCCTTTGCCGAAAGCCGCATCCGGCGCGAGACCATCGCGGCGGAAGACATCCTGCACGACATGGGCGCGTTCTCGATCATCGCCTCGGACAGCCAGGCGATGGGCCGCGTCGGCGAGGTGCTGATCCGCACCTGGCAGACGGCGGACAAGATGAAGCGTCAGCGTGGGCGCCTTTCCGAGGAAAGCGGTGACAACGACAATCTGCGGGTGCGTCGCTACATCGCCAAATACACAATCAACCCGGCGATTGCGCATGGCATGTCGAAAGACATCGGTTCGATCGCGCTCGGCAAGCGCGCCGACCTCGTTCTGTGGTCGCCGGCATTCTTCGGCGTCAAGCCGGACCTCGTTCTCCTTGGCGGCACCATTGCGGCGGCGCCGATGGGCGATCCGAACGCCTCGATCCCGACGCCGCAGCCGGTGCATTACCGGCCGATGTTCGGCGCCTTCGGCCGTTCGGTCTCCTCGTCCTCGGTGACCTTCGTCTCGCAGGCAGCGCTCGATGACGGTCTGAAGGGACGGCTCGGCCTGTCGAAGGATCTGGTCGCGGTGCAGAACACGCGCAGCGGCATCTCGAAGGCCTCGATGGTGCTCAATGACGCGACGCCGGAGATCGAGGTCGACCCGGAAACCTACGAGGTCCGGGCGAACGGCGAACTGCTCACCTGCGAGCCGGCCGAAGTCTTGCCGATGGCCCAGCGTTACTTCCTGTTCTGAGTTCACACGATGACATCATCCGCACATTCGGTGCTGCGCGCCGGGTCCTGGTCCGGCGAGCCGGCCGACATTGTTGTCCTCACCCGCGATGACCGCCACCGGCGGCGCATGAAGCTGACGGGTGAGGTGGGGCTCTCGTTCCTGCTCGATCTTGCCGAGGCGACCGTCCTGCATGACGGCGACGCGCTGGAGCTTGGCGACGGGCGGCTCGTCGTGGTGCGGGCCGCGCCGGAAAAGCTGATCGAAGTGCGCGGCACCGACCCGCATCACCTCTTGCGGCTCGCCTGGCATCTCGGCAATCGGCATGTGCCCACCGCGATCGAGGGCGACCGGCTGTTGATCGGCGAGGATCATGTGCTCGCCGATATGGTGCGCGGGCTTGGCGGCACGGCGACGGCGATCGAAGCGCCGTTCGATCCGGAAGCTGGCGCCTATGCACATGGCAGTCATGATCACGGCGATGGCCATCACCATGATCATCACGGCTCACATGATCACGATTACGGCCGCCACCATCGCGATCACAGCCATGCACATTCCCATGGCCATTCGCACGAACATGATCACGGCCACGGCGGCTCGCATGGTTGACCGTTCGGCCCTGTTCCGGCTGATGACGTGGATGTCGCCGGCCTATCCGGTCGGCGCCTACACCTATAGCCAGGGGCTCGAGTGGGCGGTCGAGGATGGCACCGTCACCGACACCGAGAGCCTCGACGACTGGCTGACGCAGGTGCTGCGGCACGGCACGGGCCACACGGACGCGATCCTGTTTCGCCATGCGCATGAAGCCGCTGCGGCGGGCGATCTCGATGGCCTTCTCGACGTTGCCGATCTGGCCGCTGCCTTCCAGCCGTCGTCCGAGCGCCGGCTCGAGGCGCTGGCGCAGGGGCGAGCGTTTGCGCTCGCGACGCTGCCGGCGTTTTCCTCGCCGATGCTCGCAAAGCTTGAGGCGGCGCGGCCCGATGCGCTCGCCTATACGGTCACCGTTGCGGTTGCTGCTGCGGATCAGAAAATCGCGGTCGAGGATGCGCTCGCGGCATTTCTGCACGGCGTCGCGGCCAATCTCGTTTCCGCCGGCGTGCGGCTCATCCCGCTTGGCCAGAGCGCCGGGCTGAAGGTCTTGACCGCGCTCGAGCCGGTGATGACCGAGGTCGCGGACGCGACCCGTTCCCTTTCGCTCGACGAACTCGGTGGCGCGACCGTCATCGCCGATATCGCTTCGATGCGCCACGAAACCCAGTATACGAGGCTCTTCCGCTCATGACGAAATCCCCCAACGGTCCCCTTCGCGTCGGTATCGGCGGCCCGGTCGGCTCGGGCAAGACGGCGCTGATGGAAGCGCTCTGCAAGGGCTTCAAGGACCGCTTCGATCTCTGCGCCATCACCAACGACATCTACACCAAGGAAGACGCGCTGATCCTCAACCGCGCCGGCGCGCTGCCGGAAGAGCGCATCATGGGGGTGGAAACCGGCGGCTGCCCGCACACGGCGATCCGCGAGGACGCCTCGATCAATCTCGCGGCGATCGCCGACATGCGGGCGAAATTTCCCGACCTCGACCTGATCCTCGTCGAATCCGGCGGCGACAATCTCGCCGCGACCTTCTCGCCGGAACTGGTCGATCTGACGATCTACGTCATCGACGTCGCCGGCGGCGAGAAAATCCCGCGCAAGGGCGGTCCGGGCATCACCCGCTCCGACATCCTCGTCGTCAACAAGACCGATCTCGCCGACATGGTCGGCGCCTCGCTCGAGGTGATGCAGTCCGACACCGAGCGCATGCGCGCCGGGCGGCCCTACGTCTTTGCCTCGATCAAGAACGGCGAAGGCGTTCAGGCGGTGATGGACTTCATTGTCGAGCAGGGCGGACTGGCGTAGGCGCGTCGTTTGTCGCAACGGCGGGCGGGGTTCGCGACCAGCTTGCCTTCAGATCGCGGGCGAGGTCCGCCCGTGAGGCCTGCCGCCAGCCATTCGGCGATCCCTTGAGATAGCCGGCGACGGCGAGGCTTGTGTCACCGTCGAGACTTGCGGCGATCATCTCGTCGGGCAGGATCGCCTTGCGGCCGTAGACCTGGCGGATCGGCAGGGCGAGTTCCGGCATTAGATGATTGACCAGTTCGGCGCAGTAGACGGTCCGGTTTTCGCCGGCGTCGAAATAGAAGTCGAAATCCGTGCCGATGTGATCGAAGAAGCTGCGCGACGCCTCGCGGCGGCGCGTGGCGCTGATCCCGCGCGGGCGCAGGATGACGACGCGGTCGGTGTTGAAGACGCCGGCGGGGGTCGAGAGATGGACGCCGCGGTAATCCGCTTCGATGAAGCGGCTACCGGCACGCACCGTATCGCGATGGCCGCGCAACTCCGGGTCGCGCCACAGGCCGAGACCGGCGAGCTGGCTGTCGGTTCCTGTGTGGATCGCCACGTGAGTGAACAGGCCGGGCAGCAGATTGCCCGAGGCGCGGCCCTTGGAGGAAAAGACGACCAGGTCGAGCGGCTGTAGTTTCGACAGAAGCAGGCGCTGGGCGTCCTCCTGCTCTGCCAGATACCCGCGGCGCAGCGAGATATGGGCGACCGCGCGGCCCCAGACCGGCGCGCCCGGCTCGACGGCGGCGACCATCCAGCGCGGATATTGCTCCGGGTCCTGACAACAGGCGGCCTGCACGCTGCCTTTGTCCGGCGCGGGCGAGAGTTCGGCGGATGGTGCGCTCGCATGCTGACAGCCGGCTGCGGCAAGCGCGGCGACGCACGCCAACGCCAGCGGGAACAGGCGAACCCTCAATCCCACTTGCCGGTTCATGATCGTCCTTTGCGGGTTGCAACGTGATGCCCGGCGCGCTTTGGCAGGCGCGCCGGGCACGGTCATTTTAGCGCGGAACCGGTCCGGTATCGAGCGGTTCGATTGCGATCATTTGCCCGCTTCGAAAAACACCGTCGGCGGTGTGGAGGGCACCGGCGAGAAGGCATAGACCGTGTAGCGGGCGTCCGGGTCATAATCCATGCCGAGCGATCCGTCGGGCATGCCCGGCACGGCGAGACCGGCGATATCGGGGGTTTCCGCGCGCAGCTTGTCGATTGCCTCAAGCGGGACATGGCCCTCGAGCACATAGGTCTTCGGGCCGTTCAGAATGGCCGTGTGGCAGCCTTCCATCTCGCTCGGGACGCCGGCTTGTTTCTTGATCGTCTCAAGGTCATCCATGTTGCGGACGATGACGTTGTAGCCGGCCTTTTCGACCGCTTTCGTCCACACTTCGCAACATCCGCAATAGGGCGACTTGAAGACGGTGATGGTGCCGGTCTCGGCGGCGATGCCGGATGCGGAATAGCCGAGTGTGGCCATGGCCAGCGCGGCGGCGAGAAGATGCTTTTTCATTGTCGGAGTTCTTTCCTGATGACTGGTTTCCTTCGACCGCTGCCGGTTTCGTTCGGAAAGCGGTCGGCCGGGATGGTCAATCAGGCGGAAATCGGCGGGCGCAAAAGTGGTGGGCGTTGCGACCCATGTCGGCTGCCGGAGTCCCGTGTCGCGAAGACAGCGGGTGCAAATGCGGGTGCCGGGGCCGGACCGGGCAGAATGCTGAGGCAGCCGGCCGGGCATTGGCAGGTGACCGGGGCGTTGCCGGCATGCGGGCAACAGGGCGTGTCGTGCGGGTGCGACGCCGGCAGTGCGTCGCTGGGCTGCATATCGGCGCTCATCGCTGTCATTTCGGCCGTCGTATGGGCCGTCATATGGACTTTTCCATGCCGGTCGGGCTGCGTTGGCAGGGCGTGAACCCCGGCGATCAGAACAACCAGCAAGGCGACGAAAAAGCTGCGCATGGCGGCGACCCTACGCCGTTTTATGCGCGCCGTCCAAGCACCGCGAATTGCCAATGCGGATGGCCTATACAACCTCGAACCAGGTGCTCATTCCGGCGGCGGCGTGTTCCAGCATGTGGCAGTGAAACAGCCATTTGCCGGGGTTGTCCGCTACGAAGGCGATGCGCGCCTTTTCCGATTGTTCAAGGATGAGCGTGTCGCGCCACTCTGCGCCCGGCTTGCCGTCGGCCCCGAGGATGCGGAAATGGTGGCCGTGGGTGTGCATGGCATGCGCGAACGCGGTGTCATTGCTCATTTCCACGATCACGGTCTTGCCGCGCCGGACCCGGAACAACGGCTCGTCGGCGAGGTTGGCGATGCCGTTGAAGGCCCAGACCTGACCGGTTTCCCGAATGTCGGTGACCGTCAGCGGTTTGCCCTTGTAGGTGATGTCGGTCAGATCGCCCATGGCGCCGCCCGTCATGTCGAGGATGACGTAGTGCGCCGCCGCCGGATCGGGGTCGGCAAGCAAATTTGCGGGCAGGGCCGCGGCGCGGGCGCCGGAGCCTGCGTCGGAGCCCGTCACCGCAAATGTCGCGAAGGTGAAAGGTTGCCTGGCGGAGATCTCGACGAGCGACAGGTTGCGGCCGGCTTTCGGCGTGACGGCAAGGTCAATCCGCTGTGCCGGCGCGAGGCGAAGCCGTTTGTCGGAGAGGGGTTCGGGTTCGGCAAGCGGCTGGCCGTCGACGGCGAGCACGGTCGCCCGCAGCGGCCTTGGATCGATTTCGAGGATGCGGGCGTTGCAGACATTGATGAGCCGCAGGCGATACGGCTCGCCGGCGTTGAGCATGAAATTCGGTATGCTGGTGCCGTTGACGGTCAGCCAGTTGCCGAGCCGGCCGGCATGGCTCCATTCCATCAGCGACCCGAGACCGGAGGGATCGAAACGCCCCTGCTCATCGAGCTGCCAGTCGTCGATGACGATCGTCAGATCGTGAGTGTTGTCGAAAGAGGGCTCGTGTTCCTCGACGATGAGCGCCCCGTACAGTCCGCGCGCGACCTGATTCCAGCTCTTGGTGTGGGCGTGATACCAGTAGGTGCCGGCATCGGGCGCGACGAAGTCGTATTCGAAACGCTCGCCGGGCGGGACGGGCTGCTGGGTGAGGCCGGCAACGCCGTCCATGGCGTTGTCGATACGGACGCCATGCCAGTGGATCGAGGTCGGCTCATCCAGCTCGTTGATGAGGCGCACGCGTACCCGCTCGCCCTTCGTGACGCGCAATTCGGGGCCGGGTGAGCGACCGTTGTAGGTCCACAGATCCGACGGCGGATTGTCGTTGGAAAAGAGCTTCTGGCTGGCCGGCCGGGCGGTTATTTCGAGAAACCCGTCATCCGCCCACGCGACGCGGATGGCTCCAGGTGTGGCGGCGAGCGTGGCGGCGGAAGCCACGAGAAATCCGCGGCGGGACAGGGCCATGGGCTACTCCGTCTTGCGCGTGCCGGACGTGTTTCGTGAACCGTCAGACCGCTTTCGGCTCGATTTCCGCCCGTCGAGGAGCGGCCGTGCGAATTCGGCTATTGTTCCGATTGTAAAGTCGGGACGGGAATATAGGAAGAGTTGTCCTGCATCCGGGATCTCGATCAGCTTGAGGGCCGGAAATCGCGCGATGATGTCGTGCACCTGGTCGATGGTGGTCACCGGGTCGAGCCGGCCATGGAGCAGCAATGTCGGCTGCTTGATGCCGTCGTAATAGTCGGACCAGTCGCGCGCCGTGTGGCGGACATCGGTTTCGTAGGCCTTGCTGCCGCCGCCAAACGATTTGAACGTTCCGTCGGTGAGGATCGCGCGCACTTCCGGGTCGCGGCTCGTTTCGACGTCTTCCTCGGGCTTCTGGTAGAGGCTGTCGAAGAATTGGCCCGGTGGCCCCTTCATGATCATGTGCAGCAGGCCGCGCGTCAGGATCGGCAGGGCGGTCGGAAAATAGCGCGCCGAGTAGGCGTAGAGGCGCTGCATTGGCGCCATGACGTCAAGCTGGGCGCGCGAACGGATCGGCGGGGTGCCGGCGACGACGACGACACCGGCGATCGCGGGGCCGAGAACGCGGGCAGCCGCCGCCGCATAGAGGGCGCCGGTGAAACGTCCCATGAGTACGGCGCGTTTGATGCCATAGCGGTCCATCACTGTCTTGATGTCGTCGGCAAAGGCGTAGGGCGTCTTTTGAAAGGTCCAGTCGGCGGCGTCGGATTCGGCAAAGCGCGGGCGCCAGGGCGCGATGATCCGCAGTCCGTGGCGGTGCAGGGCGGCGTGGCCGTCGGCGGTCAGTCCGGTGCCGCTGAACAGGCCGTGCAGCATGATGACCGGCAGGCCGTCGTCCGGGCCCATGAGATCGACCTGCAATCGCCGTCCGGGTTCGACTTCGATCAAGTCGTGCCGGCGGCTGTCGGGTGCCGGCGGTGCGGCATTCGTCTGTCGCGTGGGCATGGCGATCGACAGGGCGCCGAACATGCGGATCAGCTCGAGTTGCGAGCGGGCGCCGGTCTTGCGGAACAGCGAGCGGGCCTGGGTGCGCACGGTTTCCACCGAGCGCTGGCGGGCATTTGCGAGGTCGGCGAAGCTGCGTCCCTCGACGATTGCGCGCAGGATCTCCTGCTCCGCCGCGGTCAGGCCGAAGCTCTCGCAAATGGTCGTGCCGACCTCGCCGTTCCAGCCGAACTCGAGCTGCTGGAGCCGCGCCAGCGGCTCGTTGCCGTTGCCGGGCTCAGGTGACAGGGTGAACAGGCTGCGGGTCTCGGTTTCGGGATGGTAGACCGGCAGCACGACGAAGCTGTCGTCGCGCGGCGAGCCGTCGATCCTGCGCAGGCTCGCCTCGATGCTGCGCGCCATGCCGGCATCTACCGGCAGGGCGGAGATGCTGTCGCCGCGGTCGAGGCCATAACCGGTGCGGGCGTTGCGGTTTGCATAGGTGATGATGCCGCGAGCGTTGATGAGCATCACCGGGTAGGGCGCGTTTTCGTCGTCGGAACTGCCGCCGGCGTTGTCGTAGATCTCGTGGTTGATGCGATCGAACAGCCGGGCGGCGCGGTCGAAATGGTGTTCGATGTCTTCCAGATTGCCGGAGATGTTTTGCTGCAGCAGGGCGAGATTGTCGCTCTGCTCCTGTTCGAGCAAAGTCGAATAGCTCTCCGAGAGGCGCTGCACGAGCTGCTCGAAGCCGTCGGGTTCGGTCAGCAGACCATAGAGACTGTCGACAAGCGGGGCGGATTGCGGGCTGTTGCCGGAGGACGAGTCCATGAATTCCTCAATTGCCGCGCAAAAGCCGGCCGTCGAAAAGAAATGCTCCGTCGTTTCCGGTTTTTTGTTTCTTGAAGATTGTCACGGATCGGGATCGAACGCGTCAGATGGTGCCGAATTGGCGTGATCAGATCAAGTGACTGAAATAACTTTACGGAACTTCTTTTTTCGAGCCTGGGAAATTGTACGGCATTCGTATTTTTGTCGAACGATGATCAATCCAATAGTTGTGATCCCGCGCGAAGTTCACGAAAAGCGGGTGCCGGACTGGACAATGACCTGTTTGTGAATAGCGTGGTCCTAAATTAATGTTAGGAATCAAAGCGTATTTTCAACACTCGTTTCGGGGTGCGACAGAACGGGGTTTTGACATGATTTCACGGCTGCGCGGCGTCGGGCTTGGTTCGCTTGCCGCGGGATGGGGCATTTTCTTTCTGGCAACCGCCGGCCTGGCACAGACCAATGGAGTCGGAGGCGGCGCGGCTGCAAATCTGGCGGAGCTGCCGCCGGATCCGTTGCGCCTCATCATTGCCCGCGATGAGCAGCGGATCGACATCTATCGCGGTACGACGCTGCTGAAATCGTCGCGGATCTCGACGGGAAAGCGCGGCCACGAGACGCCGCTCGGCGTCTACAGCATTCTCGGCAAAAGCCGCCATCATCGTTCGAACATCTACAGCAACGCGCCGATGCCCTACATGCAGCGCATCACCTGGTCGGGGATGGCGCTGCATCAGGGGCATGTGCCGAATTATCCGGCGTCGCATGGCTGCATCCGGCTGCCCAAAGCGTTTGCCGCCGAGCTGTTCAAGATGACCCAGGTGGGGCTCGACGTCATTGTCACCGCGGGCGACACGACGCCGAAGCCGATCGAGCACAACGTCCTGTTCCGCCCGTCGCCGCCGGGTGCGGCGATTGGCTCGCATGACGAAGGCGATGCCGGTCCGGCGAGCGATCCGGCGACGGCGGCGATCGGCCTTGCCGATATGGAATATATGGTCGACCGGATAGAGGCCTATCGCAACCGCTCGACCAAGCCGATCCGCATTCTGATCACCCGGCGCACCGGCCAGCAGCGGATGAAGGATATCCAGCGCATGCTGTTCGAGCTCGGGCACGATCCGGGCGATATCGACGGCTATCTCGGCCGCAATACCGGCGGCGCGATCCAGGCCTTCCAGCGTTCGATCGGCGAACCGGCGACCGGTATGGTCACCGACGAGCTGGTGTCGGCGCTCTACAAGGCGGTCGGGCGCGAGGAAGCGACCGGGCATCTCTATGTGCGCCAGAACCGCAAGGCGCTGTTCGATGCGCCGGTGGCGATCGCCGGGGCCGAGGACGAGCCGCTCGGCACGCACATGTTCTCGCTCGGCCATTTCGACGAAGGCGACACCGGCGCGTGGACCGCGTTGACGGTTGGCGACGATGTAATGCCGACGCCGCGCGCGACGCTCGACCGGCTGTCAATTCCCGCACCGATGCGCGAACGCATTGCCGCGTTGCTGGTGCCGGGATCTTCGCTGATCGTGTCGGATACCGGTCTCGGCCGTGAAACCGGCAAGGGCACCGACTTCATCGTTCAGCCGCGCTGACCGCCGACCGATCTGCCGACCAACATAGCGCTCACAGAAAACCCCGCGGATCGCTCCGCGGGGTTTTGTTTTGGGGCGTTTTTCTGTCGGCTTGATGCGCCTAGCCCTTTGGCTCGATCCCGTTCAGCCGTTCCAGTTCGACGATGAGGGCGGAGTGATCGAGGTCGCCGGCGTTGTCGAGCAGACCCTGGAACAGGTCGCGGGTGACGGCTGACAGCGGCAGCGCATCGAGGTCAAGACGATCGGCGGCGTCGAGTGCGTTGGTCATGTCCTTGAGATGGACGGCGGCGCGACCGCGGGCCTCGAAATCGCGCTCGACCATGCGCTGGCCGTGCAGTTCGAGGACGCGGCTTTCTGCGAAGCCGCCGCGCAGCGCTTCGCGCACCTTCACCGGGTCGGCGCCGCCCTTTTCGGCGAGCATCAGGGCTTCGCCGACGGCGCCGATGGTGACGCCGACGATAATCTGATTGGCGAGCTTGGCGAGCTGGCCGGCGCCATGCGGGCCGACATGAGTGGCCCGGCCCATGACGGCAAAGAGCGGTTCGGCGCGGGCGAATTCCGCCGCCTCGCCGCCGGCCATGATCGCCAGCGTACCGGCCTCTGCGCCGACCGTGCCGCCGGAGACCGGCGCGTCGAGGTGACCGATACCGCGTTCGGCGAGCCGCGTGGCGTGATCCTGCGCCTCAGCTGGGCGGATCGAACTCATGTCGACGACGAGGCTGCCGGGTTTCATGGCGTTTGCCGCACCCTGGTCGAACAGCACTTCGGCAACCGTCGCGCCCTTTTCCAGCATGGTTATGACGATATCGGCCTCGGCAACGGCTTCGGCGGCGGTGTCGGCGATCGTCGCTCCGCGCGCGGCGAGCGGTTCGGCCTTTGCCCGGGTGCGGTTCCAGGCGGTCAGCGGATAGCCGGCGTCGAGGAGACGGGCGGCCTGGCGCGATCCCATCAGGCCGATGCCGAGAAAGGCGAGTGTCGGTTTGCTCGTCATGTTTTCCGTCCCCGTCGTGCCGGCCAGCGGGTTCGCCAGCGGTATTTTTTTCACGTTGCATGTCGCGAGAGGCCCATTTGACCGGTGTGAAAGGGGCCGCGCAAGCGGTTTGGGCGACAAAAATGCTGCTTTTTCGACTGCGGGCGGGATGGTTTTCGACTTTTGACCCGCCGATGATGTGGCGGATTTTACTTGGAGATTTTATCTAAAAAGCCCGAATGGCCGCAAGAAAAAGCGAGAAATCAAGCAAACTATAAATATAAATTGCTTTTGAACTACCTGAAAATTGTAATTTGAATAAAATTTTCGGCAAATTTTTGCGCAGAGTGGGAATAAATTGCCTATGAATACAAGGCTTTAACAGATTATTAGCGAATATTATCAGGATCCCATTAAGATTTGGAGCCCATAATCGGGAGGTTGAAAATCAAACCGGTACACTCCGATGACAGACACCCATGTTGTACGCAGGCATGACACCGACCGCCGCCATTCGCCGTTCGTGCGCGATCAACGGGGCAGTGTCGCCATCATCTTCACGTTCCTCTTGATTCCGGCGATGGCGCTGATCGGTGCCATGCTCGATTTCTCGATGAGTATTCGTGCCCGCTCGCATCTGCAGGCGGCCACCGACGCCGCGGCGCTGGCAACGGCGAAATATATCGCAAGCGGCGAAAGCGAGCCGGAACTGCTCGGGCGCAAATCCTTCGACGCGAACTTTATCGCAGGCGATGGTGTCGGTTCCCCGTCGGTGCAAATCTCGACCAATTCGGCAGAGAAGACGGTGACGGTGACGGCTTCGGCAAGCCTGAGCACACTGGTGCTCGGCATTGTCGGCGTCGAGGAGATCGAAATCGCGGCGCAGTCGGATGCGGCTGTCGGCGGCCGTGCGCTCGAAGTCGCGCTGGTGCTCGACAATACCGGCTCGATGCGCAACGACATGAGCGCCTTGCGTTCCGCGGCCGGCGACCTTGCCGACGATCTGTTCGCGCTGGCGCCGCAGGGCAATCCGGAAATGGTCAAGGTCGCGGTCGTGCCTTATGTCGGCACCGTCAATGTCGGCGACAATTTCCCGACCTCCAATCTGGACACCAATGGCGATTCCAGCGTCCACGGCATCTTCTTCGAGGACTATCCGGTCGCCAAGAAGAGCGACTACAGCTGCCGCTATGCGCACTATTCGCGCATGTTCGAGCCGGAAACGCGCCAGACGCTGCGCACGCTCGCCTATGTGTTCGAGGAGCTCGTCGGCATCCCGTCAGCAGCGGCTGTTGCCGGTGCGCTGCCGGACGACCATACGCTCGACGGCTGCTTCGTGATTACGCCCGCCAAGGTCAACCACATGAATCTGTTCTCGACCTTCAGCCAGACCGACTGGAAGGGCTGTGTCGAGGCGCGGCCGGAACCCTATGACGTCAACGATACGACGCCGATCTTCGGCAATGCGGACACGCTGTTCGTGCCGTTCTTCTGGCCCGACGAGACCGATCGCTTCACCTACTCGATCCGGGCCCGCAATTCCTATATGTCGGATGACGTCTATATCGACGATACCAGCGGCGGCACCTATACCGGCCACAAGTCGAGCATCGAATACCTCTGGCGCAGCGTGCTGAAGTACACCAGCGGCAAGACCTCGACGATCAAGGAACACAACAATGACGGTTCCTCGACGAGCGGCCCGAACAAGGGGTGCCCGGATCCGGTGCAGCCGCTGACCACCAGCAAGACCGCTGTGCAGTCGACGATCTCGAACATGACCTACTGGCCGTCCTCGGGCACGATCATCTCCGAAGGCCTGATGTGGGGCTGGCGGGTACTGTCGCCGGGTGCGCCCTTCACCGAAGGCCGGCCGTATGAGGACAAGGTCTCCAAGGTGCTGGTGCTGATGACGGACGGCAACAACGAGCTGATCAGCAACGACTCCGACGGTCCGACGGTCAGCGACTACAGCGCCTATGGCTACATCAAGGGCGGTCACTTCCCGTCGAATGTGGACACCATCTACGAAGGCAAGAACTACCTCGACGGTCGTCTGAGCCAGGCCTGCAGCAACGC
Organism: Hyphomicrobiales bacterium; assembly: GCA_002869065.1. Taxonomy (NCBI): domain Bacteria; kingdom Pseudomonadati; phylum Pseudomonadota; class Alphaproteobacteria; order Hyphomicrobiales; species Hyphomicrobiales bacterium. The sequence continues at coordinate 1,256,945 of PKTR01000002.1, forward strand.
CAAGGCGGCCGGCATCACGATCTACACGGTTGCCTTCGATGTCAGCAGTTCGTCCACCCGCAATCTGCTCAAGGGCTGCGCGACCGCCGACTCGCACTACTTCGACGCCCAGTCGACGTCGGATCTGGCCGCCGCTTTCCAGCAGATCGGGCGGGACATCACCGAGTTGCGGCTGACGAAGTAAGTTTCAGGAGGCCATGCAAGGGGAACGGCCGGTGCGGCGACGCATCCGGCCGTTCTTCTTTATTGGATGTCCTTGCTTCAGCGATTAGCGCTCGGCGAAAGCCAGTTTGGCGCCGAGCGCGACGAAGGCGGCGGCGACCGAGCGGCCGAACCAGCGCATCACGCGGGGCCGCGTAATCACATGATCGCGGACGGCGGCGGCGGCAAAGCCGTAGCCGACGAAGACGACGAAGGTCATCGCCATGAAGACGGCGCCGAGATAGAGCATGTCAGCGATTGGCGAGGCGGCATCGGCGGCGATGAACTGCGGCAGGAAGGCGAGGAAGAACATCGACAGCTTCGGATTGAGGATGTTGATGAGGAAACCGGTGACGGCAATCCGCACGGCCGAGCGGGCCTCGACCTTGTCGTCGATGGCGAGCGGGCCGCCGCCCTTCAATGCGCTCCAGGCCATGTAGAGAAGATAGGCGACGCCGGCAAACTTGACCGCCTGGAAGGCGAGCGCGCTGGCGTGAAGCAGCGCGGCAAGGCCGAAGACGGCGGCGGCGATGTGCGGCAGGATGCCGAGGGTGCAGCCGAAGGCGGCGGCGACGCTGGCCATCGAGCCGCGCGCCAGACCGCAGGCGAGCGTGTAGAGAACGCCGGTGCCGGGTACCAGCACCACAATCATCGCGGTGATCAGAAAATCGTAGCCCATGGGCGCTTCTCCCCTTGCCGGCTGCCGGTCGACTGGCCGCGCGCATCTCGCATTCATGGTAATATGTGTAGTCGACGCAGGGTCGGTTTTCCAAGGTGCCGACGACGAAACGTATCGCCGCACGCGAAGGGGGCGATCATGATGAACTCCGCCACCGTTTTTCTCAGGGCTGTCTTTTTCGGTGTTGCCGTCGGCCTTTCGGCTGTTCCCGCTGTCACTTCATTGGCGTCGGCGCCGGTGCAGCGGACGATTACGGGCTGTGTGATCGATGGCGCGTTTATCAGCCATGACGGTTATCGCATCCGGGTCTATTGGCCGGATCGCACGCCGGTTGATCTCGGCCCCTATGAAGGCAAGACGATCCGCTATGACGGGTCGTTGCTGCCGGGCGATCATTATTTCGTTCGGTCCGAACCGGTAGTGCTCGGGGTCTGCCGAAACCCTCCAACGCCGCTGTATTGAGGTTGCGCGGCTTGGCATGCGCGGCGCCGGTCTGACGGGAGGGCCGTAGTCGTTGATTGGCCGGACCACCGTCTGCTCCTCGTCGCTTCAACCCGGGAGGATGGAGCAGGGCCTGCCGCCCGGTCGCCGTCGCCTCCGTCCCCAGAACCAGGTTGGATCCGTTCGCCCCGCCGTTTGGCCCCGCCCAATCGCGGGTCGCCAATCCGGTCCGGATCAGAAAACACTTCTCTCGCAAACATAACATATGTTATGGTATGTTCGCTGAAGGCGCCTATCGCACGTGATGAGTTGGGTAGCGTGCCGGGAGTGGCGTGCCGGGAGTGCCGGGCGTGGAGCGTGGAGCGTGGAGCGTGGAGCGTGGAGCGTGGAGTTCTGAGTTCTGAGTGCTGAGGCGCGGCGAGGTCGCCGACCTGCTCCGAAGTGACTTTCCCTTGTCCGGGATCGGGAGGTGTCGATGAATAACTGGTTCCTCGCAGCGGCGGCGACGTCGCTCTTCACCTGTCTGACGCACGTCATTCTCGGCGGGCGCGAGGTGGCGGCGCCGTTGCTGCGCTCCGAGCTGCGCGCCATTCCGAAATTCACCTCCTATTACTGCTGGCACATGGTCACGATCACGATTGCCGCGCTCGCGCTCGCCTTCGTGCTTGCCGGGTTGCCGGGTGGCAGCGTGGAGCTTGCCCATTTCGCAACCGCCCTGTCGGTGCTGTTCATGCTGTGGAACCTTGCCATGATCGCGACGCAGCGGTTGCGGTTGTTCCATTTTCCGCAATGGCTGCTGTTCCTGCCGGGATCGGTGCTGGGGACGGTGGGGCTTCTGACATGACCCGCCGTTTCGGTCGCACGGACTGGCTGTCGCTTGGGCTTGCGGCGCTTGCGAAAGAAGGCCCCGAGGCGTTGACCATCGATGCGCTGTGCGCGCGGGCGACAAAGACGCGCGGCTCGTTCTACCACCACTTCGACAGCATGGAGGCCTACCTCGCCGCGCTCGGCGCGTACTGGCGCCGTGAGCACACCGAGGCGATCATTGAAAAAGCGGAAGCCGCGCCGTCGCCGACCGATCAGCGGGAGCATCTGAACACGCTCGCCATGGCGCTCGATCCGGCAACCGAGCAGGGCATCCGGCGGCTTGCCGGGGTGAATGCGCAGGTGGCCGAAATCTGCCGCGCGGTGGACGCCATGCGCACGGGCTACATGGCCGAACTCTACAAGCGTTCCGGCGGGTTCGACGGCGAGACCGCAGAGGCGCTTTCGTGGATCGAGTACGCCGCGTTTGTCGGCTTTCAGGTGATCGGATCGGACGCCGACCGCGGCCGGTTCGAGCGGGCGTATCTGCTCTTTTCAGAACTCGTCGACATCGCCGCCGAGCGCGGCAAGCGGGGCTGAGCGTACAGTGTTCAGCCGCGTTTCGGCAGGGTCCGGCGCAGGGCGATCGGCCGGTTTTCGAGGATCCCCTCCATGGCGAAGAGGCCGGTGACGGTCTCCAGTTCGACGCCGGCGACGAGCCGCTGATAGACCGCATCGTAACCGGCCATGCTGGTCGTCACCACCCGGATCAGATAGTCCCAGTCGCCGCCGATACGATAGAAATCGGTGATCTCGGGGATCGACTCGACGTGCCGGCGGAACTCCTCGAGCCATGTCGTCGAGTGATTGCGGGTGCGCACCAGCACGAAGACGACGAGATCGAGACCGAGCGCCGTGCGATTGATGCGCGCCGACTGGCCTTCGATGATGCCGTCGGCAGCGAGGCGGTTCATGCGCCGCCAGCAGACGTTTTGCGACAAACCCACCCGTTCGGCGACCTGGCGCTGTGACAGCGAGGCGTCCTGTTGCAGCAGGTCGAGGATCTGAAGGTCAATTTGATCCATGATTCCCTAAAATCTCGATCATTTGATAGTTGTATTACTCCAGAATCCTATGAAAAAGACGATGAAATTGCAAAAAATTGGGTGAATGATCATGTGTGAACAGCATTGCGGGAACGCACACCATGTCGAGCGCCATCAACTTTCCGCCCCTGCCGCCCCTCTCGCCTGTACTGGCGAATGCCGGCCGCGTTGCGCTCGGCCATGATCGGGAGGGGTGCTGATGTGCCGGTTCCTCGCCTGGGCGGGAGCGCCCCGTTACCTCGACGATCTGGTGCTGAATCAGGAGCAGTCGCTCGTCGAACAGAGCCGGCATGCGCTTGTCGGTAAGACGCCGATCAAAGCTGACGGGTTCGGTTTGGCCTGGTACAGCGGCCGCACCGATCCCTGCATCTACAAGGACACCCATCCGGCCTGGGCCGATGCCAATCTGAAGCAGCTTGCGCACCACATCAAAGCGGGGGTGTTCCTTGCCCATGTCCGCGCGTCGACCGGAATGGCGATCTCACGCAACAATTGTCATCCGTTCGGGGTTGGTCGCTGGAGCTTCATGCACAACGGACAGGCGGGCGGTCATGAGAGGTTCCGTCAGGCGCTGGACGGCATGATCCCGGCGGACCTGTACGATTGCCGCTACGGCGCCACCGAAAGCGAGGCGATCTTCCTGATAGCGCTCGGCGAGGGGCTGGAGGCCGATCCGATCGGCGCCATGGAGCGGGCCGTGAACCGGGTCGAGGCTCTTGCCCGCGCCAAGGGTGCCGAACCGTTCATGCGTTTTGCCGCGTGCTGGTCCGATGGCCGCCGCCTGTTTGCCGCCCGTCATGCGTCGGATGCCTTTGCGCCGAGCCTGCACTATCAGCGCGGTGACGATGGGGTCGTCATCGCCTCGGAGCCGCTCAACAGCAATGGCGAGTGGGTCGCGGTCGATTGCGGGTGCGCGATCGAAATCACCGACAACACGCTGAGCTGCCACCCCTTCGAGCCGCACAGGGCCGGCCAGCGGGAAATGGCGTTTTCCTGAACGTTCAGTTTCAGCCAATCGGGCTCGCTCGGTGAGCATCTGCCCCAAGAGGAGTTTTGTCATGTCGAGCACCGTTGCCGCCCATTCCGCCCTGCCTGTGACAGCAGAGGAGCGCACGCCTTTCGACGCGTTTTTTGATGGCCTCGTCGAGGGCGACGTTGTCGAGGCGCTCAATCGCGGCCTGATCGGCAAGGGGCTGACCATCGACGGTCCGTTCGGGCCGAAGACAATGGTTTATGCCGACTATGTCGCGTCAGGCCGGGCGCTGCGCCAGATCGAAACCTTCATGCTTGAGGAGGTGCTGCCGTTCTACGCCAACAGCCACACGGAGGCCTCGTTCTGCGGGGCGACGACGACGCGGCTGCGCGAGGCGGCGCGCAAGGTGGTCGGCGATGCCTGCGGCGCGGGGGACGAGCACGCGGTGATCTTCACCGGCTCGGGCGCGACCGCCGGCCTCAACCGGCTGGTGCATCTGTTCGGCATCGACGCGGCGGTGAAGGCGGGCGAGATGCCGGTGGTTCTGGTCGGGCCCTACGAGCACCATTCGAACATCCTGCCGTGGCGCGAAAGCGGTGCGCTCGTCATCGAGATCGGCGAGGCGGCTGAGGGCGGGCCGGACATGGCGGAACTGCGCGAGGCCCTTGAAGCGCATCGCGCCGCGCCGGTGCTGGTCGGCGCCTTTTCCGCCGCTTCCAACGTGACCGGTATCCTCTCCGACATCGATGCGGTGACCGCGCTGTTGAAGGCGTTCGGCGCGCGCGTCGTCTGGGACTATGCCTGCGCGGCGCCCTATGTGCCGATTGCCATGACGGCCGGTGGCGCGGAGATCGACGCGATTGCGCTTTCGGCGCACAAGTTCATCGGTGGGCCCGGCGCCTCGGGCATCCTGATCGTGCGGCGCGATGCGGTATCGGCGATGACGCCGTCCTGGCCGGGCGGCGGCACCGTGCTGTTCGTCTCCTCCGTGTTCCATGACTATCTGGAGAGGATTGAGGATCGCGAGGAGGCCGGCACGCCCAACATCGTCGGCGATATCCGTGCGGCGCTCGTCTTTCTCGTCAAGGCGGCCGTCGGCGAAGCCTTCATCGCCGAGCGCAATCGCCAGCTCGTTGCGCATGCCTTCGACCGCTGGCGCGGCCATCCGCGGATCGAGGTTCTCGGCGGCGAGGAACACGCGCGGTTGCCGGTGTTCTCGTTCCGCGTCCGCGATGGCGAGGGCTATGTCCCGCAGCAGCTTTTCACCCGCATGCTGAGCGATGCCTTCGGCATCCAGACGCGTGGCGGCTGTGTCTGCGCCGGGCCGTATGCGCACCGGTTGCTCGGCATCGATCCCGAGACCTCGCAGCATCTGCGCGAGGAGATTCTGGGTGGCGACGAGACCCACAAGCCGGGCTTCACGCGGCTCAACCTGTCCTATCTGATGGACGACGAAACGGTCGACTTCATCCTCGATAGCGTTGTTGAGCTTGCCGAAAATCTGGACGCGTTCGCCGCGCGCTATGCCGATCGTCCCGAGGTGGCCATCTGCCGGCCGATGTAACCCCAGCCGTTACTGCTGCTCGGGTACGGCGCGCGGCTTGCCGTTGTCGTCGACGGCGACGAAGGTGAAGTTGCCCTCCGTCACCTGTTCGGCGATACCGGTGATGAAGCGTTCCGCCCAGGCCTCGATGCGCAGCGTCATCGAGGTGCGGCCGACCTTCAGAACCTCGGTGTAGATGCACATGACGTCGCCGACCTTGACCGGCGCGATGAAGGTCATGGCCTCGACAGCGATCGTGACGACGCGGCCGCGCGCGCGCTCGACGCCGGCGATGCCGCCCGCCTGGTCCATCTGGCTCAACACCCAGCCGCCGAAAATGTCGCCATTGGCGTTGGTGTCGGCCGGCATGGCGAGCGTGCGGACGGTGAGACGGCCGCGCGGTCCGGCCTTTTCGGGTGTCTTGTCGGTCATGGGCAAATCCTCGACATGCAGGGGCGGTTAAACGGGAATCGGATGGTCGGTTGGGTGGCGGATCTGGCGGATCACGTGATCCCGGCCGGGAATCCCGTTTCCCATGCGCAGGCGCGCTGCGTCAATCGGAAGAGGGCAGGAGGAAATGGTTTGGGGAGGCAAGTCGCGGGCGCAAAGGCATGAAAAAGGGCGGCTTGTGCCGCCCTGAATTCATGTTCATCCCAGATGGGAAAGCCCTGCAGCTCTTTGTCTTTTCGCGTTTTCTTATCCAAAAAGTCTGTCAACTTTTTGGGAAAGCGCTTTAGCTATCCAGGAAGCTGCGGAGCTTGCGCGAGCGTGACGGGTGCTTCAGCTTGCGCAGCGCCTTTGCCTCGATCTGGCGGATGCGTTCGCGGGTCACCGAGAACTGCTGGCCGACTTCTTCCAGCGTGTGGTCGGTGTTCATGCCGATGCCGAAGCGCATGCGCAGTACGCGTTCCTCACGCGGGGTGAGCGAGGCGAGCACGCGGGTCGTCGTTTCGCGCAGGTTCGACTGGATCGCGGCGTCGATCGGCAGGATCGCGTTCTTGTCCTCGATGAAATCGCCGAGATGCGAATCTTCCTCGTCGCCGATCGGCGTTTCGAGCGAGATCGGCTCCTTGGCGATCTTCAGGACCTTGCGGACCTTCTCGAGCGGCATCGCGAGCTTTTCGGCCAGTTCTTCCGGCGTCGGCTCGCGGCCGATCTCGTGCAGCATCTGGCGCGAGGTACGGACGATCTTGTTGATCGTCTCGATCATGTGCACCGGGATGCGGATGGTGCGCGCCTGGTCGGCGATCGAGCGGGTGATCGCCTGACGGATCCACCACGTCGCATAGGTCGAGAACTTGTAGCCGCGGCGGTATTCGAACTTGTCGACGGCCTTCATCAGGCCGATGTTGCCTTCCTGAATGAGGTCGAGGAACTGCAGGCCGCGGTTGGTGTATTTCTTGGCGATCGAAATTACGAGGCGCAGGTTCGCCTCGACCATTTCCTTCTTCGCCTGACGCGCTTCGCGCTCGCCCTTCTGCACCGCGTGGACGATGCGGCGGAACTCGATGATCTCGAGGCCGGTCTCGGAGGCCAGCGTCTGGATCAGCTGGCGCAGATCCTTGATCGTCTCGCGCTCGTGCTGGACGAATTCCTTCCAGCCGCGCGAGCCGAGATTGGCGACCCGGCGCACCCAGTTGGGATCGAGCTCGGAGCCCTGATACTGCTTGAGGAAGTCCTCGCGACCGACGCCGTAGGATTCGGCGAGGCGCAAGAGGCGGCCCTCGAAGCCGATCAGCTTGCGGTTGATGTCGTAGAGCTGGGCGACGAGCGAGTCGATACGGTTCTGGTTGAGCGACAGGCTCTTCACCTCAAGGATGATGTCTTCCTTGAGCTTCTTGTAGCGGCGCTCCTGCGACGGGCTCAGGGTCTTGTTCTGCAGCCGGTTCTCGACCAGCTGGTCCTGCAGCCGGCGCAGCTTCTTGTTGTCTTCGGCGATGGTGTCGAAGATTTCGAGCACTTTCGGCTTCAGCTCGGCTTCCATGGCCGCGAGCGACATGTTCGCTTCGAACTCGTCGTCGTTGTCCTCGCCGTCTTCGCTGTCGCTGTCGCTGCTGCCTTCTTCGTCTTCCTTTGCGGTCTCTTCCTCGTCGATGTCGTCATCGTCGGACGACGAGGTGGCGTCGACCGGGCCCTTGCCGTCGGGATCGGCATAGGTCGCTTCCAGGTCGATGATGTCGCGCAGGAGGATCTTGCCCTCGTTCAGTTCGTCGCGCCAGATGATGATGGCCTGGAAGGTCAGCGGGCTTTCGCACAGGCCGGCGATCATCGCCTCGCGGCCGGCCTCGATGCGCTTGGCGATGGCGATTTCGCCCTCGCGCGACAATAGCTCGACCGAGCCCATCTCGCGCAGATACATGCGCACGGGGTCGTCGGTGCGGTCGGCCGGTTCGCGCGTCGTCGTCTTGGCGACGGCGGTCGTGGTCGTGGATGCTTCGACGAGGTCGCCGCCCTCGGAGCTTTCCTCGTTGTCGTCGTTGTTGGCCTCGGCCTCCTCTTCCTCGATGACGTTGATGCCCATGTCGCTCAACATGGCCATCGTGTCCTCGATCTGCTCGGAGGTCACTTCTTCGGAAGGAAGCACTTCGTTCAGTTCGTCATGGGTGACGTAACCGCGCTTCTTGGCCACCTTGATCATCCGCTTGACAGCGGCATCCGACAGGTCGAGCAGCGGCCCGTCCTGGTTCTCGTTGGTGGTTTCCTGATTTTCTTCGGTTTCCGCCGTCTTGGTCGCCATGGATTTTCCCCGCGCCCGGTCGCTTCGCGCCTTCGCCGGCGCTGCCGTTTCACTCATACCGCCCGATCTCTCCGTCCGCCGTTCAGGCCAATCGGAGTATCAATAGGCCCTGTTCACTTATGTCTCGTTAACCGAAAATACGCGCACCGTCCTGCCGGCGGCCCGCTTGGATTTAAACGCACAGCCGCATCGACGCCGACATCGCCGGCGTTTTCCTCCGGGAGAACAAGTTTTTGCGGCCGGAGATGTTTCGCTGAACCTGCACGGTAGCGCTGAGAGGCCGCTCAAGGCTTTTTATGTAGCTTGTTGATTCGATTCCGCAAGAGCGATTCGCGCGAGTCCTTGGGTGCAAAGGCGATTTCGGACGTGATTCGCATCGAATCATGGCGAATCACGTGGCGACGACGGGATTTGGTCCCTATCCGGCGGCCGGAATCCCGCTCTCGGCGAGGTCGCCGGCGCCGAAGGCTGCGCGAATCGCCCGCGCTTCCTCGGCCAGATCCTGCTCGCGGCGCAGGATTTCCTCGTCGCGGCGGGTGATTTCGCGGCTCAGTTCGAGAATGCGCCGCTCGGTGGTTTCGTCGATCTCGGTTTCGGCAGCCGCGATTTCCTCTTCCAGATCGCGGCGCATGGCGCGGATCTCGAGCCGGTCGAGCAGCAGTTCGAGATAGGCATCGACGAAGGCTTCGGGCGGATGGAAGCGCAGGATCGGTTGCAGCGCCCACATGCCGGCGCGCACGGTTGCCGCGCGCTCACCATCGCCGCCGCCCAGACCGTGCACCGAGCGCAGCATGGCGAAGAAGCCGGGATCGATTTCGTCATAAACGCTGGCGACGTCGCGGTCGCCTGAGCCGACCATGATCCAGTGCAGCTGTTCCTTGAACTGGTCGCAGCGGGTGCTTTCGAAGGGGATTGCGTGCAGCCGCTCGTAATAGCGTTCGAAAAGTTCCGGGTATTCGACGCACAGGCCGAGCACGAGCCGCTCGAAGGTGGTCGCCTCTTCGAAGGAAAAGGCCGGAACCTGTGTCGCGCCCGCCGGTTCGTCGGCCTTGCCGGGCGCGCCTTTTCCGGGGCGATCGGGGCGGCGGGTCTGCTGCCAGAACAGTTCGGACAGGCGCACGCGGATGGCCTGCGCGTAGCGGCGGGAGACGAGGCCGTCGCGGATCGTGCCGATGAGGTCTTCAAAGCGCTTTTCGAGCGCGGCTTTGCGTTCCGGTGTGTCGATCTGGGCGGATGCGGTTTCGCGGTCCCACAGCACTTCCGACAGCGGCCGGGCACCGCGCACTTCGGCGAGAAACGCCTCGCGGCCGCCCGACTGGATCAGATCGTCGGGGTCCTGGCCCTGCGGCAGGAAGGTGAAGTTGAAGGACTGGCCGCTTTTCAGCATCGGCAGGATGCGGTCGACCGCGCGGTGGGCGGCGGCGGTGCCGGCGGTGTCGCCGTCGAAGCAGATCACAGGCTCGGGGGCGAGGCGCCACAGCGCCGTCATCTGGTCTTCGGTGAAGGCGGTGCCGAGTGTCGCGACGACGGCTTCTATGCCGGCCTGATGCACGGCGATGGCATCGAGATATCCCTCGACGACGATGACCGCGCCGGAATCGTAGGCGGCTTTTCGCGCCCGGTGGGCGTTGAACAGCATCGAACCCTTGTGGAACAGGGCGGTCTCCGGCGAGTTCAGGTACTTCGGCTCGCGGTCGGGATCGATGGTGCGCCCGCCGAATGCGACGACGCGGCCGCGCATGTCCTGGATCGGCACGATCAGTCGGTTGCGGAAGCGGTCGTAGCTTGGCCGCCCGTCCTCCGGCTTGATCACGAGGCCGGCCTCGACCAGCGCCTGCTCGTCGACGCCTTGCTGCAACAGATGACGTTTCAGCGTGTCGCGGCCGTCGGGTGCGAAGCCGAAGCGGAATTCGGCCAGCGTCTCGCGGGTCAGCTTGCGGCGGGCTGCGTAGTCGCGCGCCGTTGCTCCCTGCGGTCCGCGCAGGCTTTCCTCGAAGAAGCGGCAGGCCATCTCGACGACGTCGACGAGGCTGTTGCGCTTCTTTTCGCGGCGCTCGGTCTCGGGGTCGCGGGCGGGCAGTTGCAGGCCCGCATCGTGGGCGAGCCGCTCGACGGCTTCGGGAAAGGCCAGCCCCTCGGTTTCGACCAGAAAGCGGAAATGGTCGCCGGATGCGCCGCAGCCGAAGCAGTGGTAGTGGCCGCGGCGGTCGTCGCAGTGGAAGCTCGGCGTCTTTTCCTGGTGGAACGGGCAGCAGGCCCAGTAATCCCCCTTGGCCGGCTGCGACTTGCGCCGGTCCCATGAGACGCGGCGCCCGACGATCTCCGACAGAGGCAGGCGCGCGCGAATGGCGTCGAGGAATTGAGAGGTGAACCGCATGGCGTCGTTATTCCATGGGGCGAGGCAAAAGGCGATACGAAATCCCGCAGGACGGGCTCAGGCCTGTGTGCTGGTGCGGTACTGGCGCGGCGTCTGGCCGGCGGCGGCGCGGAAGGCGCGGCCAAAGGCGCTCTGGTCGGAATAGCCGAGGCCGAGCGCGATGTCGGATAGCGGTTTCGAGCTGTGTGAAAGCTCGTGGCAGGCAACCCGCGTGCGGCAACGCTCGAGGAGTTCGGAGAAGGTGGTGCTTTCGTCGACGAGGCGGCGATGCAGGGTGCGGCGCGACAGGCCGAGCGTGCGGGCAATCGACACCTGATCGGTTGCCTCACCGCCAAGCCGGGAAAAGATCATCGCCGTTACGCGGCGTGAAACCGGCTGCAAGCGGCGCTGGTGATGAAGCCGGTCGGTAAGTGCGGTGGTGCATCTGCGGTGCAGGCCAAGATTGGCCGCCTGCATCGGCCGGTCGAGCAGGCCGGCGGGAAAGGTCAGCGCATTGGTGAGCTGGCCGAACCGGCACTCGACGCGCGACGTCTCGCAATAGCTTTGTTCCGCCCGGTTCGGATCGTGCTCGAAACTGAGCACCTCGGGTACCCAGTCGGCGCCGACCGCGCGGCGGATCAGGCCATAGAAGATCGACAGGGTGAATTCGGCGTCCTGGCGGCGCGGCCAGATGTCGGGATTGAAGATGCGATAGCTGAGCGTGGCGCGGTCATCCTCGACCGTGAGGTTGACCTCGGAATCGCTCTGGATCAGTTCGGTGAAGCCGGCGAAGGTGCGTAGCGCGGCGCCAAGCGTCGATGCGGTCAGGATCGAGCGGCCGATATCGCCGAGATAGAGCAGGTCGAAGGTGCCGCCGGTGGTCCAGCCGACGTCGGACATGCCGACCGCGGCGCCGGCTTCATAAAGCGAGACGAAGGAAACCAGCGGAATTTCGAGGTGCGGCGTGTGCCATGCCGAGCCGGGAACCCGGTGCGGTTCGCCGAAACGTTCGCGATCGATGCCGCGGTCCTGCAGACAGCGGTCAAGTTCGCTCAAGGCCCCCGAAACGATGGTCGCGTGCGCGGTCATTCCTCGTCGATCCGACCTCCTGCCGATATGCCCCTGCCGGCGGTGCTGATTTGTCCGAAATGTCAGTCCGTTTGAGCGCTGGTGCGAACGCCATTATGTTGCTGCCGCATTTTTCGGCAGACAAGGCCATTGTTCGCTGATTGTGCAAATTCGGCAAAATCTGTCGAGAAATGCGCTCTCCCCGCGTCGTTTACTCTTTGCGACATTCCGCCACAGGCATGATCTTCGGCGAAATTCGGCAGCCGGTCAATTGCCTCACTGTGCGGGTGCGAAGAGGGGAAATCGCGGGGTTTGTCGCATGGGCGCGACCGGACGGGACGCAAACGCGTTCGATATCGGTGTTGTGGGAGGTGGACCGGCGGGGTCATTCGCCGCGCTCCTCTTTGCGCGCGCCGGCCGGTCGGTGGTGCTGATCGATAGCGATACGGCAAAGCCGCGCATCGAGGGTCTGTCACCGCGCGTCGCCGCCCTCTTCGCCCGCCACGGCCTCGACCCGCAGGCGCTCGGTATCGGGCCGCGGGTGACGCGGCGTTCCTTCTGGAGCGGCACCGCGGAAACCGGTAATGGCGAGCATCTGGTCGAGCGACAGGCCTTCGACCGGGCGCTGCGGTCGGCGGCGTCACAGGCTGGCGCGCATTTCATTGCCGCACAGGTGAAGACCATCGAGACCGGCAATGAGGGCTGGCGGGTTCTTTGTCTCGACGATGGTGAACAGATTGCGGTCCGCCGGGCGATCGACGCGCGCGGCCGCCGCGCCCCGATGGCGTCGGAACGGGTGCGCGGGCCGGCGACGCTGACGGTCGGCGGCTGGCTTTCCTCGGACGCGGCATCGGCTGCGACGACGACGGTGCCGTGCCGCGACGGCTGGTTGTGGCATGCCGATTTCGGCGACGGCCGGGCCTGGCTGCAGGCCTCGTTCGACGGCAAGGCGGAAGCCGGCGGCGTCGACCTTGCGGCCCGTGTCGAGGCCATGCTCGGCAGCGACGAAGCGCGTGCCGCCTTCGGCCGTCGTCTCTCCTGTCCCGCCGATCTTCTGGCGCGCAACGCCGACACGGTGCTTGCCGCGCCTGAACTCGATCCCTCGCATATCCGTATCGGCGATGCCGCCGTCGGCCTCGACCCGCTGTCGGGCCACGGCATGTTCTGGGCGATCTCGTCGGCGCTCGCCGCCGTGCCGGTGATCGCTGCGCTCGACGAAGGCACGCCCGAGGCCATCGATCTTGCCAAACGCTTCTACGCCGAACGCATCGCCGACACGTTCTGGCGCCAGGCGCGGGTCGGGCGCGATTTCTACCGGCTCGAGGAGCGCTTCGCCGATGCGCCGTACTGGGCGGCTCGGCGGGCGTTCCCCGACGATCTGCCGTCGCACGCGGAGGGCGCGGGGCTCAGCATCGGCCGCGCCGTCATCGTCGAGAACAACCGGCTTTGCGAGCGCGCGGTGGTGCGCACCGAACAGAACCCGGCCGGGGTCGCCTTCGTCGCCGGCATCCCGATCGTTCCGGTGATCGAGGAGATTGGCCGGCGCGGCGCGTGCGGCGCGGGGCTCGAAGATTTGCAGAAAACCTGTTTCCCCGAGGCGTCGCGCGATCAGGCGGCGGCTCTTTTCGGTTGGCTCGACAGCCAGGGATTGATCGCAAGGAATTCGGATCACTCATGAACGGAGGGCGTGAGGAATGAAAGAACTGAAGAGTTTGACTGCAGGGGCCGGCCGGCCCGGCTTCGCCCGCTGGGCGGGGGCGGTGCTCGGCGGCGCCTTGCTGCTGGCCTTGCCGGCGGCACCGGCGAGCGCCGAGGACGGGTTGCTCAACCGGCTGTGCGCGGGCTGCCACGAGGCCGATGCCAATGGCGGGCTGTCGCGCATCAAGGGGCAGCGCAAGACGCCGGAAGGCTGGCTGATGACCATCGTGCGCATGCGCCTGTTCCACGGCCTCGACATCACCGGCGATGAACAGCGCCAGCTGGTGCGGGAATTGTCGGAGACCAATGGTCTGGCGCCGTCGGAAACGGCGGATTTCCGCTATATCCTCGAACGCAATCCCTCGACGGTCGAAGCGCTCGACCAGCAGATGGGCGAGATGTGCGCGCGCTGTCACTCCGGTGCGCGCGTCGCCCTGCAGCGGCGCACGGCGGAAGAATGGTCGCTGCATGTCGACTTCCATGTCGGGCAGTGGCCGACCATCGAATATCAGGCGCTCGGCCGCGACCGCGAATGGTTCAAGATCGCCAAGACCGAAGTCGCGCCGAAACTCGCCGAAGCCTATCCGTTCGAAACGGATGCCTGGACGGCCTGGAAGATGGCGCCGCGGGCCGATGTGCGCGGCGACTGGGTGTTCACCACGCGCCTGCCGGGTGTCGGGGAAACCTATGGCCGCATGACGGTGTCGGGCGATGCCGAGCCCTATACGGTGATCGGTTCGGTCGTCGGGGCAAACGGCAACTGGACGCCGATGCAGGGCAAGGTGTCGGTCTACACGGGCTATGAATGGCGCGCGGCCGTCACCATCGCCGGCGAGAAGTTCTCGCAGGTGTTGATGCTCGGCGACAAGGGCGGCAGCCTCACGGGCCGGCAATTCCTGACCGATGAGGATCCGCTCGGCGGCAGCTTCCAGGCGGCCAAGGTTGGCGCCGGTTCGCGCGTGCTTGGTATCGTGCCGTCGGCGGTGCGCTCGGGCGGCACGGCGACCGTACAGGTGGTCGGCGCCGATCTCGCCAATCCGACGGTGACGGGTCCGGTGCAGCCGGCCGGTATCGGCTTCAACAATTTCGGCTTCGCGCTCAATCTGCAGTCGGCGCCGGGCGCGAACGCCAAGGTGGCGGTCTCGGGCGCGGGCTGGACGACGGACCTCGCGGTCTATGGCAAGGCCGACGTGATCAAGGTCGAGCCGGGCTACACGATCGCGCGCGTCGGCGGTGGCGGCGGACGTACCCCGCCGGTCAAGGCGATGTTCATGGCGGTTGGCTACTGGGCCGGGCCGGATGGACAGCCGGGCACGCCGGACGACATCCGCATCGGCGAAGTGCCGGCGAACTGGGCGGTCGAACCGTTCGACGCGACGGCGGAAGAGCTCAAGGACGTGAAGTATGCCGGCACCATGGACGCGGTCTCGGGCATCTTCACGCCGGGTCCCGCCGGTCCCAATCCCGAGCGGCCGTTCTCGACCAACAATGCGGGCAATCTGAAGATCGTGGCCGACAGTGGCGGCATGCGTGGCGAGGGACAACTCATCGTCACCGTGCAGCGCTGGAACGATCCGCCGATCCGCTAGGGAGAATGCATCCATGGGCATGCTTGTCTTTCAACCCCAGAACGCGCATCGCGTGAATGTGGACGGCCGTGACCTGCTGTTCCACGTTCCCACGACGTCGCTGTTCGAGATCGACGCCCTCGACGGACAGGTCCTCGACCTGCTTGCCGAGCGCGGATCGGTCAGCCAGGGAGATGTGCGCGACCGCTTTGCCGACCGCGCCGATCCCGGCACGGTCGCGGAACGGCTGCGTTCGTTCCTCGACCTCGACATCGTCACCGACGGACGGCCGCCAAGCGCGGAACGCCCGCCGGTGACCATCGAGAACTTCCCGCTGACGACCATCGTTCTCAACGTCAACACGGGCTGCAATCTGTCCTGCACCTATTGTTACAAGGAGGATCTCGACACGCCGAGCGCCGGCAGGCGGATGGCGTTCGAGACGGCGAAGAAGTCGATCGAGCTGCTGCTCAAGGAGAGCCCGGACCGGGACCGCTACAACGTCGTGTTCTTCGGCGGCGAACCGCTGTCCAATCTCGGGCTGATCCGCGAGGTCGTCGCCTTTGCCGAGGAGCGCTTCGGTGATCTCGGCAAGAAGGTCGACTTCACGCTGACCACCAACGCCACGCTGCTGACGCCGGAGATCGTCGACTGGCTCGACGCGCACCGCTTCGGGCTGACCATCTCGATGGACGGGCCGAAGGCGCTGCACGACAAGAACCGTAAGACGGTCGGCGGCAAGGGCACCTATGACGTGGTGGCGGCGAAGGCGCGGATGCTGCTGGAGCGCTACAGCTCACGCCCGGTCGGGGCGCGGGTGACGCTGACCCACGGGGTCACCGACGTGATCGCGATCTGGGATCACCTGAAGAACGGGCTCGGCTTCGCCGAGGTCGGCTTCTCGCCGGTGACGTCGGGCCCGATGTCGGCCTTCAACCTGACGGGCGACGAGCTGAGCGATGTGTTCGAGCGCATGAAGGCGCTTGGGCGGATCTATCGCGATGCCGCGCTCGAAGGGCGCAATATCGGCTTTTCCAACATGCACCAGCTGATGACCGACCTCTATGAGGGCCGGTCGAAGGCGCTGCCCTGCGGCGCCGGGCTTGGCATGCTGGCGGTCGATCACGCGGGCGAACTCAACCTCTGCCACCGTTTCACCGGCTCCGACATGGAGACCTACGGCTCGGTGGACGAGGGGATCGCCAAGGCGCGGCTGTCGCGGTTCCTGGAGGATCGGGCGGAGCGCGGCGACAAGGGCTGCGAGACGTGCCGCATCCGCAATCTGTGCGCGGGGGGCTGCTATCACGAGTCCTACGCTCACTTCTCGGACCCGACCAAGCCGACCTACCACTATTGCGACCTGATGCGCGACTGGATCGATTTCGGCATCGAGGTCTACGGCGATCTGATTGCCGGCAATCCGGCTTTCTTTACCGACACCATCATGCCGCGGAGGGCTTTTGGCAAATGAAACACCTGAAGGCACTGAACCAGAAAGCCGACCGCGTCAAAAAGGCGGTCGAAGAAGAGAAGATGGACGAAGTGCGCGCGATGCAGACCATCGTCGCGGGCTGCGCCTCGACGCTCGATCCGGGCTGGGAGGTCGATCCGTTCGGCGGTGTGGCCGCGCTCTGCCAGCCGATGGAGGCCGATCTGTATGGCTGTTCCGATCCGTGCTGGTGGCCGGCGCAGGTGCCCGACACCATCAACTCCTATCCGGACTGGAACGCCAAGGCCGACAACGCCGCCAAGGACTGGCGCGCGCTCGGCACGGTGTTCCCGGACGACAGCGACGTTTGAGCGGCAAGGAGATATCCATGAAACTTGTGAAAACCCTGTTCCTTGCCGCCTCCACGCTCGCCGTGGCGGTGCTGCCGGCGGCGGCCAAGGACTACCTCGTCACCATCACCAAGCCGGGCAATCTCTATGTCATCGACGCAGCCGACCGCTCGGTGACCAAGGAGTGCAAGCTCGACTTCAACGTCATCCCGGCGATCATCGCGATGTCGCCGGACAACAGCATCGCCTACATCCTCGGCGATCGCTGGGGCGGCGTGTTCGGCGTCAACATCGACAGTTGCGAGACGGTGTTCTCGGCCAACCAGTCGTATGACGACGTGCGCTCGCGGGTGATCGGTTCGCTCGCCGTCTCCAAGGACGGCAAGGAGATCTACACGATCCGCAACCGGACCCGCATTCTGGTCGACCGCTATGAGGTGCTCGATCCGGAACTGGTGGTCTACGATTCCTCGGCCGGACTCGACGCCAAGCCGATCCGGACTTTCCCGGCGCCGCGCCGCATGACGATCATGGCGACCGACCGCAAGGGCAAGCTCTATGTCGGCGGTCACGAGCTCTACGAGATCGATCCGGCAACCGGCGCGACCTCGGTGAAGATCGCCAATGCGTCGTGGGATCGGCCGACCTATTCGCCGCCGGATGTGCTCGCCTTCTGGCCGGTCGGCACGCAGAACGACGAGTTCCTGCTGCTGTATTCCGCGGCGAAGTTCGCCAACGACAAGCGTGAGGAAATCGCCGACTTCGTGTGGGGCTACGAGAGCGTCAACCTGACCACCGGGGAATCGCAGATCGCCGACTTCGCGAGCTTCGAGGTGATCATGTTCTCGGCGGTGCGCAATCCGAAGGCGCCGAACGAGCTCTATGGCGTCTATACCCAGCTCTCCAAGCACGATCTCGAGAAGAACGAGTTGGTGAAGCGGGTCGACCTGCCGCACACCTACTACTGCGTCAACATCTCGTCCGACGGCAAGGAGATCTACGTCGGCGGCACCAATGACGACATCGGCGTCTACGACGCGTCGACGCTGGAGCGGATCGGCGAAGTGCGCCTGCCGTCGGGCGGCGACATGGCGGCCGGCACGATGCATGTGATCTCGCGCGGCGGGTAGAATCGCTGTGAGACGACAAGGGGCGGTGCCGCGACATGCGGTGCCGCCCTTTTTCGCGCCTGAAACGGCGCTGATACCATGCCGTTTTCCGTTTTTCCCCGCGTGCTTTATCCTCCGTACATGACTGCATCGGCTTCCCCTTCCGGCCAATCGACGGCCTCGCCCGGTTCCGGTTTCCTCGGAACGGTGCTTGCCGTGCTGTTCGGGTGGCCGGCGGCCACCTGGCTGACACCGCTGATGCGGCCCTATCTCGGCGCGCTCGGTTTTCTCTTCGCGCTGGCCGTTGTCTCGGCGCTTGCCGCGCTGGTGCCGCCCTATCTCACCAAGCTCGTCATTGACGAGGGGCTGATGGCGCGCGACGCCGAAAAGCTCATCCAGTGGTCGGCGGCGTTCTTCGTTTTCGGTCTTGCGGCGATGGGGCTCGGTGCCGCCAACAGCATTCTGCACATGCGGTTCTCGGTGCGCATGCTGGCCGATATCCGCAGCGCCGTGCTCGACAATATCCTCGCCCAATCGCCGCGCTGGCATGCCGGGCGGCGGATCGGCGAGACGCTCAGCCGGTTCGATGCCGATGCCGGCGAGGTGCAGCAATTCGCCTTCAATGCGCTCTTGAGCGGCACCGGCAATGTGCTGCGGCTGATTGGCGGGGCGGCGATGCTGTTCGTGCTCGAATGGCGGCTGGCGGTGATTGCGCTTCTACTCGCACCGCTCGAATTCCTGTTCTTTTCCTGGGCACGTCCGAAGACGCAGGAGCGCGCCCGCGAGGTGCGCGCCGCGCGCGGTACGCTGGCGAGCCGGGTTGCCGAAACCGTCGCCGGTCTGCCGGTGCTGCAGGCGTTTCGCGGCGAGGATCAGGCGCGCGCGGCCTTTCATGGCGAGCAGGGACGGCTGATCGACGCGCTGCAGCGTTCGCAGGTTTGGGGCGAGGCGACGCGGGCCGTGCCGACCGTGCTGACCGCGTTGGTGCGGGCGGCTGTTTTCATTCTCGGCGGGCTTTGGGTGATCGCCGGCGATTGGCCGCTCGGCTCGCTGATCGCCTTTTCCGCCTATCTCGGTTTCCTCATTGGGCCGATGCAGGCGTTGATCGGGCTGTGGCACGCGCAGGCGCGGATGACCGCGAGCCTTGAGCGGCTGATGGCGCTGGCGATCGCGCCGGCCGACATCGTCGACCCGGCTCTGCCCGTGCCGCTGCCGGACGGACCGGGCGAGCTTCGTCTCGAAGTGGTCTCGGCAATGGTGCCGGGGCGCGAGCGGCCGCTGTTCCACGATCTCGACGTCACGTTCCCGGCCGGCGCGCGCATTCATCTGACCGGGCGCTCCGGTGTTGGCAAGTCGACGTTGATCGCGCTTTTTCAGCGCCATCTCGATCCGAGCGAAGGACGGGTGACGCTCGACGGCGCCGATCTTCGAACGCTCGCTCTTGCCGAGTTGCGGTCGGCGATCGCGGTCGTGCCGCAGGCCGGTTTTGTTTTTCACGGAACGGTTGCGGAAAATCTGCGCATCGGTTCGCCGGACGCTTCCGACGATGCCCTGTGGGAAGCTTTGCGGGCGGTCGAACTCGCTGACGCAGTCGAATCCCGGGGAGGGCTTTTGGCGCCGATCGGCGAGCGCGGTCTCGACCTTTCCGGCGGCCAGCGGCAGAGGCTTTCGCTGGCGCGGGCGTGGTTGCGGCCGTTTCGGGTCCTCGTTCTCGACGAGAGCCTGTCGGAGGTCGATACCACCACGGCTGCACGCATAGTTGCGAATTTCGACGTGCGCTTCGTAGACAGAACCCGGATCATCGTGACTCATGGCCCGGTCGACGGCTACGGGGGCTTTGACCGAATCGTCGATCTGGATGTTCTTGCCGGGGTTACGAACTGATGACTGCTACGGTCACCGTCGGGCTTATCGACGGGGCGATGGAGGAAGACTCTCCCGCCCTTATTGGACAGCACTGGATTATCGAGGAAACGCGCGAGGGCCACGGGCCGGCGCACGCCGAGGCGCTGGCGCAGACGATCCGCTACCACGCCTCGTCGGTGCGCTTCATCAACGCGGTGGTGTTCGGTGGCGGGCTGACCTGCAAGCGCGCCGACGTGATCGCGGCGATCGACAAGCTGCTCGAGGACCCGCCGCGCATCATCCATTGCAGCTTCGGGCTGGCGGAAAGCGACGACGAACTCGCGGCTGCCTTCGCCCGCGCGGTGAAGGCCTGCGACGCGGTCGTCGCCTCGGTTCCGGCGCGCGGGGAAAAGACTTTCCCAGCGGCCTATCCTGGCGTCATCGCGGTGCAGGGCGATGCGCGCTGCGGACCGCGCGAACTCTCCTATCTGGCGACCGACCGGGCCGGTTTCGGCGCCCATGTGGTTGCCGTCGGCAACGAAATCGTGCGCGGATCGAGCGCCGCCGCCGCCCATGTCACTGGCAAGATCGCGGCGATGCTGGCCGCTGGCGCCGACATTCGCGACACGCTCGACACGCTACGCCTGACGGCGGCCTATGTCGGTCCGGAACGGCGGAGCTGACGTCCTTTTTATCTGTTGACGCTTCCCCTTCGCCGCGGCTTGACCTAACAAGTTGGCAGGGGCGGATCGTGCGGTAGATGCCGCAAGACCGGGAGAGCGCGATGGGCAAAAGTTCGTATCCTCAAGGGTCGGACGGTGTCGGCGCAGGCGGCGGCCTATGGTCGTTCGCGGCGCGCGCAACGGCCATGCTCATCGTTTTTCTCGCCCGTCTGGTCACCGGCGTTCAGGCCAACTGGATTGGCACGCGGCCGGATCCCTGCCGGCGGGTCTATTTCGCCAATCACACCAGTCATGGCGACTTCGTGCTGATCTGGACGGTGCTGCCGCCGGCTCTGCGCGATCGTACGCGGCCGGTCTCCGGCGCCGATTACTGGCAGACCTCGGCGCTGCGCCGCTTCATCGGTACGGACGTGTTTCGCGCTGTGCTCATCGAGCGCAACCGTGGCGCGGTGCGCGGCGATCCGATCGGCCAGATGGCGGCGACGCTCGATGCCGGCGACTCTCTGATCCTGTTTCCTGAAGGCACCCGCAACATGAGCGACGAACCGCTGCTGCCGTTCAAGTCGGGGCTGTTCCGGCTCGCCACCGCCCGCCCCGAGATCGAGATGGTGCCGGTGTGGATCGACAATATCTCGCGGGTGATGCCGAAGGGTGAGTTGCTGCCGATCCCGATCCTGTGCGGGGTGACCTTCGGCACGCCGTTGACGTTGTCGCCGGATGAGGAAAAGAGCGAATTCCTCGACCGGGCACGCGACGCGCTGCTCGCGCTTGCGCCGCATTACGGGGAGGACAACGTATGAGCGCCGCGTCCCAGACGCTCGCCCTCTTTGGCGGCATCTTCGCCCTTCTGGTGATCGCCTCGGCGGTCGGTTTCTGGCTCGATCGGCGCCATGACGGCCCCGATCCGGTCGTCGACAATCTGAACGCCCGCATCCGTGCCTGGTGGATCATGGTGGCGACCATCGGCATTGCCTTCCTGTTCGGCGCCGGCGGTGTGGTGTTCCTGTTCTTCTTCGCCTCGCTGACGGCGCTGCGCGAATTCGTGACGCTGACGCGCACACGGCGAAGCGATCATTGGGCGCTGGCGGTCGCCTTTTTCGTCATCCTGCCGCTGCAGTTCTGGCTCATCTATATCGAGTGGTACGGGCTCTATTCGGTGATGATTCCGGTCTATGCCTTCCTGCTGCTGCCGATCCTTGCGGCACTGCGCGGCGAGACAACCCATTTCCTGGAACGCATCGCGGAGACGCAATGGGCGTTGATGATCGCCGTGTTCTGCGTGTCGCATGTGCCGGCGCTGGCGACCCTCACGATCCCCGGTTACGAGGGCCGCGAACTCTTGCTGATCGCCTATCTGGTGCTCGTCGTGCAGATCAGCGATGTACTGCAATATGTCTGGGGCAAGCTACTCGGCAAGCGCCGCATCGCGCCGAGCCTGTCGCCGTCGAAGACCTGGGAAGGCTTTGCGGGCGGGGTGGCGAGTGCCGTCGTCATCGGCACGCTGTTGTGGTGGATCACGCCGTTCTCGCCGATGCAGTCGGCCGGGATGGCGCTGATCATCACGCTGATGGGGTTCTTCGGCGGGCTCGTCATGTCGGCGATCAAGCGCGACCGCGGCGTCAAGGACTGGGGCCGGCTGATCGAGGGCCACGGCGGCATGCTCGACCGGCTCGACTCGGTCGTCTTCGCCGCGCCGGTGTTCTTCCACGTCACCCGATATTTCTTCGCGCTCTAGATTCACGCGTATCCTTGTCCGAAAACCGGTTCCCACTTTTCGGGGATACGCTTTGTCCTCCTCACGACGACAGTGCATGAAAAGTGTCGCTGCGATCCACCCTTGCGGGCTCGCGTGTGGCCCCGTAAACCTGATGGCGGATTTTTCAGGGCTCCGTTCGGCCCGATATTTGATGACGACATGAGGCGTGGCATGACGAAATCGGTTTTGGGCGTGATCGGCGGATCGGGCATTTACGAGCTTCCCGGGCTCGAAAACGCGCATTGGAAAAACGTCGAGAGCCCGTGGGGGACGCCGTCCGACGAGCTGCGCATCGGCGAGATCGACGGCATGACCGTCGTCTTCCTGCCGCGCCACGGACGCGGTCACCGCTATTCGCCGAGCGACATCAACTACCGCGCCAATATCGACGTGCTGAAGCGTGTCGGCGTCACCGACATCATCTCGGTGTCGGCCTGCGGCTCGCTGAAGGAGGAGCTGGCGCCCGGCACCTTCGTGCTCGTCGACCAGTTCATCGACCGCACCTTCGCGCGCAACAAGAGCTTCTTCGGCAAGGGCTGCGTCGCCCATGTCTCGATGGCCAATCCGATCAGCCCGGGGCTCGCCGACCGGATCGAGGAAGCGGCCAAGGCGGAAAACCTCAGCTACACGCGCGGCGGCACCTATCTGGTGATGGAAGGGCCGCAGTTCTCGTCGCTGGCCGAAAGCCACCTCTATCGCTCGTGGGGCTGCGACGTCATCGGCATGACCAACATGCCGGAAGCCAAGCTCGCCCGCGAAGCGGAGATCTGCTACGCCTCCGTCGCGATGGTGACGGACTACGATTCCTGGCATCCCGACCACGGCGAGGTCGACGTCACCGCGATCATCAAGGTGCTGCACGACAATGCCGATCACGCCCGCCAGCTGGTGGCGCGGGTGGCGCGCGATTTCCCGCGCGAGCATCCGGCCTGCCCGATCGGCTCGGACACGGCGCTCGAATACGCCATCATGACGGCACCGGAGATGCGCGATCCCGAATTGCTCGCCAAGCTCGACGCGGTCGCCGGCCGGGTTCTGCATCAGCGCGGCTAGATTTGGCCGCACCCTTCCTCGTCATTCGAAATCAATCTGCCAAAATCTGGAGTACGGAAGCATGGAACTGCGGCGCGGTCTGGACCTGAAGGCGCTCGTGCGCACCATTCCCGACTATCCGAAGGCGGGCGTGATGTTCCGCGACATCACCACACTGCTCGCCGATCCGGCGGGCCTGCGGGCGGCCGTCGACGAGCTGGTGTGGCCGTTCTTCAAGGCCAAGGCGCAGATCGACATGATCGTCGGTATCGAGGCGCGCGGCTTTATCCTCGGCGGCGCGGTGGCGCACGAAATGGGCCGTGGATTCGTGCCGATCCGCAAGAAGGGCAAGCTGCCGCACAAGACCATCGGGCAGGACTACGAGCTCGAATACGGCGTCGACACGATCGAGATCCATGCCGACGCGATCCAGCCGGGCGACCGGGTGCTTTTGATCGACGATCTGATCGCCACCGGTGGCACGGCGGTCGCGGCCATCGACCTGATCCACCAGTCGGGCGGCGAGATCGTCGCGGCGGCCTTCGTCATCGACCTGCCGGATCTCGGCGGCGCGGCGCGCCTGCGCGACAAGGGCGTCGCTGTCCACACGCTGATGGAATTCGAAGGCGACTAAACCCCAAGTCCCTCACGCCGCGGTTTCGGCCGGGGCGTCGGGTTCTTTTGCTTCCGACTTCTTGCAGCGCTTGCCGAAGCCGGCCGGGCGGAAACGGTCCGGGACCAGGCAGGCGATCTTGTCGACTGCGCGCAGCGCACGCTGGCCGCGGTTCAGTTCGCGGTCGAGCGCCGCCATGGTCTTCGGCAGGTCCGGGTCTTCCTCATCGAGCCACACAGCGA
Organism: Hyphomicrobiales bacterium; assembly: GCA_002869065.1. NCBI lineage: Bacteria > Pseudomonadati > Pseudomonadota > Alphaproteobacteria > Hyphomicrobiales > Hyphomicrobiales bacterium. The sequence continues at coordinate 1,281,178 of PKTR01000002.1, forward strand.
CCACACGGGCGAAGCCGACGGCAAGGCCCTGCGCCTTGATCAGGCCGCTGGTGCCGGAGGAGTCGATCCCGGCGGCAGCCAGCATCCAGCCCTGCGAGACGACGGCAATGCGGTTGAAGGCTGCGGCCAGCATCGGGTCGCGCTTGGCCGCGCACATCAGGTTGCGCAGTGCGTCGCGATAGGGCGCGAGGTGATCGAGGCGGGTCATCAGCACGTCGAACAGGCGGTCGCGAGCCGGCTCCCCGGCCATGTCGTCGGAGCCCTGTTTCAGAACCGCGGTGTCGATGCGCCGGGCGAAATCCTCGACGATCTTGATGCGGCCGTCATAGGCATCGCGCAGCGTGGCGAGATCGACGCCGGCTGCTTCGGCGACGACCGGCAGGGTCATCTCGTCCCAGCTTTTCGCGGCGGCGAGCGTCATGAAGGATTCGACGATTTTCTTGCGGGTCTTCTCGGTGGCCATGCTCGGTCTCCCTTTCGCACTCTCGATAGAAGATAGGGCGCGAAAGGGGCAAGCAAAAGGCACGGAACCGTGAACGGGCTCCGCGCTGCAATCATGGTTTGCGAGAGATTATTCGGCCGGCTGGTCTGCCGGCTGGCGCGAGAAGATGAAGACGCGCAGGCCGAGATAGCGCCGCGTCACCCAGTAAAGCGCGGTTGCCTCGAACACCATGGAGAAGGCGGTGGCGACGGCGGCGCCCATCAGCCCGAAGATCGGGATCAGGATGAAGCACAGCGTCGCGTTGAGCAGGAACGTGCCGCCGTACACCGAGGCGGCATAGTTCTGCAGATGCGCCATGGTCAGCAGCGATTCCACGGGTCCAAGCGAGGCGCGGGCCAGAATGCCGATGACCAGCACGAACAGGAGCATGTAGCCGTCGGTGAAGCCGGCGCCGAACAGCGACAGCAGCGGCTTGCCGGCGACCATCAGCATGGCGGCGAGCGCCAGCGAGGGCCAGAAGGTCCACGACACGGAATCGCGCACCATGCGGGCGAGCCCGGCCGTGTCGCCGGAATGGTAGAGCTTCGAGAAGCGATGGGCGGTTGCGACGCGGACCGAATAGTGGACGAAATGTACCAGCGCCAGCGTCTTTGCAGCAGCAAAGTAGACGGCGACCTGATCGTGCGAGACGAGCTGGCCGAGGATGACCACGTCGGTGCTGGTCAAGAGGATGAAGAAGCCTTCGACGAACAGGATCGGCACCGAGATGCGGATCCATTCCATCGCGTGATACTCGCGCGGGCCGGGGTCGATCTGCTCGCGGGTGCGGCCGCGCAGCATGAGAAGCTGGGCGACGGCTGTGAACCAGGTCGCGCCGATGGCGGCGACGCAGGCCGTGGTGGCATCGAGGTCGGCGCCCATGAGGCCGGCCACGAACATCAGCGACAGGATCAGAACCGGACGCCAGAGATAGGTCGGCGCGAGCGCCAGATCGGTCCAGTTGAAGGCGCGGCAGATGCCGTCCTGCACTTCGCTCAGCGTGAACAGCGGCAGGCAGACCGCGGCGAGATAGACCGGCAGCACGTAGTGACTGGAGATCACGTTCTCGAACAGGTAGGCGCCGAGGATGCCAAGTCCGGCGACGACGGTCGCGAACAGCACGGCGATGACCCGGCTGCCGACGAGCAGGCCGCGCAACTGGGAGAGTTTCTCGGTGGCGAGAAATTCCGGAATGAGCCGGATCACCGAGGTGGCAAAGCCGAGATGGACGAGGGCGCCAAGAATGAGCACCCAGGTCCAGACCACGACGAAGATGCCGTATTCGAAGCTGCCCATCCAGCGGGCGAGGAAGATCTGCGAGAGGTAGGCGATGGCCGCGCTGGCCACGCGCACGGAAAAGGCGACGAGCGCCATGCGCCCGGCTGCCGACCGGTCGTCGGTGTCCGGCGACGTCGGTTTGATCACTTGCAGGAGCGGAGCGATGCGCTCCAGCACAGGCGAAGGGATCAACCGGCCTGCCGCAGCAGCCAGCGATGAACGCATTCCGAGCTCCTCATGGCCTCCCGTTGTCGAGGGGACCATCCCATAGAACCTTTAAGATTCCGTGCGCGGATTGTTTCTGAAAATTCAGCCTATTGCGGCCAGTCGCCGCTACAGGACGCCGGGCAGACGGTGGAGCGGAATGCGGCCGAGCGGGATGATGCCGAGCGAGACCGCGCCGTCGACGACCTTCACGGGCAGCTCGACCTGGGTTTTCCCGGCAACCTCCGAACGCTTGCCGAAACCGCTCACGGCGCCGGCGATGCTCTTGGCGAGCGGGCTGTCGGGCGGCAGCAGGCGCGCGAGAAGGGGGGCGAGATGGTCCGGGTCCTCGACGATCAGGTCCAGTTCGCCATTGACGCCTGTCGCGGCATCGGCCGTGAGCGTGCCGCTCACCGACAGGCGCGTCGTGCCGTCGGTCAGGGTCGCGCGCTCGATGGTGAGTTCGCGCGGCTCGGCGGTCAGCATCAATGGTGTGCCTCCGGCCCGTTCCGGGTCGGCGAGCCTGATCAGCACTTCACCATCGAGCGGGAATCCGTCGTCGCCGGGGCTGAGTTCTTTGGCGACCAAAGCGACATCGCGGCGGCGGTTGGCGCCTTCGCCGACGTAGCGGGTGTGCGCCTCAAGGACTTTCGACGTCAGATCGGCGTTGAGGCCGAGCGCGGCGAAGCCGTCCAGATGGGGGTTCTCCAGTGCGACGGAGACGGCATGGGGATCCTCGACGCCGAGTTTGATGCTCGCCTGGGCGAGTTTCCATTCCGCCCGGCCGTCGGGCGTCAGTCCCAGCGGATTGATCGTGGCGGGACCATCGGCTTCAGCGATGATGTGCTGCGGCTGATAGATCAGGGCGACGGCGCGGGCGGCCTTCAGCGACAGGCGGCTGCCGTCGGGGCGGGCGATCTCAAGCGGTGCACAGGCGACGCGGATCTTGAACGGCCAGCCGCCGATCGAGCGGTTGCCGCAGGTGATCGTCGTTCCTTCGGCCGCCTGGCGGGCGATGACATCGTCGAAACCGGCGTCGACAAGATCGGCGCTTATCCACCAGAAGGCCGACCAGCCGGCAACCACGACAACGATGGCGATCAGAAGCCCGCGCATGCCGCGCGCGCTCTTGGCCGGCTTTTCGGTTTCGCTGTCGGTCACGTCTGTTCTCCTGGCGGTTCTGGCCGTCTATCGCGATTTGCATATCCCGTTCGGGCATCGGGGGATAGCATTTCCCGGTCCGCATGGTCTATGACGTGGCCGTCACGAAACGGGTGCGGGCATGCAGGATTTGTGGGTTTTCGGATACGGGTCGCTGATGTGGCGGCCGGGATTTGCCTTTGAAGAGGCGGTTCCCGCGCGCGTGCACGGCCTGCATCGCAGCCTCTGTGTCTATTCGTTCCACCATCGCGGCACGCCGGAAAAGCCCGGCCTCGTGCTCGGTCTCGATCAGGGCGGTTCGTGCCGCGGGCTGGCGTTCCGTGTCGCGCCGAAAGATCGCGAGGAAACCATCGCCTATCTGCGCGAGCGCGAGCAGGTCACCATGGTTTATCGCGAGGTCGAGCGCCGCGCCCGGCTCGACGATGGCAGCGGGCGGGCGATCACCGTGCTGACCTATGTGGTCAATCACGGCCACGAGCAATATGCCGGCGTGTTGCCGCTCGAGCGGCTGGTCGAGATGGTGGCGCGCAGCGCCGGCCAGTCAGGGCCGAACCGCGATTATGTGTTGAACACCGCGGCGCATCTCGACGAACTCGGCATCCACGATCCGACCTTGTCGGCGGTCGCGAAGCACCTGCCGGAATAATCCGCTGCAAGCGTTGGATTAGCCTTCCGACTTGCCGCCTTCGAGCTTGGCGAGGCGTTCTTCGAGTGCCGCAACGCGTTCGGCAAGGTCGGAGGCTTCGGCGCGGGCGTTGGCGGCGAGTTCCTTGACGGCCTCGAAATCCTCGCGCGGCACCAGATCCATGTCGGCGACGAAGCGTTCGAACTGGCTGCGCGCCATGGTGCCCGCCTCGCGCTTCATGCCCTGGGCGACGCCGGCGGCATCGTTCATCAGCTTGGCGAATTCATCGAACAGGCGATTGCTGGTCTGGGTCATCGTCGGTCTCCCGGTCGGGTCGAGCCGGCTTGGAGCCCGGCCGCGACCGCTTCGTTTGTCCCCGCAGATCAAACCGTGCGGGCTCGCAGAACAGGTAAGCCGGTTGCCGGCGAATTTCAACCAAGGCGGTTTGTCGCCGAGGCTTGACGGACGCCGGCCCTGCGGCCAAGGTCGCCGCGGTTTTCAAGAGGTCGCCGATGCCAACCGCCATCCTGCCCTATCCGGCCATCGATCCGGTGCTGATCGAGATCGGCCCGCTGGCGCTCCGCTGGTACGCGCTCGCCTATATCGCCGGCATCATGATCGGCTGGTGGTATGCGCGCCGGCTGGTGATGAACGATCGTCTGTGGGGGGCGGTCAAGCGGCCTACGGTTCTGCAGATCGACGACTTCGTGTTGTGGGCGACCATCGGCATCGTGTTCGGCGGCCGGCTCGGCTATGTGCTGCTCTACAAGCCGGCCTACTACGCGGCGAACCCGCTCGACATCGTCAAGGTCTGGGAAGGCGGCATGGCGTTCCATGGCGGTATTCTCGGCGTCACGGTTGCGATGACCCTGTTTTCGCGGCTGCGCGGGCTCACCGCCTGGACGCTGTTCGACGTCATCTCTGCCGTCGTGCCGATCGGCCTTTTCTTCGGGCGCATCGCCAATTTCGTCAATGCCGAACTCTATGGCCGGCCAAGCGATGTTTCCTGGGCGATGGTGTTCCCGACCGACCCGCTCGGTCTGCCGCGCCACCCGAGCCAGCTCTACGAGGCCGCGCTCGAGGGGCTTTTGTTGTTCGCCTTTCTCGCCGTGCTGACCCATATGCTGTTGCGGTTTCGCCGGCCCGGTTTCGTCACCGGCGCCTTCGTTGCCGGATACGGCGTGGCGCGCATCGTCGCCGAGCTGTTCCGCATGCCCGACGACCATCTCGGCTTCCTCGCCGGCGCTCTGACCATGGGCATGGTGCTGTCGATCCCGATGGTGATCGTCGGTGCCGCCGTCATGTTTTTCGCCGCCCGCCGGGGCGGCCAGTCGTAAATACGGGAGCTTCCCAAAATGTCCGCACCGCTCAGCGTTCGTATCAGTACCCAGATCCGCGCCGCCGGGCCGATGTCGATTGCCGCATATATGGCGATCTGTCTCGGCGATCCGGAGGAGGGCTACTACATGAGCGGCGATCCGTTCGGCAAGGAGGGCGATTTCGTCACCGCGCCGGAAGTGAGCCAGATGTTCGGCGAGCTGATCGGCCTGTGGAGCGTCACCAACTGGCTGGCCATCGACAGCCCGTCGCCGGTCAATGTGGTGGAGCTGGGACCCGGCCGTGGTACGCTAATGGCCGACTTTCTGCGCGCCGCCTCGCTGCGCCCGGATTTCATCAACGCCGCCGACGTGCACATGGTCGAGATGAGCCCGGCGCTGAAGGAGATGCAGCAGCGCACGCTCGACGGCGCGCCGATTCCGCCGCGCTGGCACGAGAATTTTGACGACGTCCCGGACGGGCCGCTGGTGCTGGTCGCCAACGAGTTCTTCGATGCGCTGCCGATCCATCAGTACGAGATGCGCGACGGTGTCTGGCGGGAACGGGTCGTCGGCTTCGATGATGAGGGCGAACTGGCCTTCGGGCTCGGTGCCGGCACACTCGATGCCGCAGATGTGCCGCCGCTGCGCGGTCCGGTCGGCGAGGGCAGCGTCATCGAGACGCGCCCGGCGGGGACGGCCATCATGCAGCAGATCGCCGCGCGCATCGTCGCCCATGGCGGCCTTGCGCTGATCATCGACTATGGCCACGCGGAAAGCGCGCCGGGCAACACGCTGCAGGCGGTTGGCGAGCATGAATACGCCGATCCGCTGGAAAAGCCGGGCGAGGTGGACCTCACCGCGCATGTGGATTTCGGCGCGCTGAAGCGGGCGGCGGAAGCCGCCGGTGCCGCCGTGCACGGACCGCTGGTGCAGGGCGAGTTCCTGCTTCGCCTCGGGTTGCTGGAGCGTGCCGGTTCGCTCGGCGCGAAACAGGAGGAAGAAGTGCAGAACAAGCTGCGCGCCGAAGTCGAGCGGCTTGCCGGCAGCGAGCAGATGGGCACGCTGTTCAAGGTCATGGCCGTTTCGCGGCCCGGTCTTGCGCTGCAGCCGTTTGGCGGCTAGTCGCCTGAAAGAAGCGCGCGGGACGGCAGGCTTTGCGTAACCCGCGCGAGGGGAGAACCGATTTGATCACCGCATCCGAACTGGCCGCGCTTGCCGGCGTCCGGCACGGCTTCTTCACCCGCGATGGCGGCGTGTCCGAGGGGCTTTATGGCAGTCTCAATATCGGCCTTGCCTCGAACGACGAGCCGGCGAATGTTGCGGAAAACCGGCGCCGCGTGGCAGCCGCGCTCGGTGTCGAGGCCGAACGGCTGGTGATGCCCAATCAGGTGCATTCGCCCGATGTCGCGGTCGTCGATGCTCCGTGGGCCGAGGGTGAGAAGCCAAAGGCGGATGCGGTGGTGACGGCAACGCCCGGTCTTGCCATCGGGGTGACCACGGCGGATTGCGGACCGGTGCTCTTTGCCGATGAAAAGGCGCGCGTCGTCGGTGCGGCGCATGCCGGCTGGCGCGGTGCGGTCGGCGGGGTGCTTGAAGCGACCATCGAGGCGATGGAAAGTCTTGGCGCCAAACGGGCGCGCATCGTTGCCGTGCTCGGGCCGACGATCTCTGGACCGGCTTATGAGGTCGGGACGGAGTTCCTCGACCGGTTCCTTGCCGAGAGCCCGCTCAATCTGCGCTACTTCAAGCGCGGCGAGCAACAGGGCCGCAGCCTGTTCGATCTGCCGCGTTACATCGTCGACCGGCTGACCAATGTGGGCGTTCAGGGATCGAGCCTTGGCCTGTGCACCTATGGTGACGAGGCACGCTTCTTCTCCTACCGCCGCATGACGCATCGCGGTGAGGCGGACTATGGCAGGCTTGCCTCGGCCATCGCTCTCAATGACGAGACGCGATAGACTTTTTCAAACATCATTTTCAGGAGGCACAGATGGCACTGCATTTTTCGCCAGAGGAATTCGCCGCACGCCGTGCAAAGGTCGAGGCAGAGATGGCCGAGCGCGGTCTCGATGCGTTGCTCGTCTTTGCTCAGGAGAGCATGTACTGGCTCACCGGCTTCGACAGTTTCGGCTTCTGTTTCTTCCAGTGTCTGGTGGTGCGCCGCGACGGCAAGCACGTGCTGGTGACCCGGGCGCCGGATCTGCGCCAGGCGCAGCACACCTCCAACATCGCCGATATCCGGGTGTGGTCGGATCGCGGCAGCGCCAATCCGGTCGACAGCCTGAAGGACGTGCTGCACGAGCTCGACCTGCTCGGCGAAACCCTCGGCGTCGAATACAACACGCACGGGCTGACGGCGCATAATGGCCGCCTGCTCGATACGGGTTTGGCGAGTTTCGCGAAGCTGACGGACGCGTCCGACCTGATCCCCACGTTGCGCACGATCAAGTCGCCGGCGGAAGTCACCTATGCCCGCGAGGCCGCGCGCCTTGCCGACAACGCGTACGAAGCCGGCCTTGCCGAAATCCGCGAAGGCGGCGACGAGGGCCGCATTCTTGCGGCGATGCAGAGCGCCGTGTTTGTCGGCGGCGGCGACTATTCCGGCAACGAATTCATCATCGGCTCTGGACCGGACGCGTTGTTGTGCCGGTCGAAATCGGGACGGCGATCGCTGTCGGCCAGCGACCAGATCACGCTCGAATTCGCCGGCGCCTATCGGCGCTACCATGCCGCCTTGATGCGCACCGTCATCATCGGCGACCCGACCGACCGTCACCTCGAACTGCACGAAGCGGCGGTCGCCGCGCTCGCCGAGGTGGAAGGTGCCATGCGGCCGGGCAACACGTTCGGCGATGTCTTCGAGGCGCATGCGCGGGTGTTCGATCAGCGTGGGCTGGCGGCGCACCGGCTCAATGCCTGCGGCTATTCGCTTGGCGCGCGCTACGCGCCGTCGTGGATGGATGCGCCGATGTTCTATCGCGATAACAAGACGCCGATCGAGCCGAACATGACGCTGTTCACGCACATGATCCTGGCGGATTCCGACAGCGGTACGGCGATGACGCTCGGCCGTACCTATCTGACCGGCGAGGGCGCGCCGGAACCGCTGTCGCGTCTCGATCTCGATCTGACCGTGCGATAGGGGCAGAGGCCGCCCGGCGCGGCGGCTTTGTGGATTTGGCAACCTATATTGGCTAGAAGAAAAGCGGGGCCGGTCCGAAATTGCCGTAGGTTTTCGGCATCGCGGGCGTTGTGGAAGGACGGGACATGACGGAATTCACGGCACAGCTTGGCTTGCACCGGTCGCGTGCGCGGCGCGCGGCGGGGATCGTGCTTGCCGTCGTCTCCCTGGGATTGCTGGCGGCCAGTTGTTCGGGCGGCTGAACGCCGAGCCCGGCGGGTCTGTCGGGCATGAACCGGCCGGTCACCGTGCGGCCGAGCGTGTCGGCGGCGGATGCGACGTTTGCCTTCGAGCCTTTTGTCGGCGTGCCGGGCAATACCGCTGACGAGCTGTCCCGCTCGATCGGCGAGAAGGCCAAGATCGAGGGGCTGAACCTCGTTCGCCGGCTCGACGCGGAGGCGACCTATCGGGTGCGCGGCTATCTGACGGCGGCCGGCAGCGATGGTTACACCACGGTTGCCTATGTGTTTGACGTGTTTTCCGGCGAGCAGCGGCTCTACCGTTTCAGCGGTCAGGAGACGGCCGACGGCTCGCGCGGCGACCCGTGGGCAAATGTCGACGATGCGGTGCTGGCAAACATCGCGACGCGCGCCGTTCTCGCGCTCAAGGCCTGGCTCGGGCGCTGATGCCGTCCAGCGGGCCACGCCGCGGGCGCCGGTAACCGAGCTTCATGGGAAATCGCGGCGTGCTATTGTGCACGCCGTGCGTCGTTGCTAATACCGGGACGCCGCGCGGGGCGGGCTCTGGTTGCCGTGGCCGGTCGCTCTTCCCTGTTTTGGATCCGAACCCCTTCAGCAAGAGACGCGTAGCCCCATGAAGATCGTCGCCGGAAACTCCAACCGCGCGTTGGCCGAGGAAATCTCCGCCTATCTCGAGGTGCCCCTTTCGAAGTGCCACGTTCGGCGGTTCGCCGATCAGGAAATCTATGTCGAGATCATGGAAAACGTCCGCGGTGAGGATGTCTTCGTGGTCCAGTCGACGAGTTATCCGGCCAACGACCATCTGATGGAACTGCTGATCATCATCGACGCGCTGCGGCGGGCCTCGGCGCGGCGGATCACGGCGGTGCTGCCCTATTTCGGCTACGCCCGTCAGGATCGCAAGCAGGGGCCGCGCACGCCGATCTCGGCCAAGCTGGTGGCCAATCTGATCACGCGCGCCGGTGCCGACCGGGTGCTGACCATCGACCTGCATGCCGGTCAGATCCAGGGCTTCTTCGATATTCCGACCGACAACCTCTATGCCGCGCCCGTGATTACCCGCGACATCAAGGAGCGCTACAACTGTGCGAACCTGATGGTCGTGTCGCCGGATGTCGGCGGCGTGGTGCGCGCCCGCGCGCTCGCCAAGCGGATCGACGCGCAGCTGGCCATCGTCGACAAGCGGCGCGAGCGGCCGGGCGAGTCGGAGGTCATGAACATCATTGGCGACGTCAACGGACGCGACTGCATTCTGATCGACGACATCGTCGATTCCGGCGGCACGCTGTGCAACGCCGCCGACGCGCTTCTGAACAAGGGCGCGGAATCGGTCACCGCCTACATCACCCATGGCGTGTTGTCGGGTGGCGCGGTGGCGCGGATCACGGCTTCCAAGCTGAAGGAGCTGGTGATCTCGAACTCGATCCAGTCAACGGCGGCGATCGAGGCGGCGCCCAATATCCGCGTGCTGTCGATCGCGCCGCTGATCGCGGAGGCGATCAACCGCACGGCGCACGAGCAGTCGGTATCGAGCCTGTTCGATTGATCTGCCGGCCGGACCTCGCGTCCGGTGCCCGAACAAAAACGGCGCCTGCGAGAGACCCGCAGGCGCCGTTTTTTGTTGTTCGCCCGGTGTGATCAGGCGGCGTTTTTCGACGCGGCCGTCTGCACGAATTTCAGGCTGCCAAGGCCGACTCCGCGCTCGTTGTTCCACACCACGGTAGCGCGATAGAGGTTGCCGTTCTCGCGTTCCAGCGTGACGTTGAGGCCCGGGGCGAGCCCGGGGACCGGACGCAGCCCGACTCCCTCGTCGGAGGTGTCGGTGATGGCGACGTCGTAGACGTTGTCTCCGGCGGTCAGGCGGGCCGGCTCGTCGCCGGCGCTGCGCCGCAATGCCCGGCGGCGTTCCTCGACATCGCGGGTCATGTCGGAGAGGAAGTCCTCGACCGTCTTCGAAAGTTTTTCGGCAACCGCCTTCACGTCGCGCGACATTCCGTCGACGGAGCGCGCTTCCTCGAGCGTCTGGCGGATGGCGTCGCTGACACTGGCCACGTTGGACGAGGCCTGTTCGGCACCGCTCGCCGCGCGCACGATGCTTTCGCTGATTTCGCGGGTCGCCGTGCTTTGCTCGTTGACGGCAACGGTGATCGCGGTGGTGACGTCGCGGACATCGCCGATCGAGCTGGAGATATTGCGGATCGAGTTGACCGCGTTTTCCGTCAGGCCCTGAACGGCGTTGATCTGGTTGGCGATCTCTTCGGTTGCCTTGGCGGTCTGGTCGGACAGCTCCTTGACCTCGGAGGCGACGACGGAGAAGCCGCGCCCGGCTTCGCCGGCCCGTGCGGCCTCGATGGTGGCGTTCAGCGCGAGCAGATTGGTCTGCTCGGCGATGTCGCGGATGATCTCGACCACCGCGCCGATCTTCTCGGCGGCCTGGGCGAGGCTCGAGACGTTGGCGTCGGTTTCTTCAGCGACCTTGGTCGCGGAGGAAATGATCGACGTCGCGCGATCCGAGTGGTTGAGGATTTCGTTGATGGCGCTCGCGAGTTCTTCGGCGGCGGCGGCGACCGTCTGGACGTTGTCGGCGGTCGAATCCGATGCCGAGTGGGCGGTGTCGCTGGCGTCGGACGCCATCGCCGAGATTTCGGTCATGCGTTCGGCGCTCTGGGTGAGGCCGTTGGTCTTGTCGTCGACCGCGGCACTGACCTCTTCGATCATGCGGCGGAACCCGGCGATGATCTTCTCGACATGGTGCTGACGCAGCCCCTCCTTCTCGCGTTCCTTGTCGGCGCCTTCCTCCAGCACGGCGCGGCGGCGGGCGTTTTCCTGGAAGACAAGACCGGCGCGGGCAAGGTCACCGATCTCGTCCGGACGCTCGGTCATGGGGATGACGGTGTCGGTGCGGTCCTGGGCGATCAGGGTGAGGTTGTTGCGCAGGGTGCGCAGGGCGCAGATGATGCTGCGGACCTGCCAGGCGACAATTGCCAGTGTGATCGCGACGATGGCAATGACTTCGCCGATGATCCAGGCCATGTCGGTGCGGGCGGCGGAGATCAGCGACTGGATTTCGGCCTCGGCGCGCTCCAGCAAGCCAAGTGAGGCATTGCGGATCAGGTTGAGGCGCTTGGTTGCGGCGGCAAACCAGACCGAACCGTCGATGCCCTTGCCGTCGCGGGTCTCGGGCAGCTTGGCAAGCACGTCGCGCCAGGCCATGACCTGATCGACGTCGGCGCCCTGTACGGTTTTGTCGTAGAGCACGACCTGCTCCGCCTTGGCGGCGCTGCGAAAACCGGTCAGAAAGGCGGACTCGGCGGCGAGCCGGTCGTGATATTTCAGGAACAGCGGGAAGTCGAACTCGCCGGCGGCGGCAGAGGTGAACAGCTTGGCACCGATGGCGCGCTCCAGGCCGCCGGCTTCCTTGGCTTCGGTCAGCGAGATGAAGGGGAGCATCTCGGCGACGACGCTCTCGGCGCCGGCCGTTTCGGCAACTACGTTGACGAGATGAAGCAGATGGCGGATCCGGGCGGAATAGAACGCCAGATTGGCGCCACCGGCAACATTGCGTCCATCGACGGCGGACCGATGGGCGTCTATGCCGCCGAGATCGGCGAGCGTGTTCTCGACGTCTTCCTGCAGGCGCGGATTGGCGAGCGTCAGCGTGGCGCCGAATTCCTTGATCGCGGCGAGTTCCACGTTGGAGAGCTCGCGTTGCGCGGCAACCTTGGCGACGGGTGCATCGGCGTAGCCGGTGGCGATGACGATGCCGGTAAGGCCGCGTTCCTTCTGCAATTCGTGGATGACCTTTTCGGCGAGCCCGGCAAGCTGTGCCAGCGGTGCGAGATCCGAAAGCCGGTTCAGTTCGGCGTTTTTCTGCCCGAGTGCGATCACGTTCGAGATTACGATTGCAAGGAGCGGGATGATGGCAAGCAACAGGATTTGTCTGCGGATCGAGTTCAACATCTTTGTACCGGTCTCTGGAGGCCTCTATGCTTTGCGTCTAGAATCTCCCCGTTCGGTTACCCATTTCTTAAACTCCGTGTTTCGTGCAAGTATTCCCAATTGTTTGCATGAATTTATTCTCTTTTCGTAGTGTGACCCCCGAAATTTTGGGGGTATTTGACTGTGTATTCGGAAATAAATACGTATGCGCACTGTTTCTTACGAAACTTCCTCTACGTAATTGCGGGGTGCGCGGCGGGTTTGAGGCGGCATCGGTCAACTCGGCGAATGTGTCCTGGCGCACCTGAAACGAAAACGGCGCCTGCAGGTGTCCTGCAAGCGCCGTTCATTGTCTGTCGTGATGACGGGGGTCAGGCGGCGCGCACGTCCGCGAGGAACCGCTCCACCTTCGCCTTCAGTTCGTCGGCCTTCATGTTGAGGTCGCCGGCGACGCTGGTGACCTGCGAGGCCGCCGCGCCGGTTTCACTCGCCGCATGGGTGACCTCAACGATGTTGGTCGAAACCTCCTGCGTTCCGATCGATGCCTGCTCGACATTGCGGGCGATCTCACCGGTCGCCGCGCTCTGCTCCTCGACGGCGGCGGCGATGCCCGCGGCGATGTCGTTGACTTCCTTGATGATGGTGCCGATCGACTGGATCGCGGTCACGGCTTCAAGGGTTTCCGACTGGATGCTGCCGACCTGCTGGCTGATTTCCTCGGTCGCCTTGGCGGTCTGGGTGGCCAGGTTCTTGACCTCGGAGGCGACGACGGCGAAGCCCCTTCCCGCCTCGCCCGCGCGGGCGGCCTCGATGGTGGCGTTCAGCGCCAGCAGATTGGTCTGTTCGGCGATGGCGGAGATCAGGCTGACCACCTCGCCGATGCGCTGGGCGGCATCGGCCAGGCCGCGCACCTGACCGTCGGTCTGCTCGGCCTGGGTGACCGCGCGGCCGGCGATTTCGGCCGACTGGCTGACCTGCCGGCTGATCTCGTGGATCGATCCGGTCAGTTCCTCTGTTGCCGAAGCGACCGTCTGAACGTTGGTCGAGGCTTCCTCGGCGGCGCTGGCAACCGTCGTTGCCCGGTGGTTGGTGTCGTTGGCAATCGTCGACATCGAACTGGCGGTGTTTTCCATTTCGGTGGAGGCGCTGGCGACGGCGCTGAGCAGTTCGGAGACGCCCGAATCGAAATCCGACGTCAGCGCTTCGATACGCTTTGCCCGCGCATCGCGAATGCCCGCTTCGCGGGTTTCGCGCTCGGCCATCTCGTCGGCCTTGATCATGTTTTCCTTGAACACCTGAACCGCGCTTGCCATGGCGCCGATCTCGTCCTTGCGGTCGAGGCCGGGTATCGCGGTGCTCTTGTCGCCGCCGGCGAGCGTTTTCATTGCTCTGGTGATCATCTGGACCGGCCCGGAGATGCCGGCTCCGATCAGCCATGCGGCCAGAATGCCGAGCACAAGGCTGATCCCGGCGGCACCGGCGGTGATATAGACCGCGTTCTCCATCGCTGCGCTTGCCTGCGGGCCAAGCGTATCCTGTTCTTGTTTGATGGCGAGCTTGAGCTCTTCCATCTCCGCGGCGATCTTCGGACCGATCGTCGAGAGCGTGCCGTGGTAGATGGTGTTTTCCTCGACGACCGAGGTGTACACGCTTTCATAGGTCTGGAAGTAGGAGGCAAGCAGCATGTCGACCTTGTTCAGGGCTTGCTGGTCTTCCGGATTCTGGAGCTTTTCGCCGAGATCTTCGATGTGTTTGGTTGCGGCTTCTTCTTCCTTGAGTACTTTCGCGTGCACGTCCGGGTCGTTTTCGCGGATGAAGCGGCTGATGTGGAGGCGCATGATCATCAGGCTTTGCAGCACTTCGGCCGTGTGGAAGGCGGTTGTCATGTCGCCTCGCGCCTCGGCGCCGGACATGATGCCGTTGAGCGTCTTGACGATACCGGGGCCGATCTTGTTCAGGCCCGTCTTCACGAGTTCGGTGCGCTCGGCACGAAGCTTGGTCAGCTGATCGAAGGCCTTGAGGTACTCGCCGAGTTCCTCTTCAGCGTTGGCGACGATCGCCTTCTTTTCCGGGCTGTTGACCATTGCGGAAAGTGCTTCGGCGAGTTTGAGTGTCGTCTCGCCGCGTTCGGTAACCGCTGTGACCGCGTCCTGCGAACCTTCCTGCATGAACTTCATTGCGGCAAGCCGGGCCTCGAGAAGGTTCGCCTGCACCTCGCCAGCCTGATTGGTCTGCAGTGCGATCGCCCGATAGCGTTTGAAATCGGTGTTGCCGTTGTTCAGGTTGAGCCCGCCTGTCAGGCTGATCACGATCAGCAGCAGCAGTACGATGCCGAAGCCGCCGAATATCTTGGCGGAAATCCTTGCGTCTTTGAAGAAATGCATAAGGCGCTCCTGCGTCTTTCTTCCCGGCCGCTGTGCGCGCTGACTCAAGGTTAGCCGGGTAAGAATAGAGCCTTTAAAACTATGGCGGTCAGAGGAATTTCTTCACATGACCGCCCATTGCTTCAGTACGATCTGATTAATTCGGGTAATAATTGGTTAAAGCCATGTGCTTCGAGTAATAATGCGGATTGCGTGCCATTGTCGCAGGCGTGAGCTTGCAACGGTCCTGCGTCGCGTGCCGGCGGATGCGGGATGCGGGCGGCGGATCGAAACCCCGGCTGCTCCCCGCGTTTCCGGCGGTTTGCCGCGCCGAACGGCTTGTTTGATCGACCAAGTTCCCTTATAAGCCTGCCACGGCGTCCGCACCCCTGGAGGGGGCGCCGGTTGAAGGCGTGCGTTGAGCCGCCTTTTTTGATGCCGATCCGCCGGATGTCGGAATACTCCAGCCGACCTTGAACCCGGCGATCGTTTTTGACCTATCGGAGCACCTTTCAGCGGCCATACCGGGCCGACGGTGCTTCCCTATCAGGAGAGAGTTTCATGGCCGAGACCTATACCATTGTGGCCACGAAGCGCGACCGGGTTGGCAAGGGGGCCGCTCGTGCGTTGCGTCGTGAAAGCAAAACACCCGCCGTTATCTATGGCGACAAGAAGCCGCCGCTGCCGATCGCAGTGGACACCAAGGAAATGTTCCTGAAGCTGCATGCCGGCGGCTTCCTGACCAGTGTTGCGAACATCGAGGTGGACGGCGAATCCATTTCCGTGCTGCCGCGCGACTATCAGCTCGACCCGGTGCGCGACTTCCTCGTGCATATCGACTTCCTGCGGGTTTCGAAGGGCGCGCGCATCACCGTCGAAGTTCCGGTGCACTTCGAGAACGAAGAAGCCTCGCCGGGCATCAAGCGCGGCGGCGTGCTCAACATCGTGCGCCACTCGGTCGAACTGGATTGCCCGTACGACGCGATCCCGGATGCGCTGATCGTCGACCTGACCGGTAGCGACATCGGCGACTCGATCCATATTTCCGCGATCAAGCTGCCGGAAAACGTGGTGACGACGATCACCGACCGCGACTTCACCGTCGCCACGATTGCCGCGCCGGCCGTTCTCAAGGAGACGGGCGACGAAGGCGAGGAAGCGGAAGCCGCAGCAACCGAGACTTCCGAAGAGGAATAATCGGCGCTTTGGCGACAACACGGGATCAGAGCCATGCTTCTTGTCGTGGGCCTCGGCAATCCCGGCGCGAAATACGCGCATAACCGCCACAACATCGGCTTCATGGCGGTTGACGCCATTCACCGCCGCCACGGTTTCGGACCGTGGCGGCGGAAATTTCAGGCCGATATCGCCGACGGTACGCTCGGCGGCGAGAAAGCCCTCCTTATCAAGCCCCAGACCTTCATGAACGAGTCCGGCCGCTCGGTCGGCGAAGCCGTGCGGTTCTACAAGCTGGAGCCGGGCGATGTCGTCGTGCTGCACGACGAACTCGATCTGCCGGCGGCCAAGATCCGCATGAAGAGCGGTGGCGGGCATGGCGGTCACAACGGCCTGCGCTCGATTTCAGCACATATCGGCGACGGCTACCGGCGCATGCGGCTCGGCATCGGGCATCCCGGCAACAAGGCGATGGTGCACCACTATGTGCTGTCGGATTTCGCCAAGGTCGATGCGGACTGGCTGGAGCCGCTGCTCGATGCGGTCGGCCAGTACGCCGACCTGCTCGGCGACGGCAAGGACTCGACCTTTGCCAACAAGGTTCATCTGGCGGTGACGCCGGAAAAGGCGACGACGCCGAAGAAGAAAAAGCCGGCGGCGGAACCCGCTGCCGAGAAACAGGGCGATGCCGCGCCGGAGGCGGAGAGTGGCTCCGAGGCGCCGGTAAAAGCCGCACATGGCGGTCCGCTGGCCGAAGCGCTCGCGCGGCTGTTTCCAAAACGAAAGACCTGACCCATGGGATTCAAATGCGGGATCGTCGGACTGCCGAATGTCGGCAAGTCGACCTTGTTCAACGCGCTGACCAAGACGGCGGCGGCGCAGGCGGCCAACTATCCGTTCTGCACCATCGAGCCGAACACCGGCGAAGTGGCGGTGCCGGATACGCGGCTCGACCGGATCGCCGAGTTCGCCGGTTCGGCCAACATCGTGCCGACGCGCATCACCTTCGTCGATATCGCCGGCCTGGTGCGCGGCGCCTCGAAGGGTGAGGGGCTCGGCAACCAGTTCCTTGCCAACATCCGCGAGGTCGACGCCATCATCCAGGTGCTGCGCTGCTTCGAGGATGACGACATCACCCATGTCGAGGGCCGGGTCGATCCGCTGGCCGATGCCGACACGATCGAGACCGAGCTGATGCTCGCCGATCTGGAGAGCCTTGAGCGCCGCGTCGTGCCGCTGCGCAAGAAGGCGGCCACCGGCGACAAGGACGCCAAGGCGCTGCTGCCGGTGATGGAGGGCGCGCTGGCGCTGTTGAAAGACGGCAAGCCGGCACGCCTGCTCGAGGTCGACAAGGAGGACCAGAAGTCCTTCGAAATGCTCAACCTGCTGACCTCGAAGCCGGTCCTCTATGTCTGCAATGTGGATGAGGGATCGGCTGCGACCGGCAACGAGTTTTCCGACAAGGTGATGGAAAAGGCCAAGGCGGATGGCGCCGAGGCGGTGGTGATTTCGGCTGCGATCGAGGCCGAGATCGCACAGCTCTCACCGTCGGAACAGGGCGAGTTCCTGGAGACGCTGGAGCTCGAGGAACCGGGTCTCGACAAGCTGATCCGCGCCGGCTACGCGCTGTTGCACCTGATCACCTTCTTCACCGCCGGTCCGAAGGAAGCGCGGGCCTGGACGGTCTTCAAGGGTGCCAGGGCGCCGCAGGCGGCGGGTGTCATCCATACCGACTTCGAGAAGGGCTTCATCCGTGCCCAGACGATCGCCTTCGACGACTTCGTCGCGTGCAAGGGCGAGCAGGGCGCCAAGGAAGCCGGCAAGGCGCGTGACGAAGGCAAGGAATACGTCGTCAACGATGGCGACGTGATGTTGTTCAAGTTCAACGTCTGAGCGTTGCTGCGGTCGCCTTTTCAGGGCGACGGGCTGCAGCGAAACATGGCGGCAGGCCCCGGGGGTCTGCCGCCATTTTTGTCTCATCGCCGGAGTGGCGTCTGCTTTACGCCGCAAATGCCGCGTGCGATCGTAGCGCCAGCCCGGCATGGCCTTCATGGTACCAGGCGACGGTTGCCGCATGCTGCATGCCCGCCGGATCGGTGACCGTAACGGCCGTGCCGGCTTCGAGCGGGACATTGATATCGACGCCGAAGCCGTCCGTCGTGCGGTCGGTCAGCAGGGCCTCGATGGTCTGCCCGTCGATGCGCAGCTTGACGGACTGGCGTTTTGTCGGCTCGCGCTGGGCGGACCGGTGCTCGACGAAGTCCTGCGAGACATCGTCGAGGAAGTGCTCGACGGTGGTCGAGAGCTTTTCGACGACGGTCAGCAACTCGTCGGCGACCGAGTGGACCAGATCCGCCTCGTGATTGGTCTCGGCGATCGAGTCGGTAACCTGCTGCACATTGTCGGCGACCCGGATCGTGTCGTCGGAGGCATAGGTGATGCTCTGGGTGATTTCCGTCGTTGCCGTGTTCTGTTCCTCGACCGCAGAGGCAATCGCGACGGTCACCTCGTTGACCCGGTCGATCGAGGCGGCAATGCGCTGGATGGAGGTGACGGCGGTCTGGGTCAGAGCCTGAACGCCGTCAATCTGGGTGGCGATTTCCTCGGTCGCCTTGGCGGTTTGGCTGGACAGTGTCTTGACCTCCGAGGCGACCACGGCAAAGCCGCGTCCGGCGTCGCCGGCGCGCGCGGCCTCAATGGTTGCATTGAGCGCGAGCAGGTTGGTTTGTTCGGCGATGTCGCGGATCATGTCGACGACACGGCCGATATTGGTGGCGGCTTCGACGAGACCCGAGACGTCGGCGTTGGTCGTCTCCGCGATCCGTGTCGCTTCTTCGACGATATCGCTTGCGCGGTTCGACTGGATCGCGATTTCGTGGATCGATGCCGTCATTTCCTCGGCCGCGGCGGCAACCGACTGGACGTTGTTGGACGAGTTCGAAGCCGCGTCGCGGGCGCCCGCGGCCTGGCCGGTCGCCAAAGTGGCGGCGCTGTCGAGACGTTTGGCGCTTTGCGTCATTTTCTCCGAGTCGCTGCCGACCCGTGCGAGCACCTCCGAAACATGGGAGCGGAACCCGGCAATGATCGATTCCAGACGGGACTGGCGCTGACGCTCCCGGTCGCGTTCGGTCAACGCATGCATTTCCAGCTCGTTGCGCCGTTTGGCATTGTTCAGGAAGACCTGACCGGCGCGGGCAAGATCGCCGAGCTCGTCGCCGCGTTCCAGCATCGGCAGGGTCGTTTCGAGGCGACCGTCGGCGATGCTGGCAAGGCTTTTCGTGATCGCGCGGAGCCGGCCGGTCAGCGAACGGACTTCCTTGACGATGACGATGATCGTGAGCAGCAGCGTGAGCGTGGTGACGGCGGCAAGAACGAGGATTTCGTTGCGCTCGCCGGTTGCTTCGGCGCGGGTCGCGGTCAGCGCCCGGTCAAGCAGGGAATCCGACGTGGCCTTGATCAGATCGAGGCGCTCGGTCGCGGTGGCGAACCACAGGTCGCCGGTCAGCTCGGCCGGGGCCTGCGCGCGCGGCAGGTTGCGCAGTACTTCGCGCCATGCCTTGACCTTGTCGACGGCGGGACCGGTCACGGTATCCGCAAGCATCTGCGATTGCTGCGGGCTGGCGAGGCGCCTGAACTGCAGCAGAAACGCCTCTTCCTCGCCGAGCTTGCCAAGATACTTCAGATAGATCGGAAACGGCAGATCGCCCGTCGCGGTGGTGTTGAGAAGGGCCGCGCCCGTCGCCCGTTCCAGCCCGCCGGCCTCCTTGGCCTGAACCAGCTCGAAGAACGGCATGAGTTCGACGGTTGCCGCCTCCGACGGGCTTGATTCGATGATGCGGCCGATCAGACGGGCAAGAACTTCAATCGTCGCGGTGTAGCGCTTGACGGTGTTGGCGACCGCCTCGGCCGGCGTGCCCTGCCGTTTTGCGTCGATGTCGCCGCGGATCTGGCCGATCGCACCGAGCCTGACGCGGGCGTCGGTGAACTCCGCTGAAAGGATCGTCTGCTCTGCGGCGAACGCGGTGAATGCCGTATCGAGCGCGGCGATGGCGTCGTCGGAAAGCGTGCGGATGGATGCCAGGCGTTTGCCGTTTTCGGCGCTGTAGCCGCTCGATATCAGGCCGACGCTGGTGCCGCGCTCCTTCTGCAATTCGTGGATGACGGATTCGATGCCGCCGGCAATGTCGGTGAGCGGCTCCATGACGGTCAGTTGCCGATAGGCATCGTAGCGTTCGTGCAGTGTGAAACCGCTGAAACCGAGAAGTCCGATTAGTGGAACGAGGGCAAGTGCGATGATTTGGGCGCGGACCGTGGAGAACATGACTTTTCCAGTTTTTTCATTGGCTTGCAGTAGGTGCCATGGAAAAACGGTAGATCATATACTCTTTACTGAACGTTACGGAAAACGCAAAAACCCCCTGCTGCGGATGGCGGCAGGGGGCTCGTTTGTGCGGCCTTTCGGCGCAGAAAATCAGGCGGCGCGGATGACGTCGATGAAGCGGGTCACTTCGGCCTGCAGAACCTCGGACTGGCCGGCGAGTTCGGTGGCCGCGGTGTGCACGTTGGTCGATTCGCTTTCGGCATCCTGGGTCGCGCGGGTCACGCCGATAATGCTCTCGGCGACGGTGCGGGTGCCTTCCGAGGCCTCGTTGACGTTGCGGGCGATTTCCTGGGTGGCCGCGTCCTGTTCCTCGACCGCCGAGGCGATCGCGGTGGTGACGTGGTTCATGTTCTTGATCATCTCGGCGATGCGGTGGATGGCGCCGACGGCGAGGTCGGTCGCGCCCTGGATCGCGTTGATCTGCGCGGAGATGTCGGAGGTTGCCTTGGCGGTCTGGTTGGCGAGCGCCTTGACCTCGGAGGCGACGACGGCGAAGCCCTTGCCGGCCTCGCCGGCGCGGGCTGCCTCGATGGTCGCGTTCAGCGCCAGAAGATTGGTCTGGTCGGCAATGTCGTTGATCAGGTTGACGATCTCGCCGACGGTCTGGGCGGTCGAGGACAGCGACTGAACCGTCGAATTGGTTTCCTCGGCTTCCTTCACCGCTTCCTCGGACATGCGATGAGAATCGGCGATCTGACGCGCGATCTCCTGCACCGAGGCGGCGAGTTCCTCGGTGGCGCTTGCCACGGTCTGGACGTTGGCGGTGGCCAGTTCCGACGCCGAGGAGACGGTTGCCGACTTGGCGGAGGTTTCTTCCGCCGACGAGGTCAGGTTGCGCGAGGCGCCCTGAAGCTGCTGCGCGGTCGCATAGACCGAGGAGACGATGCCGCTGACCTTGGAGTCGAAGGTGCTGGCCAGCGTTTCAAGCGTTTCGTGGCGCTTGCGCTCGGCGGCCTGCAGGTAAATGTCGATGACGATGTCCATGTCGAGCAGCGCGGCGCGGGTGATCGCGGCCTGCAGCTTGGCGAGCTTCTCGCGGTTGTCCTTGCCGAACATACCGGAGCGCGCGCGCTTCATGATCTCCTCGTTGATCGCCGAGATCAGAAAGCTGTAGCCGCCGATATAACAATGCGTGTTCAGTTCGATGCGGTAATGGGTTTCGCCAATAATGTTGGCGGATTTCGCATAGGACTCGTCGAACGTGCCGTTGGCGATGATGCCCCAATGGCGGACCTGCATTTCCTTGGCATGGCGCATATGCGCCTCGTCGCGGAAGTATCTCGCGGTTTCCGGGAAACGGGCGACGTGTTCGTAGAACTTGTCGAGAACGGGCGGCATCATTTCGAGAATGACGGCCTTGGATTCCCGCAGCGTTGCGCAGGTTTCTTCATCGAGCTGGTAATAATTCAGGCGGTTCCGCAGCGTTTCAACGTTCGACATTTTTGATTCCCGGTTTCGAAATAATCGGCCGTTTTTTTGCATAAATTTTCGGCATGGACCGTCTCCGGTTATCCGGGATATTCCTTAAAGGAATGTTGCGCTTGTCGTAAAATGATTAGCAAAATTATTTTTGATTGTTTCCAAATTTCAAAAGTATGAACAATGAGTTAATGCACATGATCCGGGCAGGCCTGCCTAATTCGATGGCACATTTCTGCGGGGCGCGGCGTCGTGGCGGTAAGGGTTGCGCCAGAACGGAGCGATCCCGGTTTCCAGCCCGCCCGACCCTTCGCCGGATTGTCGAGGGTGCGCGCAGCGGAACCGGCTCGCCGCGCGGAATGAGGGCCGATCCGGCATGGGCGTTCGGCGACGGCGCGCAGGGGGCGCGCAGGCGGGCATTCCGTAAATTAGTAGATACTACATTAGCATTTGCTACTATATGCCGCGGAAGGTTTTGATTTCGTTCAAGGTCGCTTTCGATTTCTTGCGATCACACTCGCTCAGTTTCAAATTGGTTGCGGTCCTCGCGTCGTACCCGATGGATATGCCGCAAAAGGGCTGCTCCAGACGTTATGGAGCTTGTCATGAGTGGTGAAAAACCCTCCCTATTTAAACGGGCGCTGACCGCCCAATGGTCGTTCTTCTGGGCCGGTGTCGCATTCGGTGTGGCCCAGATCATCTATATGCTCGGACTCGCGCTGCCGAAGATCCTCGACGGCAAGTCGGCCGGCTGGACGCCGATCACGGTGACCACCGATCTCGGCAAGATGTTTCGCGGGCTCGAACTGGCGTTCTACAATCTCTTCGCGCTGCCCGATTTCCAGCTCTACGGGCATTCGGTCGACGGTGTCGCCTCGGGCGGCGCGTTCGTGCCCGGCGTTGGCTGGCCGATCGTCGGCATGGCAATCGGTGGCTGGCTTGTGGCGCGCGTCGAGCGGGAAAGCCGCACCTGGGCGTACTATCCAACCAAGGTGCTGGTGATCTCGTTCTTCGGCGGCATGCTGTTCAGCTACGGCACCCGGCTTTCCGGCGGCTGCACGCTGAACCATCTGCTCGGCGGTATTCCGCTGATGAACATCCATTCCTTCGTCACCGTCATTTTCATGGCGATCGGCGGCGCGCTCGCCTTCATGCTGTTGTCGAAAACCGGCATGGCGTCCTACTTCAAGCATCAGGAGACGCTGGCCTATGCCAAGGCCAACGATGCCGGAGAGTCGCTGACCTACC
This sequence comes from Hyphomicrobiales bacterium, assembly GCA_002869065.1. Taxonomy (NCBI): domain Bacteria; kingdom Pseudomonadati; phylum Pseudomonadota; class Alphaproteobacteria; order Hyphomicrobiales; species Hyphomicrobiales bacterium. The sequence continues at coordinate 1,304,153 of PKTR01000002.1, forward strand.
GGGCCGGCTACAATCCGATGCGTCGCGTGATCTACTGGATCTCGCTACTGTTTGCGGTGTCGATGTTCGGCGTTGCGGTTTTCGGCGGTCTGTTCAATCCCGAAAGCCTGCAGCACATGAAGAACGGCGACCTGATGGCGTTCGGCAAGTCGATCGCCGAACGCGGCTGGTTCTACTTCCTGCTGACGCTGATCGCCGGCATCATCGGCGGCTTCGGCATGGCCAAGAGCGGCTTCGGTACCGAATGCGCGCTGGTTTCGGCGGAAGTCGGCCAGACGATGAAGAACAACGATTCCCGGTTTGCGGCGATCGGCGTTCCGCGCATCACCCGCACGCTGATGCGCTCCTATCTGCCGCTGATCGGCATCACCGCCTCGTGGGTGGTCATGCTTTCCTTCATCGTGGTGATGTGGGTGCTGTTCGACATCGGCCCGAAATTCTCGGGCGACATCAAGTACCAGACCACCGCCGGCAATCTGATCGGCGGTCTGTTCCTTGGCGCCGGCGCGGTCATGCTGATCGGCTGCGAGATCCGCTCCTACATGCGGATCGGCCTTGGCTATCTGAACACCTGGGTCGGCTTCATGGGCTTTGCCATCGGCTATCTGCCCTTCACCCTGTTCTACGATGCCCACAAGGCGTTCTTCAAAGCCACGCTGATGGTCGAAACCTATCACTGGTACGAACTGTTCTCGCCTGACAGCGTCACCGGGCAGAAGGTGATCCTGGTGCTGTGGCTGGTCGTGCTCATCGCCGCGCTGACCTTCTTCGTCAAGCTTGGCGCGCGCACCACGGGTGCTTCGGCGAGCAGCATCGTCTACAAGAACACCGAGGATCTGCAGGCCGAGATCGATGCCGGCGGCCGCGAGGCCAAGGGCTTCTATCATGGCGTGAACGTGCCGATGCCGGTGAAAGGCGCGGTGCCGGCCGAATAGGACGGGCTGGCGCACATATCGACGTCATCAAGGGCGGCCGGTCTCCACACGGGGATCGGCCGCCCCCCCTTTTCGGCCCGGCTGAGGCAGCGGCATTTGGTGGCTCGCGAAGCAGGTGACAACTCCTGCCGACGGCCCTAAGACTGCGCCATGAGCACCATTCGCACCTTCGACGATTTTCACACAGGGCAGCATTTCGACATTGGCAGCTACGTGCTGAGCAAGGACGAGATCGTCGCCTTCGCGCGCGAATACGACCCCCAGCCGTTTCATCTCGACGAGGCGGCGGGCAAGGCCTCGTTGCTCGGCGGGCTGTGCGCCAGCGGTTGGCATGGCTGCGCCATCCTCATGCGCATGCTGTGCGACGGGCTGCTGAACGAGACCGCCTCCAAGGGATCGGGCGGCATCGAGCAGGTGCGCTGGCTGCGGCCGATCTTTCCCGGAACATTGCGCGCCGAAATGGACGTCGTTTCGACGCGGGCATCGCGATCGCGCGACGATCTCGGGTTCGTCAATGCACGCTTCCGGCTGCTCAATGAGGGCGGCGAGGTGCTGATGGTGATGGAGGCGGCGTTGATGCAGGGGCGTCGGCCCGGGGCCGCAGCGGGCGATGTCATCGAGGACGGGGAAGCCGCACAATGATCGCCTACGAGGACGCGCAGGTCGGTCACGCGATCGATCTCGGGCAGCACACCTTTGACGCAGACGACATCAAGCGCTTCGCCGGGGCCTATGATCCACAACCGTTCCATCTCGATGAGGCGGCGGCCGATGCCGGGCCGTTCGGCGGGCTGTGCGCGAGCGGTTGGCATACGGCGGCGGTCTGGATGAGCCTGATGGTACGCCATATCGGCGCCCGCATGGCGGAGGCGGAAGCGCGCGGCGAGGCGCCGCTGGCGCTCGGGCCGTCTCCCGGCTTCGAGAATTTGCGCTGGACGCGGCCGGTCTATGCCGGCGACATGATCCATTATTCGAGCACGATTGCCGACAAGCGGCGCTCGGCGACGCGGTCCGAATGGGGGCTGCTGACGCTCGACTCGAAGGCCGTCAATCAGGACGGCATCACGGTCATGACCTTCCGTTCGCGGGTTTTCGTGCCCGTGCGCAGGAACGATGAAAACGGGACGGACGGACAATGAGCGGAACGCACGACACGCCGGCGGAGACGATCTCCTTCGATGACTTTCTGAAAGTGGATATCCGTGCTGGCACGATCGTCGAGGCCGAACCGTTTCCCGAGGCACGCAAGCCGGCGATCAAGCTGCGCGTCGATTTCGGCCCCGAGATCGGTATCAAGAAGAGTTCGGCGCAGATCACCAAGTACTACACGCCGGATGCGCTGATCGGGCGGCAGGTGATGGCGGTGGTCAATTTCCCGCCGCGCCAGATCGGCAAGTTCATGTCGGAAGTGCTCGTGCTCGGCTTTCCCGATGAAGAGGGCGCGGTGGTGCTTGCTGCCATTGATCTGAAAGTGCCGGACGGCGGCCGGTTGTTCTGAGCGTTCGCGCGTAATTCCAGCAATCAGGTCGGGATGCGGATGACGGCGCGCAGGCCGCCGATCGGCGAGTCTGCAAGCGTGATGTCGCCGCCATGGCCGCGGGCGATGTCGCGGGCGATCGCCAGACCGAGGCCGGTGCCGATGCGGTCCTGATTGCGCGCCGTATCGAGCCGGTAGAACGGGCGAAACACGGCCTCGCGCTCGTCGGCGGGGATGCCCGGGCCGTCGTCGTCGACGGTGAGCGTCAGCCAGCGATCGCTGTGGTCGGCGGTGATCTCGACGTGATCGCCGTAGCTTGCCGCGTTCGAAACCAGATTGAGCAGCAGCCGCTTGAAGGCGTTCGGCTTTACGGTGGCGATCGGGTCGCCGCTCAGGCGGACCTTCGTCTCGGCGTCGCGGACCTCGGCCTCGGCTTCGGCCTCCTCGATCATCAGCGCGATATCGACCGGTTGCGGAGCCTCGTCGCGGTCGCCCTTGGCAAAGGTCAGATAGGCTTCCAGCATCGCCTGCATGTCGTCGACGTCGCGGGTCAGCGCCTCGATCTCCGGGCCTTCGCCTATCAGCGCCAGTTCGAGGCGGAAGCGGGTGAGGATGGTGCGGAGGTCGTGGCTGACGCCGGCCAGCATCACGGTGCGCTGTTCGATCTGACGCTCGATACGATGGCTCATTTCGACGAAGGCTTCGGTCGCAAGCCGGATTTCGCGCGAGCCGCGCGGTGTCAGATCGGCGACCGGGTGGCCGCGGCCGAAACTCTCGGCGGCATCGGCAAGTCGCTGGATCGGGCGGATCTGGTTGCGCAGGAACAGCACGGCGACGCCGACGAGGACGAGCGAAGAGCCGAGCATCCAGACAACGAAGATATGCGAATTGGACGCGTAGGTCTGCGAGCGGCGGGCGAAGACGCGCAACACCACATCGGTAAGCTGGATGCGGATCTCGACCAGATCCGAGCGGCCGACCGTGTCGATCCAGAACGGCTTGCCGATGCGCTGGGAGATCTCTCCGCTGAGCGCCCGGTCGAGCAGCGAGAAGAACGGCTTCGGCGCCGGCGGCGGCAGCGGCTCGCCGGGCAGGATGCTGACCGCCAGTTCGAGGTCGCGGCGGGCGATCTCGATGACCTCGGCATAGTCGTCGCCATGCGGATAGGTCTCGATGACGGAGATGATGGCGGCGATGTCGCGGGTCGTTGCCTGCGACAGGCGGTTGGTCACCGTCTGCCAGTGGCGTTCCATGAAGACGAAGGCGATGACCGATTGCAGCAGCACGATCGGGGTGAGGATGATCAACAGCGCCCGGCCGTAGAGACCGCGCGGCATGAGGTCGTGGAGCAGGCGGGCAAGGCTGCGATAGGGCAGGGTGATGAACGACAGGAGCCGGCGGAGCGGGTGCCGGTCTGTCGTCGTGCTGTCGCCGTTCGCCCCGCCCATGAACGCCGCCCTATTCGTCGGCCATCAGGCGATAGCCGATGCCGCGCACGGTCTGCAGATAGACCGGGTTGGCCGGGTCGGGCTCGATCTTGCGGCGCAGCCGGTTGATCTGCACGTCGGCGGTGCGTTCGCCAAGGTTGCCGTCCTCGCCGACGAGCAGATGGCGGGCGATGGTCTCGCCGGGGCTTTCGGCGAAGATCTTCAGCAATTGCCGCTCGCGGTCGGTCAGGCGCACCGGGCGGTCGCCCTGTTTCAGTTCGAGCCGCTCGACCTGGAAGGTGAAGGGGCCGAAACGGATTTCGCGGCCGCTGGCGGCCGGGGCGCGAAGGGTGCCGCGGCGCAGGAGATTGCCGATGCGCAACAGCAGTTCGCGCGGCTCGAAGGGTTTGCCGAGATAGTCGCCGCCGCCGAGTTCGAGCCCCTGGATGCGGTCCTCGGGGTCGGATTTGGCGGTCAGGAAGAGGATCGGTGCCTCGAGATTGTCCTTCAGCGAGGCGGCAAGTTCGAAGCCGGTTTCGTCGGGCATCATCACGTCGAGGATGAGCATGTCGAAACTCAGTCCCGACAGCTTGCGGCGGGCGTCGGCGGCGGAGGCCGCAACCGTCACCCGGTAGCCGTTGGTGCCGAGATAGCGCGACAGCAGATCGCGAATGCGACGGTCGTCATCAACCACCAGCAAATGCGGAGCGTCGTCGGGTAGCGTGTCTGTCACCGGATCGGTCTCCCTCACCGTCATGTGCGATGGCCGTTCGAGGCCGGCGGATCTGCATGGGTCGGGGCGGTCTAGAGCTTTCCGGCCCGCGAACCCGCTTCGTCGCGGTCGCCGGGATTGATGAGGTGAAGCAGGAAATCGCGGGCGACGTCGCGGCTTCCCGGCGGCAGTTCCCGCAATGCGTCGTGAATGCGGCGGGATTGCGGTTCGGCGAGGCGCAGCGCCAGCGAGCGGCCCTTTTCGGTGGCATAAAGCAGGCGCTGGCGGCGGTCGGCCCGGCCCGGGCGCTGCTCGATGTAACCGGTGTCGACGAGCTGCTTGAGAACGCGGCCGAGGCTCTGCTTGGTGATGCGCAGGATATCGAGAAGTTCGGTCACCCGCATGCCGGGATTGCGGTTGACGAAATGCAGTACCCGGTGATGGGCGCGTCCGAAGCCGTATTCGGCAAGGATGTCGTCGGGATCGCGGGTAAAGTCGCGATAGGCGAAGAACAGCAATTCGATCAGATCATAGGGCGGCGTTTCGGCTTCGCTTGCCTGGGTCGGCGCGGCGGCGGAAGACGCGTTTCGGGAGGGTTTTTCCGCCTGCCGGGTATTTATGTCAGCCATATTGACACATTTCCGTTCGATTGTTACCGGTACTGCGGCTTCAACGAAATGATCAGTCCGTGGTTGCCGTGCTCGGGGAGTTCATTCACCCCTTCGAACACGCCGCCGACGATCAGGCAAGATATCGGCACTTTTGTTGAGACGCAAAACCCGCGAGCCGGCGCAAATGAACGACGCCGCTGCGGCACAATAGCGAAGTATTAGTGTGGAGAAACCCCATGGCTGGAATTGCGTTCGATCAGCGTGACGGCGAGATCTGGTATGACGGCGCGTTCGTGCCGTGGAAAGACGCGAAGCTGCACGTGCTGACCCACGGTCTGCATTATGCGAGCGCGGTGTTCGAAGGCGAGCGCGCCTATGGCGGCAAGATCTTCAAGCTCGAGGAACACACCGAGCGGCTACACGCGTCGGCCGAACTGCTCGGCTTCACCATTCCCTATTCGAGCGCGGTCATCAACGAGGCCTGCGAGGCGCTGATCGAGCGGCACGGTCTGGTCGATGCCTATGTGCGTCCAATCGCCTGGCGCGGCAGCGAGATGATGGGCGTGTCCGCCCAGCACAACACCATTCACTGCGCCATCGCGGTGTGGGAATGGCCGTCCTATTTCGATCCCGAGCAGCGGCTGAAGGGCATTCGCCTCGACATGGCCGAATATCGCCGCCCGGATCCGCGCACCGCGCCGTCGAAGTCGAAGGCGGCCGGCCTCTACATGATCTGCACGCTGTCGAAGCACGCCGCCGAGGGCAAGGGCTATGCCGATGCGCTGATGCTCGACTGGCGCGGACAGGTGGCGGAAGCGACCGGCGCCAACGTGTTCTTCGTCAAGGATGGCGTGATCCATACCCCGACGCCTGACTGCTTCCTCGACGGCATCACCCGGCGCACCGTGATCGGCCTTGCCAAGGCGCGCGGCGTCGAGGTCGTCGAGCGGGTGATCATGCCGGAAGAAATGACCGACTTCGAACAGTGCTTCCTGACGGGCACGGCGGCGGAAGTGACGCCGGTCTCCGAAATCGGCCCGTACAACTTCGTCGTCGGCGACATCACCAAGGCGCTGATGGACGACTACGCGGCCGCGGTGCAGCCTGCGGGGAAGTAATGCCAATGGGCGAAGATGCTGACGCATCCGCCCATTGTGTCACTCGTGGATTTCCCATTTGCATCAATGGCATGGGAAATCCATGATCGGAATACCAAGGGTCATTTTCAATACCCTTGGTATAGCCGCCTTCACCGCGATCTCGAACGAAATGAAAAACCCCGCGCCATCGACGCGGGGTTTTTGTTGGCAAAACGGTAGAGGGTGATCAGCCGGCCAGTTCGCGCGAGCGCCGCGTGGCGGCGGCGACGGCTTTGGTCATCAGCTCCTCGAGACCGCCGTCGGCCATCAGCACGGCGAGGCCCTCAGCGGTGGTGCCGCCGGGCGAGGTGACGTTCTTGCGCAGCGTTGCGGCATCAAGGTCCGACTGGTGCAGCAATTCGCCGGCGCCGCTCACGGTCTGACGGGTGAGCTGCATGGCAAGCTCGTCGTTGAGGCCGGCGGCGCGGGCGGCAGCCGCCATGCATTCGACCATGTAGAAGACATAGGCGGGCCCCGAGCCGGAGACGCCGGTGACGGCGTCGATGTCGGCCTCGTCGTCGATCCAGGCGACGGCGCCGACGGCGGTCATCAGCGCGTCGACGATGGCGCGGTCCTCGGCGGAGATATCGCCGGCTGAAACGGCGACGGACATGCCGCGGCCGACCTGGGCCGGGGTATTGGGCATGACGCGCACGATGGTGCCGCCACCAAGGCCGTCGGCAAGCGTTGCGATGGTGGTGCCGGCGGCGACCGAGACGACGAGGGTTTCCCCGCCGACGAGGCTGCGCAGCGCGGGCAGCACCGCGTCCATCGACTGCGGCTTGACGGCGATCACAAGCACCCGCGCGGTCAGGCCTTCGGGCGCGGCGGCGGCCTGGCCGATGCCTTTTTTGGCGGCCAGTGCCTGCATCTCGGGGGCCGGGTTCGGGTCGAGGATGGTGACGCCGGCCGGATCGAGGCCGTTGCCGAGCCAGCCGGCCAGCATCGCACCGCCCATCTTGCCGGCGCCGACGAGGACGAGCGGCAGGGCCTTTGCAAGGTCGTTGGTGTGCGATGCGGACATTGGATCAGGCCTCCCCTGCGGTCTCGAACAGGGCCGTGCTGACCGCTTCGGAAGCGCTCTTGCCGGCCCAGACGACGAACTGGAACGCCTGATAATAGCGCTCGCAGGCCTCGAGCGCATTGCCGAGCATGCCTTCGATCTGGGCATTGGTGGCTTCCGCGCCGCCGGCCAGTAGCAGCGACTGACGGAAGATCACCACACCTTCGGTGGTCCACAGGTCGAAATGGCCCATCCACAGTCGCTCATTGGCGATCGCCATCAGTCTCAGCACCTCGGTGCGGCGTTGTTCGCCGACCTTGAGATCGAAAGCGCAGGCGAGATGCAGCGCCTCGAGATCATCAAGCCAGGAAAACGAGACATGATAGTCGCACCATTTGCCGTCGACGGAGATCGTAATCTCGTCGTCCCCGGTGCGCTCGAACGCCCAGTCATGAAAGGTGGCGATCTGCTCGATGGTATCGACCGGATTGCCATGCCGTTCGATATCGAGGTCGAGGAGGGTCATGGTGATCCTCGTGGCTGGTGTATTCGCGAACGCAGGTGAGGTACTTAAGCGCCGCTGGACACGCGGCTGTGCAAGCGCACGGGAAGACGCCAGACGGAAAAGCCGAACAATTCGAGTCACTTCCCGATACTACGGTCGGTGCCCGCCCGGCTGGCGCGAATCTCCCTTACGAATCAATATATACGCGCGACTCCCGCGAACGATAGTCCCGCCCGAGGGCCGGCACGAAGCGAGCTGTGGAAAGCCGGTGCGTCGCCCGGCGCAAGCGCGGAAATCCGCCGCTTTGCGGGGCTGAAAAGGATGGGGAAAACGCGATGAGCGGAGATCGCGCGTGCCCGGCGTCCGGGGAAGGGCGGGCAAAGACAAACGCGCCCGCGGGGGTGCCGCGGGCGCGTGCGTTCAGGACGGTGTTGCCGGCTGGGCGACAGTCGCTTGTCGCTTTTTCCTATCCAAAAAGTCTGTCAACTTTTCGCTGACGCGGACCTTCGGTTTGGGAAAGCGCGCTACTTGCCGAAGTGGTAGTTCATGCCGACGCGGACGATATGGCCGCTGTATTTGGTGTCGATCGGAGGCAGCACGTTCGAGACCCGATAGCGCTTCTCGTTCAGATCGACGTACAGGTATTCGCCCTTGATGCTGAACTTGTCGTTGATGTTGAACTCGGTGCCGGCACCGACGGTCCAACCGACATGAATGTTCTCATCATGACCCGGCGGGCGGCCGAAGGCGTCCGGACCGCGCTCCATGCGGATGCCGGCAACGGCGAGACCGCCTGTGGCGTAGAACACGGCATCCTCGACCGGCAGACCGATGCGGCCGCGCAGCGTGGCGAGCCAGCTCATGTTGGTCTCGTTCTCGGCACCGAAGCTGTCGTTCGTGTCGTGATGGATCGAGGCGAGCGAGGCGTCGGCTTCGACACCGACCATGTAGCCGTCGCCATAGTGGTCGTAACCGATCTGGGCGCCGACGAGCGGGCCGGTGCCGCGATAGGGCGGATCGGGCAGCGTCACGACGGTGATGTCGTAGGTGCTCGACGAATAGCCGCCGCTGAGACCGACATGGAAACCGCCACGCAGCACGGGGGCCTCATAGGCCGGGGCCGGAATGACGGTCGGTTCGGGGGCGTAAAGGTCGGCCGCATGGGCTAGCGGAGTGCTCGCGCACAGCGCCGCGACGGCCAGGGAAAGTTTCCGGAAGTGCATGGCAATCCTCATCCACGGGCATCAAACTTCTCCCCTAGGAAAGCGCGTTAACCTTAAGACCGGGTAAACGTGGAGGTTTTCAGGGATAAATGCGCCGGTTGCGGCGAGGGGGCATGGCGGCGTACACAAGGCCCGAACATGGTCGCGTCGCGAAAGGCGGTGTGGCCGACGATGAATGCCGCCTTGTGAGGATTGACCATGGCCGTGACGCCGGATGCGCTATTCGCCTTTCTCGCCGAGTTGGGTATCGAGACGAAGACCATCGAGCATCCGCCGCTGTTCACGGTGGAGGAGTCGCAGTCGCTGCGTGGCGAGATCCCCGGCGCCCATTGCAAGAACCTGTTCGTGAAGGACAAGAAGGGCCGGGTTTTCCTGATCGTTGCCGAGGAAGAGGCAACGATCGACCTGAAGCAGGTGCACACGATCATCGGCGGAAGCGGTCGGGTGAGCTTCGGCAAGGCCGACCTGCTCGGCGAGCTGCTCGGTGTCGAACCGGGCTCGGTGACGCCGTTCGGGGTGATCAACGATACCGAACAGCGCGTGTCGGTGGTGCTCGATGCGGCAATGATGGCTGAGCCGGTCGTCAACTACCATCCGCTGATCAATACGATGACGACGACGATCGCGAGCGGCGACCTCGTCAAATTCATCCAGGCGACGGGACACGAGCCGCAGATCCTGGCGGTCAGCGCCGAATCGCAGGCGATGGCCTGAGGCGCAGATATCCGCGGCCGTCGCGACGTGACGCGGCCGGTTGACGCGTCGAAATTGAAATCGACGGGCGGCTTTGCCAATTTAGAGGCTGCGAATATACGATTGTGAAAACTGCCGAACGGGCAAGAGGCCTATATTCGGCAGAACGCAATGATGATAGAAATCCGCTGGTTCTGACGGCCAGACAACAACACCGATGCGCGACAGATCGGGGAGAACGAAATGACCCAGCCCAACATTCTTTTCGGCGGTGGCGCCGGCGGCGGCAACGATGGCGGCAACGGTTCCGGCGGCGGGATTGCCAAGGATATCACCACCCAGTCGTTCATGGCCGACGTGATCGAGGCATCGAAGACGGTCCCCGTGCTGGTCGATTTCTGGGCGCCGTGGTGCGGTCCGTGCCGGCAGCTCGCGCCGGCGCTGGAAAAGGTCGTGCTCGGCAGCCAGGGGCGGGTCAAGCTGACCAAGATGAACATCGACGACCATCCGGAAGTCGCCGGCCAGCTCGGCATCCAGTCGATCCCGGCCGTGGTCGCCTTCAAGGACGGCCGTCCGGTCGATGCCTTCATGGGCGCGGTGCCGGAATCGCAGATCCAGGCGTTCATCGACAAGGTTGCCGGTCCCGTCGACGCGAGCCCGGCCGATCAGGCGCTCGATGCTGCTGAAGCGGCGCGCGCCGCGAAGGACTGGAACGGCGCGGCGCAGCTCTATGCGGCGGTTCTGGCCGAGGACGCGGCGAACGTTACTGCGATTGCCGGCCTTGCGCAGTGCTATGCCGGTGTCGGCGAGCTGGATCAGGCGCGCCAGACGCTCGAGTCGGTGCCCGAAGAGGGCAAGAACGATCCGGCAGTGGCGGCTGCGCGCGCGGCGATCGATCTCGCGACGCAGGCCGAAGCGCTCGGCGATACGGCGGAGTTGGAAGAAAAGGTCGCGGCCAATCCGGACGACCATCAGGCCCGCTTCGATCTGGCGCTGGCGCTCAATGCGCGCGACGCCCGGCACGCGGCGGTCGACCACCTGCTTCAGATCGTGCGGCGCGATCGCGAATGGAACGAGGACGGCGCGCGCAAGCAGTTGCTGCAGCTGTTCGAGGCCTGGGGAGCGACCGATCCGATGACGGTCGAGGGCCGTCGCAAGCTGGCATCGGTGCTGTTTTCCTGAGTCGGCGAAGGGATTTGCGGTTTTTCGGCAGGCTTCCCGGCGGTGCATTCACTGTTTCGCCGGGAATGCAAAAAATGGGCTTGCGCCCGGAAACGATTTGCGCAATACAGAGCCCGCCGGTCGGGACCTGTTCCGCCGGACGGAGCGTGCGGGTGTAGCTCAGGGGTAGAGCACAACCTTGCCAAGGTTGGGGTCGTGGGTTCGAATCCCATCGCCCGCTCCAGTCTCCCTCAAGCGGAAACGCTTACTCGACGGCCCTTCGGGGCCGTTTTGTTTTTCAGATCAATTTTTTGGATTTCTTGTCGCAGAGCCGGTGGCGCTGCTGACTTTGCGCGTCAGTCCTTGCGACCTGTCTCGCGCGGCTCGGCAGACACAGTCTCGGGCGCGAGGTGCTCGCGCGGCGGGGACGGGCGGGTCAGCACGAAGGTTGCAGTGGCCGCGAGCACGGTGACCTGCAGCACCAGCGCATAGGCGGGCGCGCCGGCGGCGAGCGCAATCAGGAAGGCGGCGATCATGGCGGTTGCCGCGAGCACCTTGCCGCGCCGTGAGATGGCACCATGGCGGTTCCAGTCGGCGATCACCGGGCCGAAGCGCGGATGTGTGACGAGCCAGTCATGCAATCGGTCGGAGCCGCGCGAGAAACAGAATGCGGCGAGGATGAGGAACGGCGTCGTCGGCAACAGCGGCAGGGGAATGCCGATGAGCGCCAGGACCAGCGACGTTACGCCAGCCGCTTGCCACCACAGGCGGGCTGCCTTGCGATGCATAGGTTCATCCTCAAGCCACGCGGTTCGCACAAGATCAACTGCGCGCCATGCAGGGCTTTTCGGCGCAGCAATCCTTGCAGAACATATCATACACGACGTCGATGACGGTGCGTACCCGCTCGTCGGCAATGCTGTAATAGACGTTCTTGCCCTCGCGACGACCGGTGACGGCCTTTTCCGTGCGCATGCGGGCGAGATGCTGCGACAGGGCGGCCTGGCGGATATCGAGCTGGTCTTCGAGGTCGCTCACCGTCTTTTCGCCCTGCGCGAGAAGATAGAGGATCTGCAGCCGGTTCTGGTTGGCGAACAGCTTCAGGAACTCGCAGGCATCGCTGCCGACGCCGAGAAGACGGTCGAAGTCGGGTGAGGCCGGACGGCCGCGCGGCGAGGAGACCGGGCGCCGGTCCACGGTCGGGCCGGACGGGCGGCCAACGGGCATCTGAACACCGTCGGCCTTGCGGGCGGTCGCGGAAGTGTCGCTCGTCGTCATTGTCATCGTTCAACTGTCCTTGCTCAAACCTCCCCGAACCACGCTTCCTGGAAGCCGTCGGCGCGGGGGTCATGCCGGCTGGGAATGCGAATATCGGTCTTGCCGGTTGGAGGATGCCGGCGGCCGCTGCCCTAGGATGGGGAAATGGTGCAGCGCGGATAATAATCAACATATTTGCGAATGATTAGCAATAGCGCTTACCGATGGATCGGCTTCTGCGTTCATCGGTCGCGGTCGTCGGGTGCGTGTGAAATGCGGGCATCGGCGGGCAGGGCGTCGCCGTTCAGAGCGCGATGTCGGTCAGGTAGCGGGTGGCGCGGGAAAACAGTTCGGCCTGCGAGACGATGCCGAGCTTGGCGTAGGCGTGGCGGCGATGAACCTTGACGGTGCCTTCGGCAATACCCAGGACGGCGGCGGCCGATGGCGTCGAATGACCCTGCAGGATGAGCTGGACGATTTCCATCTCGCGCGGACTGAGGAGGTCGCTGCCGAACGACTTCAGACGCTCGGGCAGATTGGCGCCGATTGCGGCGGGGGCTTCGCCCTCCGGTTTCCAATGGGCGAGAACGGCAGCCGACACCACCGGGAAGACATCGTTCACGGCTGCGATGTCATCGGCGGAGAATTTCGGCCGGCGTACCCGGCGGGCGAGCGACATGACCAGCCAGCGGCCCGGATCTTTGTGCGAAGGCGTGCTGCCGGGAGCGGGGGGCTCGGCGCGCATGATCAGGCCGAGCTCGTCGGACAGCCGGATGCGGCGATAGAAGGTCCGATAATATTCCGACTTGAAAAACGCGTCAGGGGCGAGGTCGATCAGGCGGTAGGCGCCGGGTCTGATGCGGTCGCGGCCGGCGAGGAAGAACGGGTCGAGCAGATAGGGGCCGGACTCGTAGAACGAGATGTTGATCGCGGCCTGAACGTCGTCGAAGTCGTGGTAGAGGGACAGTGGACGCGCGGCCTCTGAATAGGCGGTCACGACCATGGAGTCGAAAGCGCAGACGGCGCCGATCGCATCACGCAAGGCGTCCGTGAAGCGCGGCGTATGAAGCGCCGAAACCAGTGCGGCCAGGGCCTGCATCGGCCCGGCTGCAGCCGGCATCGGATGCACTGCGTTGCCGCCCGTATCGTCTCTTCCGGCCACCGAAACCTACCCCTTTAGGCATACCCCGTTCGGCAAGTTTACGTCAGTGCCGCTGTCCGTCCACACTTTTTGACATCCAGGACATGCGACAGGAGCGGTCATGACGGACGCATCAGACGTCTTATCGGCGCCAGGTGATCTCGCGTTCACCCGAGAAAACAATCGGGGAACGGTGGCGGAGGCGTCCTATGCGGGCGCGCTCAGTTTCATGCGGCGGCGTTTCACCCGCGATCTCGAAGGCGTCGACGTTGCCGTTCTCGGTATTCCCTTCGACCTCGCCGTGACCGACCGGCCGGGCACCCGCTTCGGGCCGCGGGCGATCCGCGCCGCCTCGAGCCATATCGCCTGGTCGAACCCGTGGCCGTGGCCGACGGATCCGTTCGAGACGCTCAACGTGGTCGATTTCGGCGATTGCCCGTTCGATCGCGGCCGTCCGTCGGTGATCCCGGGCGAGATCACCGAGACGGTGCGGGCGATCCTAGATGCCGGCTGTGCGACCCTGTCGCTCGGTGGCGATCATTTCGTCACCTATCCGATCCTGAAGGCCTATGCGGAAATGTACGGGCCCATCAGCCTCATTCATTTCGATGCGCACACCGACACGTGGACCGGGCGCGAGGACGAGATCGATCACGGCACCATGCTGTGGCATGCGGTGCGCGAGGGGATCGTCGATCCCGCGACCTCGGTACAGATCGGCATCCGCACCCACAATCCCGATCCGCTCGGTTTCACCATCATCGACGCGATCGAGGTGCAGCGGCTCGGGCCTGCGGCGGTGGCGGCGCGTATCCGCGACGTCGTCGACGACAAGAGCTGCTACGTCACCTTCGACATCGATGCGCTCGACCCTTCCGCCGCACCCGGTACGGGAACGCCGGTGGTCGGCGGGCTGACGACCTACCAGGCGCAGGAGATCCTGCGCGGCATCGAAGGCGTCAACGTGGTCGGGATGGATGTGGTGGAGGTGTCGCCGCCCTACGACAACGCCGAAATCACGGCGCTTGCCGCCGCCGCGCTTGCCAACGATCTGCTTTGCCTTTTTGCTGCCGCCCACAAGGGACGGTAGCGCGTCGATATGTAAAACAAGGGGAACATAGGATGACGCATCGTTCGAAATATACTGCCGCTTTGGCCGCCGCCGGTCTGCTCTTTGCCTCGGTAGCCTCGGCGTCAGCCGAGGAATTGCGGATCTTCAACTGGGCCGATTATTTCGGTGCCGACACCGTTGCCAATTTCCAGACCGAAACCGGCATCGACGTGTCGCTCGACTACTATGATTCCAACGAGGTTCTGGAAACCAAGCTGCTCGCCGGCGGCAGCGGCTACGATCTGGTTTTCCCGGCGACCTCGAATGCGGTGCGCGAATTCCAGGCCGGGGCGCTGGCCGAGATCGACACCTCGAAGCTTTCGAACTACGGCAATCTCAACCCGAAGATCCTGGCGTCGCTCGATCAGGTTCCCGGCGGCCGCAAGATCGGCGTGCCCTACACCTGGGGCACGGTCGGCATTGCCTATAACGCCAAGCTCGTTGCCGAGCGTATCGGCGATCAGCCGCTCAATTCGCTCGACGTGATCTTCAAGCCGGAGATCGCGGAAAAGCTGAAGGATTGCGGCATCGCGGTGCTCGACTCGCCGTTCGAGATCAGCTCAGTCGCGCTCAACTATCTCGGCGCCGATCCCTATACGAACAATGCCGACGATCTGAAGAAGGCCGAGGATCTGCTGGCGACGGCGGCGAAATCGGTTCGCTACTTCCACAATCAGCGGGCAACCAACGATCTGGCGAGCGGCGATATCTGCGTGGCGCTGATCTATAGCGGCGATGCCGGCATCGCGGCGATGCGCGCGGAAGAGGCCGGCAACGGCGTCGAAGTCGGCTACGCCATTCCGCAGGAAGGCACGCTGATGTGGATCGACCTGATGGCGATCCCGGCGGATGCACCGAACGCGGCGGCGGCCTACAAGTTCATCGACTACATGCTGAAGCCCGAGGTTGTCGCCGAGGTCACCAATCTGGTGTACTTCGCCAACGCCAACAAAGAGGCGGATGCCCATGTCGATCCGGCGATCCTCGGCGATGAAAATGTCTATCCCGGAGACGAGGTGATGGGCCGTCTGTTCCCGGACAAGACGCTCGGCGCCAAGGAACAGCGGCTGCGTACCCGGCTCTGGACCAAGGTCAAGACGGGCCAGTAAGCCTCGGGCCAGCAGGCTTCACGCCACGCCAACCCAATGCATGAAAAAAACCCACCGCCGGCCTGGGGAGCCGGCGGTGGGTTTGTCTTTTTCAGCGCCGCGGTTTGCGGCAACCGATGTCGCTTAGGCGGAGACCGAGTTGCGCACGCGCAGGAAGCGGATGGCGCGCTGGGCATCGGCCTCGGAGAGCTTCTGATAGAGCTCCAGCTCGTGCTTGGCGTCGAGCGAGGTGCGCTGCAGGCGCTTGCGGCGCAGATCGGCGACCGACTTGAAGGCGTCGTCCGACACCGAGAGATAGCGGCACAGCACGGCGATCGGGCCTGCCTCGTCGCGGAACATGACGCGCGAGACGTCGACGTCCTTGAGGTCGGCGAGTTCGCGCAGCAGCATGGCGATGTCGAGGGCGCGATTGTCTTGTGCCAGCGCGACGATCATGTCGTTGAGCTGACGCTTGCCCTGCTTGATTTCGGAAACGATGACCCGCAGCTCGAGGCGCGACTGCTGCGCCTTGCGCAACTCGTCCTCGACGCGGGCGGCGGTGGCGCGGGCCAGTTCGTTGAGGTCGCCGGAATCGGCGGCGCCGGCGATCTGGCCGAGCTTGGCCTTGAGTTCGTCCTCGAGGAACGGGACCAGCTGACGGGCGTTCTTCTGCGGCAGGTCCTGGCGTTCGACCAGATTGGCCTGCAGCGTGCGGTCGTGGGTCGCGCGGGCGGCCAGCGTGTCGAAGCCGACGTCGGAGAAGCGGGCACCCTGGTTGCTCGACACCTTGTGCAGAACGCCCTGGTCGCCACGGCGCACCAGCACGTCGGTGACGACTTCCGACAGGGTTTCACGATGCGAGATCGCGAGCAGGTGATCCTGGGAGTGATTTTCGGCGATGTGCTTGAGGTCGTGGTCGGTCAGCGCGGTCGAGTTCTGCAGCACCGGCGAGGCGACGGAAATCTCGTCCTGCGCCAGTTTCAGCATCAGTTCGCGCGGCGACAGATCCTCATGCGACAGACGCTCGGAAACCTCGGCGCGGATTTCCACCGTCACTTCATCGATGACGCGGGACACGACATCGCCGAACAGATCCTGATTGGTCTTCTTGGCGTCGTCGGAACCGGACTGGAAGAGATCCGTCAGTGCGCGCAGCAGGTCTCGCCGCCGCTCGCCCGAGGATTCTCGAGCCATATTCGTGAGGTCTTCGAGGAGATTGGACTGCACTGCTTGTTCCGCCCGCTTACTACCCAATGGTCAGCAATACTGTGCGGGAAGAAGTTTGATATTGTGTTAGCTCGACTTGGAAAATTGTCTCAATACAGATTTCCTTCCTGATTTCAGGGCTTTGTCCGATCGGCATATTGGCGATGCCGAGCGCGGATCAGCGCCATTTGCCGCCCGACCGGTCGCCATCGGCGGCCTGTGGCGGTTCGTGCTGCAATGCATCAACGAATTGGCTTCGTCACCTGTCGAGACGGGCGTATAATCGCCGGACCAAGCGACTCGCGGGAGGAAACGCGATGACGATGGAACGAGGCCTGAACATCCTGATGTTCGCTGTCGTATTCACCTTCGTGGTGGGTGTTGCGCTCGGAACAATCTGAAAAAGAACAGCTTGGAAGCGCAGCCTTCGGGCAACACGATGAGAGATATTTGAGCGCCGGCCTGCCTTTCGCGGGGAAAGAGGGCGCGTTTATCTGATGCTTGCCGTCTTCGACGAGACGGGAAAGCAGGGGTTTTCTTTTGCTCCTGGCGTTTTCCATTGCTCTTGGCCGGGCCATTCTCTACAACGGCGCGAAATCCTTCAACAAAGATGCGGAGTCGGGGCTGAGCCATGGCGCGGCAGTTCATCTACCATATGCACGGCCTGTCGAAGGCCTATAGCGGCAAGCGCGTTCTCGAGAACATCAACCTGTCCTTCTATCCCGATGCCAAGATCGGCGTGCTCGGCGTCAACGGTTCGGGCAAGTCGACGCTGTTGCGGATCATGGCCGGGATCGACAAGGAGTTCACCGGCGAAGCCTGGCTCGCCGAGGGCGCGACCGTCGGCTATCTGCCGCAGGAGCCGCAGCTCGATGAATCCAAGGACGTGCTCGGCAACGTCATGGACGGCGTGAAGGCAAAGAAGGCGCTGGTCGATCAGTACACCGAAGTCTCCATGAAGCTGGCGGAAGATTATTCCGACGAGCTGATGGAAGAGATGACGGCGCTGCAGGACAAGATCGACGCGCAGAACCTGTGGGATCTCGACAGCCAGATCGAAATGGCGATGGACGCGCTGCGCTGCCCGCCGGGCGATGCGGGCGTCGAAAATCTGTCGGGCGGTGAACGCCGCCGCGTCGCACTGTGCCGGCTGCTTCTCGAGGAGCCCGATTTGATCCTGCTCGACGAACCGACCAACCATCTCGACGCCGAGACGGTGGCGTGGCTCGAAAAGCACCTGCGCGAATACAAGGGCTCGGTGCTGATCATCACCCATGACCGCTACTTCCTCGACAATGTCACGGGCTGGATTCTCGAGCTCGATCGCGGCCGCGGCATTCCCTACGAGGGCAACTATTCGGTCTATCTGGAAAAGAAGGCGAAGCGCTACGCGCAGGAGCAGCGCGAGGATGTTGCGCGCCAGAATGTGCTCGACCGCGAGCGCGAATGGATCGCCGCCAGCCCGAAGGCGCGGCAGGCGAAGTCGAAGGCGCGTATCCGGGCCTATGACGAACTCGTCCAGCGCAACGCGGACCGTGTGCCGAGCGCGACGCAGATCGTCATTCCGGCCGGCCAGCGGCTCGGCCAGAACGTCATCGATGTGGAACATCTGTCGAAGGGCTATGGCGACCGGCTGCTGATTGACGATCTGTCGTTCAAGCTGCCGCCGGGTGGCATCGTCGGCGTGATCGGTCCGAACGGTGTCGGTAAGTCGACCCTGTTCCGCATGATCACCGAGCAGGAAAAGCCGGATGCCGGCTCGATCGCCATCGGCGACAGCGTCGATCTCGGCTATGTCGACCAGTCGCGCGACGCGCTCGACGGTAACAAGACCGTCTGGGAAGAAATTTCCGAAGGCAACGAGATCATCTATCTCGGCAAGAAAGAGATCAATTCGCGGGCCTATTGCTCGTCGTTCAACTTCAAGGGCGGCGACCAGCAGCAGAAGGTCGGCTCGCTGTCGGGCGGCCAGCGCAACCGCGTGCATCTCGCCAAGATCCTGAAGTCGGGCGCCAACGTGCTGCTGCTCGACGAACCGACCAACGATCTCGACACCGAAACGCTTGCCGCGCTCGAAGACGCGCTTGAGGATTTCGCCGGCTGCGCCGTGGTCATCAGCCACGATCGTATGTTCCTCGACCGCCTTGCCACGCACATTCTCGCCTTCGAGGGCGACAGCCATGTGGAGTGGTTCGAAGGCAACTTCGAGGACTACGAGAAGGACAAGGTGCGCCGGCTCGGTGCCGATGCGGCCAACCCGCACCGGATCAAGTACAAGCCGCTGAAGCGGTAACCTTTTCCGACATGTGAAATGACGAACGCCGCCCTTTTCGGGCGGCGTTTTTATTTCTAGGCGCTCTGACGTTTACGTAAGAGTCCGGTTCGTGCGCGGGCCTACTGCTCGCATCCCCAGACGCGCACGGCGCAGCTTCCGCCGCCCTGGTTGCGGCAGGCTTCAACGGCTTTCTTCTGGGCGGCTTCGGCGTTGCCATCAAGGCCAACGCCCTGTGCGCCGCCGGGGCAGTTGGCATAGGCCGCGCAGCCCTTGGAGAAATTGGCGACGACTGTGCACTTGGCGCCGCAGCTCGCGATAGCGGCCTTGTCGGCGTCGGCCTTGGTTGCCATGCCGTAGGAGTAACCGTAGCTGCCGCTCATGCGGTCCGCGGCGAGCGCGCCTTCGGCATGCGCCGAGGACAGCGATGCGGCAAGCGTGCCGGCGACAAAGGCTGCGACGAGGAACGGGCGGGCGGCGAGAATTCGGGGAAGCATACGTGTATCCTTCATTGGCGCGTCACGCTGCACCAGGACATGCCGGAGCAGGGCGCGCGGGGTTCCGCCTCTCAAATATCCATGGCTCAGCATGGACAGCCTGAAGTCTGCCACGGCGAAGGACGCGCGGCGCTGTGGGCCGTTGTCGCTGGCAAACAGTCAGGAAGGGTGCGTTACTTGTCAGCGAAGGCGGAATCGTTGCTGGCGAACCAGGGCTTCACGTCGACGATCGGGGTGCCGTCGAGGCAGTCGATGCCGCGGATCTCGATGCGGCCGGCGTCGATGTCGAGATTGAGGATCTCGACGCGGGCAAGCGCGATCGGGTTCGGCCGCACCGGCGAGCGCAGGGAGAAGACGCCGCGCAGGCCCGGCTTGTGGTTGGGGGTCTGGACGATCAGATCGCGGCGGGCGTGGTGCATCCAGTAAAGTACGAAGAGATGGCTGGCCTCGTCCAGCCCCTGCAGGCCGGGCCGGTAGGGCTCGTCAATCTCGAGCGTTTGTGTTGTACCGCTTGCAAGCGAGGTCTCGGTGTTGCGCGGGCAGTCCTTGCGCTCGCTCCACGGCGTGCGAACACGACCGATGAAGACGACGCCGGCGTCGGGGGTCAGCTCGGCGGGATCGAAGTCGAGGGTGATTTCGCCGGGGCGGGCAGGATCGGTCATGGCAAGGCTCGCTGATTGCGGAAACGGCACCGCCACCCGCAAGGGCGACGATATCGAGAGTCGCCACATTACAGCATTTGCCGGCGCACGGCTGCCTTGCGCCAGAACAAATGGCGGGGCCGCCGCCCCGCCTTTGCGTCGCTAAATCACAAGCCGTTCGCCACCGATCGGCTGTTCGGTGCGCATGCCGAACTCATGGCCGGCATCGGCGAGAAGGCACCACAGATAGTCGGCCATCGACCAGCGGATATAGAGGTCGAAGGCCGGCTTTGGCGTGCCGCTGCGCATGTGGATGACCGCCTGGGCCTTGGCGAACACGGTGCCGCGCACTTCGCCTTCCTTGAAGGCGCGCTCGTGCATATCAAGCGCGGTCAGCTTGGCCAGCGCCTCGCGGGCGTGGCTGCCGCCAATCTCGATCACCGTGTAATAGTCGCTGACAGCGACCACCTGGTGCGGCTTGCCGGCAAGCGCCTCCTCGATGCGGGCCGCGAGATCGGCTTCCGCGTTCGGCGCGGTGACGATCATCCACTCGTCCGGGCCGAGCCAGAGAACGGTGAGCTCATCCGTCGCTGTGGTCTGCGGTGACGCGTGCGGCAGCGCGGTGCCGAGCACCGGTTCGAGCGCGGCGGCGTCGGCGGGGTCGCAACGCAGGACGAGCTTGCCGAGGAACGGGCGTTCACCGATGCAGCAGGTGCAATCCGGGGTCAGCAGCGGCGAGCGGTGGGAGAGCGGCGAGCGGCGGGTCAACTCAACCATTGGCCTTGTCCTCCGTCATGCCCAGAAAGTCGGTTTCGGTGATGGTGGCGGGCAGCGGCGCCTTGCCGTTTCGGGCGATATAGACCGTCTCGCCCATGCGCGCGCCACCCGATTTGACCACGCCCATGGCAATCGAGCGGCCGAGATTGGGGCTCATATAGCTCGATGTGACGTGGCCGAGCATGGGCACTGGCGGGGCCGGCTCATGCGGCGTGCCGATGATCTGCGCGCCTTCCATCAGCACCTCGTTCGGGTCCTCGGTGAGAAGGCCGACGAGCTGCTTGCGGTCGGTGCGGACGGTGTCGGTCCGGCTCAGAGAGCGCTTGCCGATGAAGTCGCCCTTCTTCTGGCTGACGATCCAGTCCATGCGGAGATCGCCCGGCGTCATCGTGCCGTCGGTCTCCTGTCCGACGATGATGAAGCCCTTTTCGGCGCGCAACAGGTGCATGGTCTCGGTGCCGTAGGGCGTGAGGCCCATCGGCCAGCCGATATCCAGAATATGCTCCCACAGCGCCAGGCCATAGGTCGCCGGGATGTTGATCTCGAACGAGGTCTCGCCGGTAAACGAGATGTGGAACACGCGCACCGGGATGCCGCCGACATGAGCCGTCGTCCAGCTCATGAAGGGCAAGGTCTCGGGATCGAAGTCGTCGCAGACGGCGGCGACGATGTCGGCCGCTTTCGGACCGGAAATCGAGGCGACTGCCCATTCCTCGGTGACGCTGGTCAGATAGACGTCGAGGTCGGGCCATTCGGTCTGCAGATAGTCCTCAAGCCAGGTCAGCACGCGGGCGGCGCCGCCGGTCGTCGTCGTCATGTGGAAGTGATCGTCGGCGATGCAGGAGGTGACGCCGTCGTCGAACACCATGCCGTCCTCGCCGAGCATCAGGCCGTAGCGGCAGCGACCCGGGGCGAGCTTCGACCAGGCGTTGGTGTAGACGCGGTTGAGGAAGGTGCGGGCGTCCTTGCCGCGAATGTCGATCTTGCCCAGCGTCGAGGCATCGAGCACGCCGGCGGTGCGACGGGTCGCCTTCGATTCCCGCTGCACGGCGTCGTGGAAGCTCTCGCCGGGCTGCGGATAGGCGCGGGCGCGCAACCAATCTCCGACCGGCTCGAAGGTCGCATTGGCCTTGCGATGCCACTCATGCATCGGCGTGGTGCGGCGCGGTTGGAAATGGCCGCCGACATGCTGGCCGGCAAGGGCGCCGAAGGCGATCGGCTTCCAGGGTTGGCGGAAGGTGGTGGTGCCGACTTCCGGGATCGTCTTGCCGAGGGCATCGGCGATGATGCCGAAGGCGTTCAGATTCGAGATCTTGCCCTGGTCATTGCCCATGCCCATCGTCGTGTAGCGCTTGGCGTGTTCGACCGAGGCATAGCCTTCGCGCACGGCGAGTTGCAGGTCGGCGACCTTGACGTCGTCCTGCAGGTCGACAAACGCCTTGGTCTTGCCGGGGGGCTCGTCATGCGGCGCGAACCACAACGCTTCGATGCCGCGCGGTTCGGGTTCCATGTGGGCGATGCCGGGAATGGCGGCCGGTTCGATGGAAAAACCGGCGCGCGTTGCGGCGGCCGCACCGACCTCGGCGCCTTCGAGCAGGCAGCCGGCAAGCGTCGCCGTGCCGTTGGCGCTGCCGGCCGAGGTGGCCTTCTGCCACGACGTGCCGGGCCGGAAGGACGCCATCTCGTCGTCCCAGCGCAGCTGGCCGCGCGACTGGGCGAACAGGGCGACATTTGGCGACCAGCCGCTCGACATTGCGAGCAGGTCGGCTTCGATGGATTCAAGGATCGGGCCGATGCCCTTGCCCTTGCGGCGGGCAACCACGAGGTCGGTGATGCGGTGGCGGCCGTTGGTGTCGACGACGACGCTGTTCATGCGCGTCGGGATGTTGCGCTTCGCCGCCATTTCCATGAGCTCGGGGGCGCAGGCCTCGCGGGAATCGACGATGGCCGCAACGCGGGCACCGGCATCGTGCAGGTCGAAGGCGGTCGCCCAGGCGGAATCGTTGTTCGTGAAGATGACCGGGTTCTGGCCGGGCATTGCCGCATAGCGGTGCATATAGGTGCGCACGGCGCTTGCCAGCATGACGCCGGGGCGGTCGTTCTTGTGGAACACCATGGCGCGCTCGATACCGCCGGTCGCCAGCACCACTTCCTTGGCACGGATGCGCCACAGGCGCTGGCGCGGCTGCGAGCTCAGACGGGCGCCGGGGGCGAGATGGTCGCTGACCTTCTCCCAAAGGGCGACGAAGTTCTGCGCGTAGTAGCCGATTGCCGCGGTGCGGGTGAGCACGGTTGCTTCTGGATGCTCGGCGAGTTCGGCGCGGGCCTTTTCGACCCACTCCGTCGGCTTCATGCCGTCGAGGGACAGCGCATCGGGGCCGTCGGCGGGCAAACTCAGGAGACGTCCGCCAAGCGCCGCGGTTTCTTCGGCGAGGATGACGCGGGCGCCGGAACGTGCGGCGGACAGCGCGGCCATCAGGCCGGCCGGGCCGGCGCCGATCACGAGAACGTCGCAATGGCGGTTTGTCGACTCGTAGCTGTCCGGATCGGGGCCGTCAGGCGCCACGCCCATGCCGGCGGAATTGCGCACGAGCGGCTCGAAAGTCTCCCAGGATCCCGGAGGGCCGATGAATGTCTTGTAGTAAAAACCTGCTGAAAAGAAACGGGAAAACCAGTCGTTTACAGCGTATACATCGTATTTAAGGGACGGCCAGCAGTTCTGCGGGAAGGCTTCCAGACCATCCCATATTTCCTGCTCCGTGACCCGCGTGTCGGGGTCGGTTTCCGCGCCACGTCCGATCTGGACGAGACCCGCCGGGTCTTCCGGGCCGGCGCCGACGATGCCGCGCGGGCGGTGATATTTGAACGAGCGGGCGACGAAATGGACGCCGTTGGCGATCAGCGCGGAAGCAAGCG
The DNA here is from genome assembly GCA_002869065.1 of Hyphomicrobiales bacterium. Lineage (NCBI taxonomy): Bacteria > Pseudomonadati > Pseudomonadota > Alphaproteobacteria > Hyphomicrobiales > Hyphomicrobiales bacterium. The sequence continues at coordinate 1,327,945 of PKTR01000002.1, forward strand.
TGTCGCCGGCACAGCCCTGATACTCGGTGCCGTCGAAGCGGAAGCGCACCGGCGTGCCGCGGTCGATGATGCCGCCATGGGCGAGGCGAAAAGGTTCGGTCGTCATGCGCCCTCTCCCATGATGCCGGTCGGAGCCTTGGGGGCGGCGTCGGCGATCGTCCGGGTGCTTTCGATCTTCACGGCGTCGTTGCCGGAGCCGATCAGTTCGCCGCAGGGCGTCGCCGGGTTCGCGGCGTCGATCGCCGGCGGTTTGGCACCCATTTCGTAGACGGCGAGGAATTCGTCGGTCGCGGTGTTGCGCAGCGCGTTGAAGTAGCGCCGGCAGCCGGCGGCGTGGTTCCAGCGCTCGGCGAACACGCCCTTGGTGTTTGTGCGCAGGAAGACGAAGTCGGCCCATTCCTCGTCGCTGAGCTTTTCGGGCTCTTTCGGACGGGCGATATGCGCTTCGCCGGCATAGGCGAACTCGGTCTGGTCGCGCGGGCCGCAATAGGGGCAGGTGATGACAAACATGGCGGGCTGTTCCCTAGTGTGCGACGGCGGCGGCGCCGTGCTCGGCGACGAGGGCGCCGGAATAGAAGCGGTCGAGGGTGAAGGGCGCTGCAATGGCGTTCGGCTCGTCATTGGCGATAAGGTCGGCGAAGACGTGGCCGGAGCCGGGCGTCGCCTTCCAGCCGCCGGTGCCCCAGCCGCCATTGACGTAGAAACCCTTCACCGGCGTCTTGGTGATGATCGGGCTCGCATCCGGGCAGACGTCGACGATACCGCCCCATTGGCGCATCATTCTGAGCCGCGAGAAGATCGGGAACATCTCGATCATCGACCCCATCTGATGCTCGATGATGTCGAGCGAACCGCGCTGGGTGTAGCTCAGATGCGCGTCGATGCCGGCGCCGATGACGAGTTCGCCCTTGTCCGACTGCGAGCAATAGGCGTGCACCGCGTTCGACATGACGACGCAGGGGTTCACGGGTTTGAGCGGTTCGGAAACCAGCGCCTGCAGCGGGTGGCTCTCGATCGGCAGGCGGATGCCGGCCATCTTCGCGACGACGCTGGTGTGGCCGGCGGTGACGCTGGCGATCTTCGGCGTGTGGATCGTGCCGCGCGTCGTCTCCAGACCGGTGACGCGTCCTTCCTCGATCTTCAGCCCGGTGACTTCGCAGTTCTGGATGACGTCGACGCCAAGCTTGTCGGCGGCGCGGGCATAGCCCCAGACGACGCCGTCGTGGCGATTGGTGCCGCCGGAGCGCTGCAGGGTGGCACCGATCACCGGATAGCGGATGTCCGGCGAGATGTTGAGGATCGGGCAGAATTCCTTGACCTGCTTGGGGTCGAGCCATTCGGCGTCGACGCCGTTCAGCCGGTTGGCCTCGACGCGCCGCTTCAACTGGCGCGCCTCGCCCTCGTCATGGGCGAGGTTGAGGACGCCGCGATGGCTCATCATGATGTTGTAGTTGAGTTCCTGGGCAAGCGTCTTCCAAAGGTCCAGCGCGTGGTCGTAGATCGCGGCCGATTCGTCGTAGAGATAGTTAGAGCGGATGATCGTGGTGTTGCGCCCGGCATTGCCGCCGCCGATCCAGCCCTTTTCGATCACGGCGATGTCGGTCATGCCGTGTTCCTTGGCGAGATAATAGGCGGTTGCGAGCCCATGTCCGCCGCCGCCGATGATGACGGCATCGTAGGAGGCCTTGGGTTCCGGCGCGCGCCAGGCGGGCTGCCACCCGGTATGTCCCCGCAACCCCTCACGCAGCAAAGAGAAAAGCGAATATTCGGCCATGCGGCCCACCCTCGATCAGACGGAAGATTGCCGGCGTCATGCCAGCACTGGAAATCGCAGGCTAGCGCCTAACTGCCGTCAAATCGAGCCGCAAGAGGACATTGACGTTTCCGATTGCGACATTGGCGGGAAAGGCGCGGCGGATCGAGGTGACGTTGCGCCGCGCCGTGCCGGTTATGCCATGGCGTTGAACAGCAATCCGAGCGCCAGCGAGCCGATCAGCGCGAACGCCAGATAGGTGAGAAACACCGGCAGCCGGGCGAGTGCGAAGACGGCGATCGCGGCTGGGATCGAGGTCACGCCGCCGGCCAGCAGGAACGCCATGCCGGCGCCGGGCGCCATGCCCTGATCGATCAGCCCGGAGACCAGCGGCAAGGCGGCATAGCCGTTCAGATAGGCCGGCACGCCGACGAGGGTGGCGAGGATGATCGGCATGATGCTCTCGCCGCCGACCAGAGACACGACCATGTCGGCGGGCACATAGGCGACCATGAGGCTTTCGAGGAAGAAGGCGAGGGTCAGCCATTTGCCGAGGAAATTGAGATTCTGCAGGGCGTTCTGGCGGAATTTCGTGCGGCGGTCCGGTTCGTTCCAGAACTGCCAGTGCACTTCGCTCGGATTGCGCACGGCGGAGGCGCCGCAGCCGCCATTGCCGACGCCTTCGCGCAGCGGGGTCGCGAACGCGCCGGACGACAGCAGGGCCCAGGTGCCGTAGCCGCCGATCATGCCCATGGCGACGGCCGCGAAGGTCTTGAAGAGCGCGAAAGTGGTGCCAAGCGTGCCGACGGTCAGCACGAACATGGACGGATCCATGATCGGCGAGGCGAGCCAGAAGGCCATCACGGCGGGTAGCGGCACGCCCATCGACAGCAGTGCCGCGATCAGCGGAATGACGCCGCAGGAGCAGAACGGCGACAGGGCGCCCATCAGCGAGGCGGCGACGATCATCCAGGCCGGGTGGCCGGAAAAGGCGCGGGCGATCAGATTGTCGGCGCCCGAGGCCTTGGCGTAGGCCGCAACGCCGATCGAAAGCAGCAGGAAGGGCGACACGCCGATCAGCGCGCGAATGGTGAACTCGATCGACTTTGCCGCCTGGGTGGAGTCGATCGCCGCCAGCACGGCGAAGGCAAGAGCGAGGAACACCCAGACCCGATCGATCTTCGGCAGGGACGACAACACGCCCGCGCGTTCAACCCGTTCATTCGCCATGCTGTTCTTCCTTATTTCGATATCACCGGTTTTATCGGTGTATTTGCGCAAAAAATTTTCAGGCGACGTCGTCGACCGCATCGTCGGCGAAGCCACAGCAGCATTCCTCGACGAGAAACGCGCTGAGGGTCTGGATCGCGTCATAGTCGGCGACGCTGATCACTTCGCGGCCCTGCCTTTCCTGGGTGATAAGCTCTGCCCGGTGCAGGCTCGCCAGATGATGGGCGAGCGTGGAGGCCGGAATTGAGAGGCGCTTCTGAAGGTCGCCGACATTCATACCGCCGCGGCCGGCCTTCACCAGCACGCGGAACAGGCGCAGGCGGGTCCGGTTGCCCAGAGCGGCAAGCGCGTCGGCGGCGGTGTCTTCGGTCAGTCGCGGCATCACATCAGTCCGTAGTTCCAGTCCGATATATCTATAAAACCAGTTTTCTAGTTATGTCAATCCCGACAACCGAAAACGCCCCGGCGGAGAGGCCGGGGCGTTGTCAGATGTTTGCAAAGGAAGCGGCCTTCTGTTGGCCCCTCGCAGAGAGGTCAGAACAGGCCTTCGATCTGGCCGTCGGCGTCGAGGCCGATCGCTTCGGCGGACGGGTGCCGCGGCAGGCCGGGCATGGTCATGATCTCCCCGCAGATGACGACGATGAAGCCGGCGCCGGCGGAAAGTCGGACCTCGCGGATCGGCACGCCGTGGCCGGTCGGGGCGCCGCGCAGGTTCGGGTCGGTCGAGAAGCTGTACTGGGTCTTGGCCATGCAGATCGGCAAATCGCCGTGGCCCTGCTCCTCCCAGGCGCGCAGCTGGTCGCGGATCTTCTTGTCGGCGAGCACTTCGCTGGCGCGGTAGATGCGGGTGGCGATGTCCTCGATCTTGGCGAACAGGCCCATCTTGTCGTTGTAGAGCGGGGCGAACTGGGCAGCGCCGGAATCGGCGATTTCGGCCACCCGGCGGGCGAGATCTTCGGTGCCGGCCGAGCCGTCGGCCCAGTGGCGGCACAGGATCGCTTCCGCGCTGTGTTCCTCGCAATAGGTCTTCACCGCCTCGATTTCGGCTTCGGTGTCGGCGCTGAAATGGTTGATGGCGACGACGACCGGCACGCCGAACTGCTTCACATTGGCGATGTGGCGGCCGAGGTTCTCGCAGCCGGCGACGACCGCTTCGACGTTCTCGGGGCCGAGGTCGGCTCTCGCGACGCCGCCGTTCATCTTCAGTGCGCGGATGGTGGCGACGATGACGGCGGCATCGGGCTTCAGGTCGCCCTTGCGGCACTTGATGTCGAAGAACTTTTCAGCGCCGAGGTCAGCGCCGAAGCCGGCTTCGGTGACGACGTAGTCGGCGAGTTTCAGCGCTGTCTTCGTCGCGACCAAAGAGTTGCAGCCATGGGCGATGTTGGCAAACGGGCCGCCATGGATGAAGGCGGGGTTGTTTTCCAGCGTCTGAACGAGGTTCGGCTGCATGGCCTGCTGCAACAGCACGGTCATGGCGCCGTCGGCCTTGATGTCGCGGCAGGTGACCGGCGTCTTGTCGCTGCGGGCGCCGACGACGATGTTGCCGAGCCGCTCCTGCAGGTCGGCGAGGTCGCGCGACAGGCACAGGATCGCCATGATCTCGGAGGCGACCGTGATGTCGAAACCGGCCTCGCGCGGATAGCCGTTGGCGACGCCGCCAAGCGCGGACACGATCTGGCGCAGCGAGCGGTCGTTCATGTCCATCACGCGGCGCCAGGTCACCCGGCGCGGGTCGATGCCGAGTTCGTTGCCCCAGTGGATGTGGTTGTCGATCATCGCGGCGAGCAAATTGTGCGCGGCGGTGATGGCGTGGAAGTCGCCGGTGAAATGCAGGTTGATGTCTTCCATCGGCACGACCTGGGCATGGCCGCCGCCGGCCGCGCCGCCCTTCATGCCGAAGCAGGGGCCAAGCGAGGGCTCGCGCAGGCAGATCATCGCCTTCTTGCCGATACGGTTGAGGCCGTCGCCGAGGCCGACCGTTGTCGTCGTCTTGCCTTCGCCGGCGGGCGTCGGGCTGATCGCGGTGACGAGAATGAGCTTGCCGTCAGGGCGGCCGTCGAGCGAGGCGATGAAATCGGCGCTCACCTTGGCCTTGTCGTGGCCGAAGGGAATGAGGTGGTCGCTGTCGATGCCGAGATTCTCGCCAATCTCCCAGATCGGCTTCTTCTTCGCGGCGCGCGCAATCTCGATGTCGGACTGCGGTTTTTCGGCGGCGCCTGATGCCATGACCCTCTCCTCGCTGTCGTGCCGGGCTGTCGTGCCGGACGGCTGTTCGATCCGTGCCGACCATGACGACGAAACCCGAGCCGATCTCGGCTTTGGTCGACCAAACCTGTCTTATCTGCGACAGGGGCGGGACGAAAGGGGGCGAGGGGAGAGGAGCCGCAAACGTGTTGCGCGCGGGCAGCCGGATCGCTTGCCCGAGGCGCTTTCCGCGCGATGCGCGCGGATTTTTCGAAAGCGGTTAAGGCCGTTCAGATCACATTGAGAGCGGCTTTTGCCGAACTCATGACTTCCGGCTGATCCTCCATGCGGAAGCCGGCCTGCAGGAGCTCGGTGGTGTATTTCTTGTTGTAGATAAATGCCCAGACGATGTTGATGACGATGCCGAGGACGCCGGCGGAAATCAGCGAAAACAAGATCGAGGCAATGGTGATGCCGATCCCGACGCCGAGATCGCCACGGAAAATCGCCGGAATGCCTCCGAAGAAAAAGCTCGTCCAACTGAAGCCGTAATACCCTGTCTTCACAACGCCGGTGGTTGGATTGACCAGTCTGATTGCGTGAGCCATCGCTGCACCTCGAATTATCGCGCCTAGCGGCCGTGATCGTCGTTCCTGACTATCGACCAGATGCAGCGAAACAATCAATAGTTGTTTAAAAGAGATACACACCAAAAATGATATACCCTCGAGCGTGCAACGATGATGTCGAAGCTGCGACATATGTATTGCCCTCGCGTCATATCGCCCGCTAGTGTGCCGGTTGGCACTGCTTCACCGTGGCGCGCGGGCCAGGGGAGCCGGTGAGTGGCGAGGCGATTGCGCGGGGCAATCGACGGCGGGCGGAACGACGCGCATGGCGGCAGGCGACAAGAACGCGGCAACGCAGACGGGCGGCATCGAACCGGTTCGGCATTTCGTCTTCATTCTCATCCCCGATTTCACCCTTATGGCGTTCTCGTCGGCGGTCGAGCCGTTGCGCATGGCCAACCGCGTTCTGAAGAAGGAAGCCTATTCCTGGTCGGTGGTCACGCTCGACGGCCAGCCGGTGAAGGCCTCGAACGGGCTCAGCGTCGTTCCCGACGGGTCGCTTGCCGATCTGAAGACCGGGCGGCTCGGCTTTCACAGACCCGACATGGTGCTTGTCTGCTCCGGCGTGACGGTTGAACGGTTATCGAGCGCCGATCTGTTCGGCTATCTGCGCAGACTGCATGGGCAAGGGGTGCCGATCGGCGGCATGTGCACCAGTGCGTGGCTTCTGGCGCGCGCGGGACTTCTGGAAGACCGGCGCTGCGCGATTCACTGGGAGACGCTGCCCTCCTTCGCCGAGACCTTCCCGGATGTGGAAGTGCAGGCGGATCTGTTCGAGGTCGAGGACAATATCTACACCTGCGCCGGCGGCACCGCGGCGATCGACATGATGCTGCATCTGGTCGGTGAGCAACTCGGCCCGGCGGTTGCCGAACGGGTCAGCGAGCAGTGCATCATCGACCGGGTGCGCAAGCCGCAGGACCGCCAGCGGCTGCCGCTCAACGCCCGGGTCGGCGTGCACAATTCGAAGCTTCTGGCGATGATCGAGCTGATGGAAAGCCATCTCGCCGAGCCGCTGACGCTTGCGCAGATCGCCGATAAGACGGGGCTGTCGCGGCGCCATGTGGAACGGCTGTTCCGTCAGCTTCTTGGTCGCTCGCCGGCGCGTTATTATCTCGATCTCAGGCTCGATCGGGCGCGCCACCTGTTGCTGCAGTCTGATATGTCGATCGTCGAGGTGGCGATTGCGTGTGGCTTCGTCTCGGCGTCGCATTTCTCCAAATGCTACCGCGAGCTCTATGGCCGTTCGCCGCAGGCAGACCGGCGTCAGGCCGGCGGCAGCACGGCTCCCGATCTGATCAGCTAGCAGCCAGTCGGGAAGTTTCAGCCCAGATCGACGGAAAAGGCCGATCCGTTCCGCTTCATCTGGAAGCGGTTTTCGGCAACGGCCGACGCCCAGGCGGCGGACTTCGCGAACCCGCCGAAGGTGAACAGGTGCAGGCCGGTGATGCGCGACAGCGGGTCGGCGACGAGGGCTTCCGCGAGCGGGGCGATGACGTCGTCGGGCGCGCGTTCGGACGCCAGCTTGGTCAGCTTCAGGCCGCTCTTTGCCGCAAACCCGGCGGAGGCCCGCACGCCGCACATGGCGGCGAACTTGATCAGCGTTGCCGGCTTGGTCGGGCCGGCGAGGCCGACGCGGATCGGCAGCGTGTTGCCGGCGTCGCGCATTTCGCGCTCCCAGGCGAGGATGGTGCGGGCGGAGAAGGAGAACTGCGTGACGATCTCGACCGCGATACCGGTTTCGCGCGCGAAGGTGTTCTTCATCAGCAGGAAGTCGCGGGCGACGTCGCTCGGGATCGCCGGGTTCGGCTCGGGATGGCCGGCGACGAAGGCACGCTCGATGCCGTGGCGCTCCAGCAACCCGCTCTCCAGCACGTCGAGGCTGTTGGCGAACGGCCCGGCGGGCATCCCGGGATCGCCGGCGATGATCAGCACGTCGCGCACATCGGCGCATTCGCGCAGCCGGGCGAGCGTGTCGTCGAGTTCGGAGAAGCCGGACAGGCGGCGGGCGGCGAGATGCGGAACAGGGCGCATGCCGTCCTGGGCAAGCCGGACGGCGAGCGGAATGGTGTCGGCGAGCGAGGCGCCCGGCAGCAGCGGCAGGAACACTTCCGTGCCGGCGGTCATGATGTCGGAAAAGAACGGGATCTTGGCGGCGGCGACCGGCGCCAGTTCGAAAGACGATGACGCCGCCAACTGGCGGATCATGTCCTGCTGTGTCGGCTGGTAGGCAAGCTGGCCGGCGAGGTCGGCGGGCATTGCGGTGTCAAGAAGAGCGGTCTTCAGTTCCATGACCTGATATCCGGCTGGCGCGGCATCTGGCGCGATCCAAAGCATGATCGGTCCGGAACAACCGCCGATCTCCGGAAAATCTACGAGTTTTTTTGCGTTCTATTTTGTCTGGCTGCGACGTTGAGCGACGTGGCCAGACAATTCTCTTTGCAGGGCACTGGAAAACCGGCCCATCAGGAGCGTCGGCGGCGCGTTCGCGTGCGCGGTTCGCCGGCTTCCTTCGGCGGCGATACCAGCGGCCCGATGCGTGCGACGATGCTGTCCTGATCCGGCCGCGGGCGGTCGGCGCCCTCATTGGTGAGATACTCGTCGAGGGCGACGCGCATCGCCGCGACATGTTCCGGCGAGGTGCCGCAGCAGCCGCCGATGATGCGGGCGCCGGAGTCGGCGGCAAGCCGCACATAGTCGGCCATCAGTTCCGGCGTGCCGGAATAGACGATGTTTTCACCCTCGAAATGCGGCACGCCGCAATTGGCCTTGGCGATGACGATCGCTTGCGGGTCGGCTTCGGTCATGGCGAGCACCGAGACCAGCAGATCGGAGGCGCCGACGCCGCAATTGGCGCCGAAGGCGGCCGGGTGCGGCTCGAGCGTTTCGGCGAGCGTGTCGAGCGCGGCTGGCGCTAGCCCCATCATGGTGCGGCCAGCGGTGTCGAAACTTGCCGTCAGCGTATAGGGCATGCCGCAACGGGTGGCGGCTGCGGCTGCGGCGCGCATTTCTTCCGGCGCCGACATGGTCTCGATCCAGACGATATCGACGCCGCCGGCGGCAAGGCCTTCAATCTGTTCGGCGAAGGCGTCGACCGCGCCGTCATAGGAAAGGGAGCCAAGCGGTTCGAACAATTCGCCGGTCGGGCCGACCGAGCCGGCAACCACGACCGGGCGGCCTGCGGCTTCAGCCTCGGCGCGGGCGAGACGGGCGGCCTGTTCGTTGAGATCGACGACGCGATCTTCCAGTCCGTGCAGCTTCAACCGGTGGCGGTTGGCGCCGAAGGTGTTGGTGAGGATGATGTCGGAGCCCGCCTCGACAAAGGCGCGGTGCAGGGCGAGCACTTTCTCCGGCGCCTCGACGTTCCAGACGTCGGGCGCTTCGCCGGCTTCCAGCCCCATGGCGAAGAAGTTGGTGCCGGTGGCGCCGTCGGCCAAGAGGATGCGGCGTTCGGCAAGCAGGGTTTCGAAGAGAGACATGACGGCCTCGCAAGAAAATACGCGAGGGCAGGAACGTCCTGCCCTCGTCTCATATATGAACTGATTGCCCGGCGAGCGAGGGGATTAGCTCCGCAGGCGGGCGTTTTCCGGGTCGAACGGGCTCTCGGGAATGACCGTCGTCTTGTAGAGCTCGCCGAGGATCTTGATCTGCAGTTCGGTGCCTTCGGCGGACAGCGCCGGCGGCACCATGGCGAGCGCCAGCGACTTGCCGAGACGCCAGCCATAGCCGCCCGAGGTGGCGCGGCCGACGAGCTTGCCGTCGTGATAGATCGGTTCCGAGCCGCGCGGGTCGACGTCGGTGATGCCGTGCACTTCCATGGTGACGAACTGCCATTTCGGACCGGCTTCCTTGTCGGCCACCAGCGCGTCGCGGCCGATGAAGTCGTCCTTGTCGAGCCGCACGAAACGGTCGAGTCCGGAATCGAAGGCGGTGTATTCGATCGACAATTCGCGCGGGATCAGGCGGTAGGACTTCTCAAGGCGCATGGAATCCATGGCGCGGATGCCGAACGGCTTGATGTCGAATTCGGCGCCGGCCTCCATGACGAGGTCGAAGATGGTGTTCTGCATCTCGATCGGGTGATGCAGTTCGAAGCCGAGTTCGCCGACGAAATTGACGCGCAGCGTCTTGGCCTGGGCGTGTCCGATGCTGATCGTCTTGCCCGACAGCCACGGGAAGGCGCCGTGCGACAGATCGGTGTCGGTCAGCTTCTGCAACAGTTCGCGCGACCGCGGGCCGGCGATGACCAGCACGCCGTATTGCGAGGTGGTGCGGTGCATGCGCACCGAGCCGTCTGCCGGCAGCGCCTTTTCCAGATAGTCGTGATCGTGGCGCTCGAAGGCACCGGCCGAGACCAGGTAGTAGCGGTTCGGGGCTTCCTTGTAGATGGTGAACTCGGCACGCACGCCGCCGCGGCTCGTCAGCATGTGGCAGAGACCGACGCGGCCGACCTTCTTCGGAATGCGGTTGGCAACGAGACTTTCGAGCCAGGCTTCGGCGCCCGGGCCGACGATCTCGCATTTGGCGAAGGCCGACATGTCGAGAATGCCGACCTTTTCATGAACGTGGCGGCATTCGGCGCCGACGAATTCGAAGTAGTTCGAGCGGCGGAACGACCAGCGTTCGCGCACCTTGCCGGTGTGGTCGGCGGGGGCGTGATTGTGGTTGGTAATGACGTCGTCGACGTCGAGTTCCTCGGCCGGCACTTCGTAGCCTTCCGGCGCGAACCAGTTCGGCCGCTCCCAGCCATAGACGGAGCCGAACACGGCGCCAAGCGCTGCCATGCGGTCGTAGCAGGGTGCGCGTTTCAGCGGGCGGGCGGCGCTGCGTTCCTCGTCCGGGTAGTGCAGCGTGAAGACGTTGCGGTAGGCCTCTTCGTTCTTCTGGCGCAGATAGCCGCGCGCGGCGTAGGGGCCGAAGCGGCGCGGGTCGACGCCCATCATGTCGATGGAGGGCTCGCCCTCGACGATCCATTCGGCAAGCTGCCAGCCGGCGCCGCCGGCCGCCGTGATGCCGAACGAGTGGCCTTCATTGATCCAGAAATTCTTCAGGTCCCAGGCCGGGCCGATGATCGGCGAGCCGTCCGGCGTGTAGCAGATGGCGCCGTTGTAGACTTCCTTGACGCCGACCTCGCCGAAGGCCGGCACGCGGGCCATCGCCGTCTCGATGTGCGGGGCGAGGCGGTCGAGGTCTTCCTGGAACAGCTCGTATTCGCAATCCTCGGCCGGGCCGTCGACGTAGCAGCAGGGCGCGCCGACCTCGTAGGGGCCAAGCAGCAGGCCGCCATTTTCCTCGCGCATGTACCAGGAGGAATCGGATTCGCGCAGGACGCCCATTTCCGGCAGGCCCTGTTCCTGGCGCTTGAGGATTTCGGGGTGCGGCTCGGTGACGATGAACTGGTGCTCGACCTGGATCACCGGGATGTCGAGGCCGACCATCTCGCCGGTCTGGCGGGCGAAGTTGCCGGTTGCCGTCACGACATGCTCGCAGGTGATGTCGCCCTTGTCGGTGTGAACGACCCATTCGCCGTTCGGCTGCTGCTCGATGCCGGTGACGGTGGTGAAGCGGTAGATCTCGGCGCCGCCGTTGCGCGCGCCGCGGGCCAGCGCCTGGGTCAGGTCGGCAGGCTGGATGTAGCCGTCGCGCGGGTGCTGGATGGCGCCCAAAAGATCATCGGTCTCGCACAGCGGCCAGATTTCCTTGATCTCGTCGGGGGTGAGGAATTTGACGTCGACGCCGATGGTCTCGGCGACGCCGGCATAATAGTGGTACTCGTCCATCCGGGTCTTGGTTCGGGCGAGGCGGATATTGGAGACCTGCGAGAGGCCGGCGTTCATGCCGGTTTCCTCGCCGAGCGTCTCGTAGAGCGCGACCGAGTATTTATGGATCTGGCCGACCGAGTAGCTCATGTTGAACAGCGGCAGCAGACCGGCGGCATGCCAGGTCTAGCCGGAGGTCAGTTCCTTGCGTTCGATCAGGACGACGTCGGACCACCCCTTCTTGGTGAGGTGATAGAGCGTCGAGACGCCGACGACACCGCCGCCGATGACGACGACCCGCGCATGGGATTTCATGACTTCCACTCCCTGTCCGAATTCTGCTGATCGGCGGCCCGGTTCCGCGATGTTCGGGTTCCGCGATCTTTGGCCAAAAATGCCCGCCAATCCTACCGCTCGCTGATCAAATTGCGACCTTCGAGGGGTTGATGGCGACATGGCTTTGTGACGCGGCCCGACGCGGTGCGCCGATTGCCGGGTGCAAAGGAAAGATTGGCAGGTATGCGGAACGGGAAGAAGCGGGAAAACCCGGCCGGCACCGGGGGGCGACGATATGATGCCGGCCGGGTCCGAAGCGAAAGACGAAGGTTATCCGCCCTCGCGTCGAGAGGCTCCCGGAGTGGCGGCGCGCCGTCGTGGCGGCACCGCCGTGGGAATTCTGTGAAGAGGTGACCCGACCGGCACCGGGGGGCGACGATAAAGATGCCGGCCGGGTCCGAGGCGAAAGACGAAGGTTATCCGCCATCGCGTCGAAAGGTTCCCGGGATCGGCGGCACGCAATCGGTGAGGCGCCGCCGTGGGAATTCGTTGAAGAGGTGACCCGACCGGCACCGGGGGGCGACGATATGATGCCGGCCGGGTCCGAAGCGAAAGACGAAGGGTATCCGCCCTCGCATCGTTGGTATTCTTGGTCGCCGGCTCTTACTGGAACCAGCAGGTCTTCTTCATCACCACGATCTCGTTGCCGTAGCGGTCGTAGGCCGGGGTCTCGAGGTTCTGGCAGACGCGGTGGCGGGTCTGACCCGGGGCAACGCCGCCCTCGAGGACCGGGCCGCCGGTCTCTTCGTCATCGAGCATGCGCTGCACGTCGAGGAATTTGTCGTTGTACTTGCCGGCATAGGCCGAGCCCGAGGCGAGGGTGGTGGTCGCGATCGCCAAAGCGATGGCGGCGAAGGTGGCTTTCTTGAACATTGCCTTGCTCCTTGAATGTCGCCGGCGCCCCAGCGCCGTTTCCGTTGTTGATGATTGAAGATTAGAACGGCCGCCGGAATGCCGTTGTGATGCGCATCACATTTTGTTCGCTTGCTCGAAAAGCCCTGAAAAACAAATATGATTCGCAGATGGCCGCCATTTTTCTCCCCTATGGGAAGATGCTAGAAAGCTACGCAGTTTTCCGCATACTCTATTTGCGGTATGCGGCCCGGCAGGGCGCGCGCGGGCGCCCGTTGCTCTGGACTGGAATGGAGGCGGGCGGTGTGTGCCTCCCACAGGCGCGAAGGAGAGATCGGACATGACCGGACCGGAATGCCGTTTCACGCAGCGGGTCGGAACCGACGCCGACGATGCGCGGCTCGATGGAGCCGCGTTTCACAGGAATCGCGAGCCGATCGGCGATGCTGTGGCCGATGCGCTCGGCGGCCGCAGCGGCGATGTGCTCGAGATCGGCAGTGGCACCGGCCAGCATGTCGTGGCGCTGGCCGAGCGCTTTTCCGCCAACACATGGTGGCCGACCGACTATGAGCCGAAGCACGTGGAGAGCGTCGAGGCGTGGCGGCTTCATGCGGGCCTCGACAATATCCGTCAGGCGGTGCAGCTCGATGCGGCGGCCGAGCACTGGGCGGCGGGGCCAGGGGCCGAAACGGAGGCGGCAGGTGGGGCGGTCGAGGGCGATCTCGCCGGCATCCTCGTCGTCAATGTGCTGCACATTTCGCCGTTTGTGGTGACGCGCGGCATCACGGCGGGTGCCGGGCGTCGGCTGGCGCCGGGCGGGAGGCTGATGATCTACGGGCCGTTCATGCGCGACGGCCATCATACCGCCGACAGCAACCGCCGCTTCGACCAGTCGCTGAAAAGCCAGAACCCGGCCTGGGGGCTGCGCGACACCGGTGTCGTCACCGTGATTGCGCAGGCAGCCGGCCTTGCGCTCGTCGATATCGTGCAGATGCCGTCGAACAATCTTTTCCTCGTCTTCGAAAAGGCCGCGAAACAAGCATAGGGGGGTCGCGCAATTGGCGGTTGCCGGACGGGCCTTGCCCCTGTAGACGGGCTTATGACCGATCCGACTTCGTCCCTCCTGTCACGCCTCGTTCCCGTGGTCTTCGTCCTGTTGTGGTCGACGGGCTATATCGGCGCGCGCATGGGGGCGCCTTGGTCTGAGCCGCTCTCCTTCCTCACTGTCCGCTTCGGCATCGTCGTCATTCTCATGGCTATCGTTGCTGCGGTGCTGCGCGCACCCTGGCCGCAAAGCCGGGCAGCCGCGTTTCATGCGGTCGTGGTCGGCGTGCTCGTGCACGGCTGCTATCTCGGCGGCGTCTTCTGGGGCATCGACCGGGGTATGCCGGCGGGCGTCGCGGCGCTGATCGTCGGCCTGCAACCGCTGTTGACGGCCTTTGCCGCGGGACCGGTGCTCGGCGAGAAGATCGGCGCCAAGGAGTGGATCGGGCTTGCAATCGGTCTTGTCGGCGTGTCGCTCGTGCTGGCGCCGAAGCTGAACGTCGCCGACGCCGGTATTTCTGTTGGCACCATCGTTCCCGTGCTGATCGGCACGGTGTCGATCACGCTTGGCACGCTCTATCAGAAGCGTTTCGCGACCGGCATCGATCTGCGCACTGGCGCGGTGCTGCAATATGTCGGCGGCGTTTCGGTCGTCGGCATCGGTGCGCTGATCTTCGAGAATTTCGAGATAACCTGGACGACGGAGTTCATCATCGCGCTCGCCTGGCTGGTGCTGGTTCTGTCGATCGGCGCGATCACGCTGTTAATGATGCTGATCCGCAAGGGCGCGGTGTCGCGCGTCGCTTCGCTGTTCTATCTGGTGCCGGTGCTGACCGCACTGGTCGCCTGGGGTCTGTTCGGCGAAACGCTCAACTGGATCCAGATCGCCGGCATGGCGGTGACGACTGTGGCGGTCGCCGTCGTCGCGCGGGCGCCGAAGGCCGGCTAGTCCTTCTTTTCGATACCTCTATCCTCATCCTGGCTCATGGTCGGATCGAGCGTCGGGCCGGCAGTGGCTTCCGCGTCCGGGATTTCTTTCGCGTTCTGCCAGTCGATGCGGCGAATGCCGGCACGCACCGCCCGGTAACGCAGGATGGCGGCGTTCAGTTCGCCGCCGAGGATGAACAGGGCGGCCACCAGATACAGGAACACCAGCGCGGTCATGGCGCCGGCGAGGCCGGCATAGGTCGAGACGTAGTTGGCGAAGGTCTCGAGATAGGCACCGAAAACCGCGCCAGCGATCAGCCACAGCACCAGCGTTGCCAGAATGCCTGGCCACAGCTGGGTGATGGGGCGCCGCCCGGCCGGCAGAAAGCCGTGGCTGACAAACAGGCCGACAAGCAGGATGACGCTGGCTGCGCCGATCCGCACCAGGGTGAACTTGCCGGCGAAGGGGGCGAGCCAGGGCATCCATTTCACCGCCGTCGCCCAGCCGAGCGGGGCCAGCACGACGAGGAAGGCGAGCGCGAGCACGCCGCCGGCGCCGAGCAGTACGAAGATGATGCTCTGGGTACGCAGCAGGAAGACCGAGCGGGTTTCCTTCATGCGGTAGGCGCGGTTGAGCGCGGTGCGCAGCGCCTCGACGCCGTTCGAGGCGAACCAGATGGCGAGCAGGATACCGACGGTGAGAAGGTCGCCGCGCGGCACGGTCAGCACGGTGTGGATCTCGGTCGCCAGCGACAGTGCGATGCGTTCGGGCAGGGTTTCGAGCAGGATGCGCGCGACTTCCTCGGCAAGCTCGGTGGTGCCCATCGTCATGGCGGCGAGCGCGGAGACGAAGATCAGGAACGGGAACATCGCCATCAGCGAGGTCAGCGCGACGTGGCTCGCAATCGCCCAGCCGTCGTCATTATAGAAATGGCCGAACGCGTCGGCGAGGATACGTCGCGCCGCGACATAGGCTCGCATGGCCATCGCCGTTTTCCCTCCCCGCGGGTCAAATCACCCCTTCAGGCGCCAGCTTACCTCATTTTCACAAAGCTGAATGCGTCCAAAGGCGGATTGCGCCAAACAGGCAATTTGCCAAAGTGTGCACCGCATCATAAACCATCGATAGAACAGCTTTGTCGCAAGTCCGGGGATGAAATGTCATGAGTGCCGCTGAAACCGAAACCGTTCTCGATGCCGCCACGCTGGGCGCCCGCGCCGAAAGCGCCGTTGCCGCGCTCACGGTGCTTCTGGACAAGGCGCGCTCAGCCATTGCCGCGCGGGTCCGCGTCGATGGTCGGATTTCAAGCCGCAAGGTCGAGGAAGAGCAGCGCGCCACACACGGCCTTGCCTGGTTCGCGACCTATGTGGAATCGCTGAAGGAAATGCGCGGCTATGTCGACCGGTTGGCCGACCATGGCGTTTACGGTGAGATCGAGGCGCTGATCGTCGAGATCGCCTTTGGCGAATATCTGGCGCAGTGCATCGGCGGCATTCCGATGAGCCAGGGCGAAATCGTGCGCCCGTCCGACATCGGTCTTGGCGCGGAGGACGTCACGTCGCTGGCCGGCAACGAGGCGGTCGTGTGGTTCCTCGACAATGGCAACACGCCGGCGAAGCGCGCCCGCCTGGTCGAGCTGATGCAGCACACCGAAGGTTCGACGACCATCGGCAACGCCGCGCTCGACGAGACCTTCGAGGCGTTCCGTGAGGAAATGCGCCGCTTCGCCGAGGCCGAAGTGCTGCCGCATGCCCATGAATGGCATCTGAAGAACGACTACATCCCGCTCGACGTAGTCGCCAAGATGGCCGAACTCGGCGTCTTCGGCCTGACGATCCCGGAGGAATATGGCGGCCTCGGCCTGCCGAAGGAATCCATGTGCGTGGTCTCGGAAGAGTTGAGCCGGGCCTATATCGGTGTCGGCTCGCTCGGCACGCGTTCCGAAATCGCGGCCGAGTTGATCCTCGGCGGCGGTACGGAAGAGCAGAAGCAGAAATGGCTGCCGCTGATCGCGTCGGGCGAAGTGCTGCCGACGGCGGTGTTCACCGAGCCGAACACCGGCTCCGACCTCGCCAGCCTGAAGACCCGTGCGGTCAAGGATGGCGACGTCTACAAGGTGACCGGCAACAAGACCTGGATCACCCATCCGGTCCGCGCCGACCTGATGACGCTTTTGGTGCGCACCAATCCGGACGAGCCCGGCTACAAGGGCCTCTCCATGCTCTTGGCCGAAAAGCCGCGCGGCGACGACGAGACCCCGTTCCCGGCCGACGGCATGTCGGGCGGCGAGATCGAGGTGCTCGGCTATCGCGGCATGAAGGAATTCGAGATCGGCTTCGACGGCTTCGAGGTGAAGGGCGAAAACCTGCTCGGCGGCGAGGAAGGCCAGGGCTTCAAGCAGCTCATGCAGACGTTTGAATCGGCCCGCATCCAGACCGCGGCGCGCGCCACCGGCGTAGCCCAGTCGGCGCTCGATCTCGGCCTGCGTTATGCGCAGGAGCGCATCCAGTTCGGCAAGCCGCTGATCTCGTTCCCGCGCGTTGCCGACAAGCTGGCGATGATGGCGGTGGAAGTCATGATCGCCCGCCAGATGACCTATTTCTCGGCGCGCGAGAAGGATTCCGGTCTGCGCTGCGACCTCGAGGCCGGCATGGCCAAGCTGCTTGGCGCCCGCATCGCCTGGGCGAATGCCGACAACGCGCTGCAGATCCACGGCGGCAACGGCTTCGCGCTCGAATATCCGATCAGCCGCGTCCTGTGCGACGCCCGCATCCTCAACATCTTCGAGGGCGCGGCGGAAATTCAGGCGCAGGTCATCGCGCGGCGCTTGCTGGAAACGGCCGCGTAGGGGCTGGCTGAGGAGGCGCACCCTTCTATTGCGGGTGGTCGGCAAGGGGCGGTCTTCGCGCGCTCCTGGCGCGCAACTCCCCATCGTCATCCTCCGGCTTGACCGGAGGATCGTCCTCCATTGCGCACGGGCGCTGTAAATTGCAGCGCCCTTCGCGGCTATTAATGCCAACCCACCACTGCCTACCTCGTTGTGGCCCGATCCTCCGGTCAAGCCGGAGGATGACGGGAGATGGTGGTGAGGCGCCGGCATCCTCACCCCTCCGTCGTCATGCCGGACAAGCGGCGACGCCGCGGGATCCGGCATCCATTGGCCGTGGCGCTGCGAAAATACGGTTGTGAGTGGGGCGGTGACGCGCGCCGCCACGGGGGGTGCCTCTCCGAAAGGGGCAATAGACCCCGGGTCAAGCCCGGGGTGTCGGGGAGCGGAGGGGGCTGCGGCACTGCGCTTTGTAAACCTCGCCGAAGAAAGGTCCGCGATCTCTATGGGTTTATCCGGCGCGACGGCGTGCCGGCTTATGCTGCGGTGCGAAGCGGCGTAGACTCCGCCGCGAACAGTCGCGTCGAAGGGTGACCCCATCATGGTCCGCAACAAGCAGGGTTTCCGCTCGCTGGTGGCGTTTCTCGTCACCTGGGCGTTCGTCGTCCTGACCGTCACCGGCATCGTGCTTTACATCGTGCCGCAGGGGCGGATCGCCTATTGGACGCATTGGGTGCTGGCCGGACTCGAAAAGGAAGAGTGGGCGGCGGTCCACATGATCTTCGGCGGGTTGTTCATCGCGACCGGCGTCTTGCACCTCTATTTCAACTGGAAGCCGTTCAAGAAGTACCTCGCCGAGCGGGTGAAAGGGCATCTGGAGTTCTCCCGCGAGGTCTATCTGTCGTTGGCGATCACGGTGGCGCTGATTGCGCTGACGGTTTTCAACCTGCCGCCGGCAAGCTGGGTGCTCGATCTCAATACGATCGCCAAGGACGCCTGGGTGACGAAGGATCTCGAGCCGCCGTTCGGCCATGCCGAGGAGTTCTCGCTCGCCGGCCTGTCGAAGCGGATGGACATCGATGTCGACAAGGCGATGGCGGCGCTGAAGGAAAAGGGCATTGCCTTTGCGGGGCCGAACGAGTCGCTGGAGAAGATCGCGCGGGCGAACGGCATCACGCCGAAGGACATCTATGCGGTGATGCGGGTGTTCGAGGAACAGCCGGCGCCGGTTGGCGATGCGGCGCTGACGGGCGCGGACGTCGAGGCGCGGTTTGCCGGCAAGGGCGTCGGACGCAAGTCGCTTGCCGAGGTGTCCGTGATGACCGGCGTTGCACTCGAGACGGCGATTGCCCGGCTGAAGGCGAACGACATCGCGGCCAAAGCAGAGGACACCATGCGCGGGCTTGCCGAGGCGAACGGGACAAGCCCGATCGACGTCATGAAGGTGATCCTGATCGACGGGCACACGCTTTGACGCGGCGTCTCTGATACGGTGCCTTGTCCGGCTTTCGGGATGGCGCCATGACGCATGCTGGGTGAGGCGAAATCGCATTCCTCGCGGGGTGGCTTTGCTCCTATAGTCGGCGCTTCATCCTTCTCGCGAGTTCCTCGTCATGCCCATCCTCGATCCCGTCACCTCATCGGAAAAGCTGCCGTCCTCGGTCGACGTCGCCATTGTCGGCGGCGGCATCGTCGGCGCGGCCGCGGCCTACTATCTGGCGCGCGCAGGCGTGCCCGTGGCGCTGTTCGAGAAAGGCGAGATCGGCGGCGAGCAATCGAGCCGCAACTGGGGTTTCGTTCGCAGCCAGGGGCGCGACCCGCGCGAGATCCCGTTGATGCTTGCCTCGCTCGATCTGTGGCGTGGGCTCAATGCCGAGATCGGCATGGAGACGGGGTTCCGGCAGTCGGGCATTCTCTATCTCGCCGACACGGACGCGAAGCTTGCCGAATTCGAGGCCTGGCTGAAGGTCGGCAAGGGCTTTCCGATCGAGACGCGGTTGCTTGGTGCGAAAGAAGCGGCCGACCTCATTCCCGGCGCGACGCAGCGTTTCGCCGGCGGGCTGTACACGCCGAGCGACGGGCGGGCCGAACCCTCGATGGCAGCACCGGCGCTGGCCCGCGCGGCGCAGGCAAACGGCGGTGGCGTTTTTACCAATTGCGCGGTGCGCGGCGTCGAGACATCTGCCGGGCGGGTGTCCGGCGTCGTCACGGAAAAAGGCACGGTCAAGGCGTCGACCGTGGTGGTTGCCGGTGGGGCGTGGTCGTCGCTTTTCGTGCGCCGGCTCGGGCTTCGCCTGCCGCAATTGAAGGTGCTCGGTTCGGTGATGCGCACCGCGCCGCTGCCGGAGGTCTATGGCGGTGGCGTCTGGGGGCCCGGGTTCTCGTTCCGCCGTCGGCTCGATGGCGGCTATTCGCTGGCGCCGAGCCACGCCGAACTGGTCGAGATCGTGCCGGACAGTTTCCGTTTCTTCTTCGATTTCCTGCCCGGTCTGAAAAGTGAGATCGGCAGCATGCATCTGCGCTTGCGCGGCTCGTTCCTCAAGGAGCTCGGCTGGACCCTGTCGGGCGGCACCGACCGGCCCGGCCCCTATGAGGCGGTCAGGACCTACGATCCGGCGCCGGAAGCGGCCTGGCTCAAAAGCCTCGCGGAGAAACTGGCGCGCGCTCATCCGGCGTTCAAGGAGATGCAGATCGTCGAGCGCTGGGCCGGTGGCATCGACGTGACGCCGGACGCGGTGCCGGTGATCGGGCCGGTCGACAGCATTCCGGGTCTCATTCTGGCGACAGGCTTTTCCGGCCATGGCTTCGGCATCGGGCCGGGCGCGGGGCATCTGGTGGCGGATATCGCGCGCGGGGCGACGCCACTGGTCGATCCGGCGCCGTTTTCCTGGACCCGATTCATCGACGGCAGCAAGCTCGCGCCGTTTGCGGCGGTGTGAGTGTTCATTGACTGTTAACCTGACAAAATGGCAAATACTTGCGGAATCTGCATGACATTTTGTCACTGGTTCAGGAATGCCTAACCATGCTTGGATAGCCGGAATCCAAAATACGGATTTATTTCCGTTTTATTGAGAAAAATCATTGCCTGTCTAAGCAGATAAGCTAGCGATAGGGCAATGTTTTCAGGATGGGGACGGAGAGCATGGAGTCAGAACAGACGGTCAATCCGATCGAGGGCGCCGATACCGCGGCGACCGCGGAAGAACGTGCGCCGGAGCAGGACGTGACGGCGGCGAGCGAGATCGAGGCAGCGGTGGAGTCGATCGCCAAGGAGGTCGATGCGGCGCCGAAGAAGGCGAAACCCTCGAAGAAGAAGAACGGCAAGAAAGCCGAGGAGCCCGGCGTGGCTACCCATCAGCTTGCCGAGATGCGTCACGATCCGTACGAGATCCAGCGCATCTTCGAGACGGGCGAATATCCGTACAAGACCAAGATGCGGCGTGAGCCGTACGAGAAGCAGAAGGCCGCGCTGCAGGTCGAGCTGCTCAAGGTGCAGCGCTGGGTCGAAGAGACCAACCAGAAGATCGTGCTCCTGTTCGAAGGCCGTGACGCGGCCGGCAAGGGCGGTACGATCAAGCGCTACATGGAGCACCTCAATCCGCGTGCCGCGCGCGTCGTTGCGCTGCCCAAGCCGACCGATCGCGAAAAGACCCAGTGGTATTTCCAGCGCTATATCGAGCATCTGCCGGCCGACGGCGAAATCGTGATGTTCGACCGCTCCTGGTACAACCGGGCGGGCGTCGAACGGGTCATGGGTTTCTGCACGCCGAACGAATATCTCGAGTTCATGCGCACCTGCCCGGATCTGGAGCGGATGCTGGTCCGCTCGGGCATTCGCATGTTCAAATACTGGTTCTCGGTCACGCAGGAAGAGCAGCGCCGCCGCTTCACCTCGCGCGAGCATGATCCGCTGAAGCAGTGGAAGCTGTCGCCGGTGGACAAGGCCTCGCTCGACAAGTGGTCAGACTACACCGAGGCCAAGGAAGCGATGTTCTTCTACACCGACACCGCCGATGCGCCGTGGACGGTGATCAAGTCGAACGACAAGAAGCGCGCGCGGCTGAACTGCATGCAGCACTTCCTGTCGACCCTGCCCTATCCGAACAAGGACTACTCCGTTGTTCGTGGGCCGGATCCGCTGATTGTCGGTTCGAGCGCCCATGTGATTGGCGGCGACGACCACATTCTCGGCAAGACGCTGCATCCGGAAAAGAAGCGCTAGGCGTCTTCCCGGAGTGACGACATTCGAAGCCGGCCGTGCAGCGATGCGCGGCCGGTTTTGCTTTCTCTTGGCGGCAAAGGGGGGTATTCCCGAGGGACGGCGACGGTTTTACTCCGTCGTTCAATGAAAACAGATGCGACGTCCGTGTCGCGCCGGGAGGTCCGCTATGCTGTCTGCTGTTGCGCTTGCGCGTGAAATCGAAACCGGGGCTGCAACCGCTGCCGACATCATCGACCGCTGCAAGGCAGCCATCGACGACCAGGAGTCGCTGATCGGAGCGTTCGAAACGCTGGACCTCGACGCCGCGCGGTTCAACGCGGAAAAGGCCGAGGGTCCGCTCTTCGGCCTGCCGGTCGGCGTCAAGGACATCATCGACACCGCGGATTTGCCGACGCGCAGCGGTTCGCCGATCTATCTGCAGAACCAGCCGGCAACCGACGCGGCGATCGTGTCGCTGGTGAAGCGCGCCGGCGGCGTGGTCGCCGGCAAGACGGTGACCACCGAATTCGCCTTTTTCCAGCCGGGCAAGACGCGCAATCCGCGTGTTCCCGGGCATACGCCGGGCGGCTCGTCGTCGGGCTCGGCGGCTGCGGTGGCAGCCGGCATGCTGCCGCTTGCCATCGGTACCCAGACCGGCGGCTCAGTGATTAGGCCGGCGAGTTTTTGCGGCGTTGCCGGCTACAAGC
This sequence comes from Hyphomicrobiales bacterium, assembly GCA_002869065.1. Classification (NCBI taxonomy): domain Bacteria; kingdom Pseudomonadati; phylum Pseudomonadota; class Alphaproteobacteria; order Hyphomicrobiales; species Hyphomicrobiales bacterium. Next base: position 1,350,401 of record PKTR01000002.1, read on the forward strand.
CGACCTTCACCATGCTGCCGACGGTCGGCATGAAGACGTTCTCCTGGACCCTCGATACGATGGGTCTGTTCGGGGCGGGCGTTGCCGACGCGGCGTTCTTTGCCGCGGCGCTGACCGGCCGCGATCTGCGCGTCGACGGGACCGAGCTGAAGGCGCCGCGGATCGGTATCGCCCAGACCCATATCTGGCACGAGGCCTCCGGCGAGATGCGGGTGGCTGTCGAGACGGCGGCGCGGCTGGCGGAAAAGGCCGGCGCGAGTATCCGCGAAGTCACGCTGGCGCGGTCGTTCTCCGATGCTTTTGCCGCGCATCAGACGATCCAGGACTACGAGGTCAATCAGGCGCTCGCCTTCGAGCGCGACCGGCACGGCGAAGCGCTCAGCCTCATCCTGCGCGACACGCTCGATGCCGGCCGGGCGATTGCGCCGGAAGATTACGATCACGCGCTGGCGCAGGCCGGCAAGGGGCGGCACGCCCTCGGCGAAGCCTTCGCCGATGTCGACGTGCTGCTGACGCCGTCTGCACCGGGCGCGGCGCCGGAAGGCCTCGCCTCGACCGGCTCGTCGATTTTCAACCGGCTGTGGACGTTGATGGGAACGCCGACGGTCAATGTGCCGGGCCTTGCCAACGGTCGGGGACTGCCGCTTGGGGTGCAGATCGTCGCGCCGCGCGGCAAGGACCGCCGCGCTCTTGAAGCGGCTGCCTGGCTCGAAGGGGTTCTGGCCGGCGCGCCGGCCATCTGAGTCGGCCGGCTTTCACCGCTTCAAGCGCACAAATAAAGATGCCCGGCATAGATGCCGGGCATCGCTGTTCAAGGAGTGCGGTGCGCCCTCAATAGTAAGGCGAGATGCACGGTTTCCGCGGCCCTTCAAAGGGCTGATAGCTGTTGTCCGAGGCGCGATAGGATTTGTACTTGTTCTCGCACCAGCGGTAATGCTCGGCGCTCAGCCCTTTCGGCTGGGCGGCATAGTTGCCGCCGATGATTACTGCGCTGAGGCCGAACGCGGCCAGCGGGTACCAGTAGCCATTGTGATAGCGGTAGCCGGGCTTCTGGTAGGGGTAGCCGGGATAGCCGCCATAGTAGGGCGGTTTGCCGGGCCTGCCCGGTTTCCCAGGCTTTCCTGGTTTGCCATAGCCGGGTTTGCCCGGTTTTCCGGGCCTGCCCGCACCCGGCCGTCCCGACGGTGGCCGCTTGCGGACCTGCCGCGTCGGCGTGCCCCGGCGGAGCTGAACTTTCTCGATGGATGATTGCGTCACGCTCTCCGGCGCCGGCGCCGTGAAGGTCGCGGCCGCGGTCGGTGCGATCAGGCTGGCGAGGAAGAGGGCGGCGGTGGCAGAGGCGGTTAGAGGTCGACGTGTCATGTGTCCTTGTCCTCCCGATCAGGTTCGCAAATGCCCCTTGCGGTTGTCCTTACTTATGTGGTCTCGCATCGTGACGAAAACACGTTCGTTTGGTTCAAATTCAATTCTAGGCATGTCCTGCAGGCTTCCCGCTATTTCGCAGTGTGTCCATGCGTGCCGTCAATCGGACGGCTCGATTGCGCCGCTGCTTCGCGTTTTGTCGCAAACGGATCGCTCTGATTTGCCGTGAGGGCGGCGATGAACCCTTCGCGGCGAATATCGTGACGAGTTGTCCGGCCGACATGCGTTGGATCATTGTTGCAGCGCAAAACTTCGGGTATCGTGGTTGCGTTCAAGAGCGATCCCGGCTTGGAGCGGCGTCCTCTCACCGCTTCTTTCGTTTGTTTGCTTTTTGTATTGCGTCCGAGTTTGCGGACAGCCGGTGCCGGGAATCCGTTCGAGGCCATAGAGCGAAAGCGGGTGCCAATGCACATGGGTTCTCTCCTCTATCGGCTGGATGCGGACGGGCCGGACCGGCTCCTTCGTCTCCTCCAGCAACTCGGGTTTTCGGTCGTCGCGCCACGATCGGAAGACGGGGCGATTGTCCTTGCCACATATGAAACCGGTGAGAAACTGCCGCGCGGTCTGAGCGACCGTCAGGCGGGCGGGCATTACCGCCTCGTCGAGCGCGGCGACGGCAAGCTGTTCGACTACACGCTCGGGCCGCAGGGCTTCAAACGCTTCCTGTGGCCGCCGCATCAGGTGTTGTGGACGGCGGAGAAGACCGAGGATGGCTTCGTCGTCACCGAGCCGCCGCTTGATACGACGCGGCTGGCGTTGTTCGCGGCGCGGGCCTGCGAGCTCGATGCGCTCTCCGCCCTCGACGACGTGTTCGACAATGGCGACTACGCCGACCCCGCCTACAAGGCGCGGCGCGAAAACGCCTTCGTCGTCGCGGTCGAGTGCACACGCTCGGGCGACACCTGTTTCTGTTCATCAATGAACAGCGGCCCCGGCGCCGAGGAGGGTTACGATATTGCGCTGACCGAGATCTTCGAAGATGGCGCGCACTGGTTCCTGGCGCGGGCCGGCAGCGAGGAAGGCGCCGAGGTGCTGACCAGGCTCTCGCCTGAACCGGCGCCCGGAGACGGGGAATCCCGGCGCAAGACGATCCTTGCCGCCGTCGCCTCGAGCCAGCAGCGCACGATGCGCTCCGACGCCGAGCCGCTGTTGAAGGCGAACCGGGAGCACCCGCATTGGGACGATGTTGCCGCGCGCTGCCTTGCCTGCGGTAACTGCACCTCGGTCTGTCCGACCTGCTTCTGCACCACGACGGTCGATCACACGGATCTGACCGCGACCAAAGCCAGCCGCGAGCGGCGCTGGGATTTCTGTTTTACCGTCGACTATTCCTACATTCACGGCGGGGCTATCCGCCGCTCGGCGAAGGCGCGCTACCGGCAATGGATGATGCACAAGCTGGCGTTCTGGCATGACCAGTTCGACCGATCGGGCTGTGTCGGCTGTGGGCGCTGCATCACCTGGTGTCCGGTCGGAATCGACATCGTCGAAGAGACGGCAGCAATCGCCGCGGCAAGCGAGGGAGGAAACAATGGTTGAGCTTCAAAACATGGAGACCCTCCTGAAGGAGCTGGCGTTCTTCCAGGAATTCGATGAGTCCACCGTCGCGCTGCTTGCCGGCTGCGCCTCCAACGTGGTGTTCGAGGCGGGGTCCTATGTGGCGCGCGCCCATGACGAGGCGAACAAGTTCTTCTTCCTGCGCCATGGCGACGTCGCGCTCGAACTCGACGTGCCGACGCGCGATCCGCTGGTGGTCGAAACGCTGCATCCGGGCGATGCGCTCGGCTGGTCGTGGATCACCGCGCCGCATCGCTGGAGCTTCGATGCCCGCGCGGTGACGCTGGTGCGCGCGCTTGCCTTCGATGCCACCTGCCTGCGCGGCAAGATGGATGCGAACCACGAGGTCGGCTACCAGTTGATGCGGCGCTTCATTCCGGTGATCGCCAAGCGCCTCGAAGGGGCGCGGCTGCAGCTCGCGGATCTTTATGCGGCCGAGGCGCGATCATAATGGCTGGGCAAAACGCGGCGGCGAGCACCCGCCATGCCCTCGACCCGATGACGCCGCGCCCGTTCCGGGTGATCAATCGCGTCGAGGAAACATCCGATACGGTCACGATAGAACTCGTCGCGGAGGACGGTGCGCCGTTCGCTTTCGCACCGGGCCAGTTCAACATGCTTTACGTGTTCGGCGTCGGCGAGTCGGCGATCTCGATCTCCGGCGATCCGGCCGATCCGAGCCGGCTCGTGCACACCATCCGCTCCGTCGGCAAGGTGTCGGATGCGCTGTGCAATGCCGGTCCCGGCACTGTGATCGGCGTGCGCGGTCCGTTCGGGCGGCCCTGGCCGGTCGAACAGGCGACCGGGCAGGACGTCATCTTCGTCGCCGGCGGCGTCGGTCTCGCACCGCTGCGGCCTGCCATCTACCACGCGATCAACAATCGCGGTCGCTATGGCCGGGTGATCGTGCTCTACGGTGCGCGTTCGCCGGAAGACATGCTCTACGAACCGCTGCTGCATGAATGGCGCGGTTCGTTCTGGATGGACGTGGACGCGACCGTCGATAGGGCGACCGGCGGCTGGCTCGGCCGGGTCGGCGTTGTCACCAAGCTGATCGATGGGGCGGCGTTCGATCCGACGGCGGCGACCGCGATGGTCTGCGGCCCGGAAGTGATGATGCGGTTCTCGGTCGAGGCGCTGCGGCAGCGCGGTCTGCGCGACAACCAGATCTACGTGTCGATGGAACGCAGCATGAAATGCGCGCTCGGCTTCTGTGGCCACTGTCAGTGGGGCGGGGCCTTCGTGTGCCGCGACGGGCCGGTGTTCCGGCACGACGAGATTGCCGACCTCAACCAGGTGCGGGAGTTGTGACGATGACCGACAAGCCGAAACTGGCGGTATGGAAGTTCTCCTCCTGCGATGGCTGTCAGCTCAGCCTGCTCGACTGCGAGGACGAGTTGCTGCCGGTCGCCGAAACCATCGAGATCGCCGAGTTCCTCGAGGCGACGCGGGCGCAGGTTGATGGCCCCTATGACGTTTCGCTGGTCGAGGGATCGATCTCCAATCTGCACGACCTCGAGCGGCTGCAGCGTATCCGCGAGCAGTCGGCGGTGGTGATCGCAATCGGGGCTTGCGCGACGGCGGGTGGCATTCAGGCGCTGCGCAATGGGCGCGATGTCGGCGAGTTCGTGCGCACCGTCTACGCGCACCCGGAATATATCGACACGCTGGCCAATTCGACGCCGATCGCCGACCACATCACGGTCGATTTCGAACTGCGCGGCTGTCCGATCAACAAGCATCAGCTGCTCGAGGTGATCTCGGCCTTCCTTGCCGGCCGCCAGCCGCTGACGCCGGCGCATTCGGAATGCATCGAATGCAAGATGCGCGGCACGGTCTGCGTGATGGTCGCCAAGGGCGAACCCTGCCTCGGTCCGGTCACCCATACCGGCTGCGGCAATCTCTGCCCGAGCTCCAACCGGGGCTGCTATGGCTGCTTCGGGCCGAAGGAGACGCCGAATACGGCAAGCCTCGCCGACCGCTTTGCCACCGGCTGCGGCGTCGAGGAGCGGCGGCTTGCGGAAATGTTCCGCGGCTTTACCGCGGGTGCCGAAGCCTTTGCCAGGGAGGCCGAACGCCATGACCGGTCATGAAATCCGCAATCCGGCGGTCGACGGGCCGGGCCGGGTGATCAAGGTCGATGCGCTGGCGCGCGTCGAGGGCGAGGGCGCGCTCTATGTCCGCGTCAAGGACGACGTCATCGAGGACATCAAGTTCCGCATCTTCGAGCCGCCGCGGTTCTTCGAGGCCCTGTTGCGCGGCCGGCCCTATTCGGATGCGCCGGACATAACCGCGCGCATCTGCGGTATCTGCCCGATCGCGTATATGCTCGGCGCCTCGAAGGCGATGGAGGACGCGCTCGGCGTCACCGTCGACGGGGTGCTGGAGGATTTGCGGCGGCTGATCTATTGCGGCGAGTGGATCGAAAGCCATGTGCTGCACGCGGCGATGCTGCACGCGCCGGACTTCCTCAAGATGCCGGACGCGTTTGCCTTTGCGCGACAGAACGCGGATGCCGTCAAGGCTGCACTGCGGCTGAAGAAGCTCGGAAACACGATCCTCGAGACGGTTGGCGGGCGGGCGATCCACCCGGTCAATCTGAAGGTCGGCGGCTTCTATTCGGCGCCGAAGAAGCGCGATATCCGCGCGCTGATCCCGGAGCTTGAATTCGGGCTCGAAGCGTCGGCCATGCTGGCGCGCGCTTTTGCCGGGTTCGACTTTCCGGACTTCACCTACGACTACACCTGCGTGTCGATGCGCCACCCGTCCGAGTATCCGCTGCAGGCCGGCGATCTCGTCTCCAATCGCGGGCTCGACATCAAGGTGCAAGCGTTCCCGGAGCATTTCTTCGAGGAGCATGTGGCGCATTCGAACGCGCTGCACGGGCGGATGCGCGATGGCTCGGCCTATCTGGTCGGTCCGAACGCGCGCTACAACAACAATTTCGCCCAGCTGTCATCGGCCTCGCAGGGGCTGGCGCGGGAGATCGGGCTCGGCGCGACGGTCGACAATCCGTTCCTGTCGATCCTTGTTCGCATGGTCGAGACCTATTACGCCTGCGAAGAAGCGCTGCGCATCGCCAAGTCCTATGAAGTGCCGGACGAGCCGAGCGTTGCCATCGAGCCGCGGGCCGGCAAGGGCGCCGGCGTGACGGAAGCGCCACGCGGCATCTGCTGGCACGAATACGAACTCGACGATGAGGGTCGCATCCTCAACGCGGTGATCGTGCCGCCGACCTCGCAGAACCAGCCGCAGATCGAGACCGATCTCGCCGGCGTGGTCGGCGCCAATCTCGATCTCGACGACGAGGCGCTGAAATGGCGCTGCGAGCAGACGATCCGCAATTACGATCCGTGCATCTCTTGCGCGACGCATTTCCTCGATCTCACCATCGAGCGGGAATGACGGGCACGGGGTCATGCTGATCGTCGGTGTCGGCAACCGGATGCGCGGCGACGATGCGGCGGGGCCGCTCGTTGCCGAACGGCTTGCCGCGCACGGCTTCGAGACGCGCGTGATCGAGGCCGATGGGGCGCATCTGATCGAGGCCTTCGAGGGCCGCGACGCGGTCGTCGTGATCGATGCGATGCGCTCGGGCGCTGAGCCGGGCACGGTTTGCCGTTTCGAGGCTGAGGCCGACACGCTGCCGGCCGATCTCTTCCACTATTCGAGCCATGCCTTCGGGGTCGCCGAAGCAATCGAGACGGCGCGGGCGCTCGACTTCCTGCCGGCGTCCGTCATGGTCTACGGCATCGAGGGCGCGCAGTTCACGGCCGGCGCCGAGCCTTCGCCCGAGGTGGCGAAGGCGATCGATGAGGTGGTTGCGGAAATCGTGGCCAGCCGGGAACCCGACTGAGAGTTATTCGCCGGGCGCCAGAGCTGCGCTCTCGCCGAGGCCCGTTGCGGCCGTGCCGGTCTCGAAGGTGTGGCCGACGTGGTCGATCCAGCCGCCGCCGAGCACGCGGGCAACGCCTTCGGGCGCATCGTAGAAGACGCAGGCCTGACCCGGCGCGACGCCGTATTCGGCCTCGGTCAGCTCGACGATCACGTTACCGTCCTCGACGCTGAGCAGCGCCGGCGTCGGCGGGCGGGTCGAGCGCACGCGGGCGTAAATCTCAAGACCGCCGTCGGGCAACTCGGCAAGCGTGCCGCCGCCGATCCAGTTGGTGTCGCGCAGATACAGCCGCCGCGTCGTCAGCGCTTCGCGCGGGCCGACGACGACGCGGTGATTGTCGGCATCGAGATGGACCACATAGAGCGGCTCGCCGACGGCGACGCCGATGCCGCGGCGCTGGCCGATCGTGTAGTGGATGATGCCGTCATGGCGGCCGAGCACGCGGCCGTCGACATGGACGATCTCGCCGGTTTCGGCTGCGCCCGGCTTCAGCCGTTCGATGACTTCCGAATAACGCCCGGTCGGGACGAAGCAGATGTCCTGGCTGTCCGACTTGTCGGCGATCTCAAGGCCGAGTTCGCGGGCCGCCTCGCGGGTCTCCGCCTTCGACATGTTGCCGAGCGGGAAACGCAGGAAGTCGAGCTGCTCCTGCGTGGTTGCGAAAAGGAAATAGCTCTGGTCGCGCTCGTCGTCGACGGGACGGAACAGGGCACGGTGATTGCCGACCGTCTTGGTGCGGACATAGTGGCCGGTTGCGAGCGCCGCGGCGCCGAGGTCGCGCGCGGTGTCCAAGAGGTCGTGGAACTTGACGGTCTGATTGCAGGCAACGCAGGGCACCGGGGTTTCGCCGGCGATATAGCTCGCGGCGAACTGATCGATAACGGCCTCGCGGAAACGGTCCTCGTAGTCGAGCACGTAATGGGGAATGCCGAGCTTCTCGGCGACCCGGCGAGCGTCGTAGATGTCCTGGCCGGCGCAGCAGGCGCCCTTGCGGTGGACCGCTTCGCCGTGATCGTAGAGCTGCAGCGTGATGCCGACGACGTCGTAGCCTGCCCGCTTCAACAGGCCCGCGGCAACGGACGAGTCGACGCCGCCAGACATGGCGACGACGATGCGGGTGTCCTCAGGACGTCCGGGCAGATCGAGAGTGTCGAACATCGCTTCCAACCATCACGGGGACTGCGGCCAGCGCGCGCGGTCCCGAACCGTTCGATTCAACAGGACAAGGCGGCGGGGATGCAATCCCTCGAAAACGCCCAAACCACCATCCGACCGTTCCGGGAGGCACCGGCTCGGTTCGTCTTGCGGCCAATTTCGGTGCGCATGTCCGCGCCCGTCGTGTGGGCTTCGTGGGCAAGCGCTTCCAAACCGTCTTTATAGGTCGTCGCGGCGGGTTTCGCCACATCGAGGTGGGCAGCTTCTGCCGGGCAGGCAAGGCTTTCCCGCACAGGCGGCTCGCGAGGGACCATGGGCGGTTTCATATCACTCTGAAAACATTGCTGTTTTCTATTTCTGCGACTTGGCCCCCGGATTGCATCCTTTGGTCCACTAAGGCCTGTTCGCGTTTGGGAGCCAGTGTATCGTGATCGATTTGACGTTGCGTACGGACAGTTACGGCAAGGCGGATCTGCTGTCGGGGACGGCGGTGAAGGCCGACGGCCGTGTCGGTTTCGAGAGCTTCCTGCCGGCCAACGATGCGCCGGTGGCGCGCGATGCGCCGCCGCGTGACAGCCGTTCCGAACGCGTTTCTTCCACCAGAGCAACAGATGCGGACAGCACGCGGACCCGTCGCGACGCGAGCGCGGATCGCGCCGAGCGGGCGGCGGCTGACCGCAGTGCGGCGGACCGGGCCTTGAGTGCCGACAAGGCGTCGCGCGCGGAACAGGTGGCAGCGGACAATGCGGCGGCTAAGAGCGACGCAGCCGAAAAGGCGCGCGAGGCAGCGGCAGCCGTGCGGGATGCGAATGCTCGTGGCGTGACCGCGCTTCAGGAAGAGGACGCGACCCGCTCCGTTGCGGAGCAGGACGGCAAGACCAGGGCTGCGGCTGCGGACAAGGCAAGCAAGACGGCGCACGACGCTCCGGTGAAAGAGACGAATGCGACGGCTGCCGAGACGGGCACTGTCGCCGACGATACCGCCGCGACCGGCAACGATGCGAACGGCAAGACGGACGCGCCTGTGGTTACGGCGCCGGTCGTCGAGTCGGCGCCGACGGAGACGGTTGCTGACGCCGACGGCGACGTGGCGGCCCCGACCGAGGGCGCCGAGACTGTTGGCGACAGCGATGCGACGGCCTCTAGCGAAGACGACAACGCGGAAACGGTTGCCGCGGCCACGACCCCGGAAGCAACCGTGGTCGGCGCGGTCGGTCCGACTCCGTCTGTCACGGGGGCTGACGCAACTGACGTGACCGGAACGGATGCGGACGCCGAGGCGGTTGATGCTGCAACGGCGCCGTCGGGCGATGACGATGCCGCGCCCGAGAGCGATGGCACGGCGGAAGTGAATGCGTTGCTGGCGCAGCTGATCGAGCAGCTGCAGACGCTGGCCGGCGGCGAAGCGACGGCCCCGGCCGAGGGCGAGGCGCCGACGACGGAAGATCTCATCGCAACTCTGACGACGCTTCTCGACAAGATCGACGCGCAGAGCGCCGGTTCGGCAACGGATCGCCAGGTGATCGGCGCCGATGTGCGCCGGCTGCAGCAGGGCCTCAACGCCGTGGTGCAGAATGGTGACCTGCCGGAGCTCATCGCGCTTGCGGGCCGCACGGGTAATCCGACCGCAGCTGCGGTGACGGGTGCTGTCGAGAACACGACGGCGAGTGGCGCGCAGGCGAGAACTGCGACCGGTGCGGTCGCGACCGATCTGGCGACGGCCGGCGCATCTGCGACTGTGCCGGCTGACGGCAAGGCGGATGAGGCGAAGCTCGGCAATCTGCTTGCTTCGTTGCGCCGCATCGCCGGCGATGCCGCCAACAGTGAAACGGCGGTGAAGACCGCGACCCTCACGACGTCTCAGACCACGCAGGCCCAGGCCACGCAGGCCCAGGCGACGCAGGCCCAGGCGACGCAGGCAACGGCGACCCAGGCGCAAGCCGCGCAGGCGCCGGGCGTACAGGTGCGGGCGGCTCAGAAGCCGGCAGCGACTGCGCCCGCCACGGAATCCGCGACGAATACCGACGCCGATGGTCCGACGACGAACACAATCGTCAACAAAGCCGCTGTGACCGCGACGAACCGCGAGGCCGCGCCGCAGACCGGCACTTCGGGTCAGCAGGCTTCGAGCGAGACTGCAGACACGACCCGTCCGACAATCGGCGGCACGGCGAGCGCGACGGCTGCTGAAACGGCTGTAGCCGCGAAGACAGCTGCGGGCACGCAGTCGTCGACGGCCACGTCAGCCGCGCAGACCGCAGCCAAGACTGCCGCGACGGCGCAGGCCGCTGCTGCTCCGGTTACGGCGGACACGCCGATGCCAGCCGGCGTGAAGGACTTTGGCGACAGCCTGATCCTGCTGCAGAGCGAATTCAAACCGGGCAGCGAGTCGATGCTCGCGCAGGCGCGCCCGTCGGTGACGGTGCCGCGCGGCATGCCGCTTGCGACCGGTGTCGCCGCCGAGATCGCCCGTTTCGCGACGCGCGGCGACAGCCGCTTCGAAATTCGCCTCGATCCGCCGGAGCTCGGCCGCGTCGACGTCAAGCTGAAGGTCAGCGACGACGGCACGGTGCGGGCTCACCTCGTGGTCGAGCGCTCCGAGACCCTCGACATGTTCACGCGCGATCAGCGCTCGCTGGAACGCACGCTGGAACAGGCCGGGCTGAAGACCGACAGCGGCAGCCTCGAATTCTCGCTGCGTTCGGGAAATGACGACACGCCGCAGCAGGACGGAAACGGCGGACGCGGCCTCGCCTCGTCCGAGGGCGATGCGGATGCGGTTGAAGTCGAGCGGATGTCGGCGGTCTATTCGTCGGCGCGGGCCGATGGACGGCTCGATATCCGGGTATGACGCGACGCTTTGAGACTGGCTTAGAGCCGGGAGAACGATGATGGACGTTACAGGCACCACTTCCTCGACCGCGGCGACAACGTCGAAAACGGGACTTTCGGAACAGGCGCTTGCCCAGAACTACGACATGTTCCTGGAACTGTTGACGGTGCAGATCAAGAACCAGAATCCGCTCGAACCGATGGATGCGGACAAGTTCACCGATCAGCTCACCCAGTTTTCGTCGGTTGAGCAGCAGATCACCACCAACAAGAATCTTGAGACGCTGATCTCGACCATGGCGGCGTCCAATCTCGGGACGGTGGTCAGCTATATCGGCAAGGAAGTCGAAGCCGCCGGCGAGACGGCCATTCTGGAAAACGGCGCCGCGAACTGGTCGGCGACGGTGACCGAGGCGGCGACCGCGACCGTGACGATCAAGAACTCCGCCGGCGCGACGATCTATACCGAGCCGGTGACCTTGAACAAGGGCACCAACAGCTATCAGTGGGACGGACGGGCGCTGACAGGTGGCACGGCGCCGGACGGGCAATACACGATCTCGTTCTCGGCGCAGAATTCGACCGGCAAGGCCGTGGCCGTCGACACCGCATTTCAGGGTGTCGTGGACGAAGTGGACTTCGCCGATGGTGAGCCGATCCTGAAGGTTGGCGGGATCCGGGTGCCGCTGTCGTCGGTGCAGACGATCCGCTCGGCCGGCTGAGCGCGGGAGACCCTTTCGGGACGCAAGGAATTTTGATTTTTCGCAGTGTTTTTTTTCGCCGCTCCGGTCCGAAGTTTCCGGGGCGGCCTTCCGCGTTGGCGGGTCGCTGAACGTTCTTCCAAATATAATCGATTGAAATATATAGAAAAAATGTATTCCCGCATGTTCGCGAGATGTTTCGAAGCTGTTCCCGGAAAGGTGGCAATTCTTACCGAATTGTTGCTTGCGGCTTAGGCAAATTTTAAAAACAGGCAGGTACTCTCACAAGCTGAAGGTCAGGTAGAGTGTGAGAGTACAATGACCGACCGGGTAAGACCGCGAGTTAAATATGTCATCGGCCCCGATGGGAGCCCGCTAACGATTGCCGATCTGCCGCCGGAGAATACCCGGCGTTGGGTGATCCGCCGCAAGGCCGAAGTCGTAGCCGCCGTGCGTGGAGGTTTGCTTTCCCTGGAGGAGGCATGCCAGCGCTATACGTTAACAGTTGAAGAGTTTCTGTCGTGGCAGAGCTCGATCGACCAGCACGGCCTTGCCGGCCTGAGAGCGACGCGCATTCAGCAATATCGCGGTTGACGTTTCCCTTCCTCTTTGATGATCGCATGACGGGCTCGGGCCAGCTTTTCCGGACTCGTTACGGGTGGCCGGCTCCCCGCCGGCTGGTGCCGATCATCATCATGCCATGAATTGTTTCGGGCAGTGCGGCTTTCGCCGCTGAACGCTGCGGCTTTTGCCGGCGGCGCGATGGCGCGTGACAAAGCGCTCAGCTTTGCGGCGGCGAGCGGAACCTCGTCACGATCCAGTCGATGACGACCCGTGCGGCCGGTTCGTCGATCAGATGGGGCTGGATCAGGAGCCAGACCTCGCGCCGTGTCTTCAGAGGCGTCGCGATCAGTCGTTCATCGCTGAGCAGCTCGGCCGCCATATGGCGCGGAAGAATGCCGATGGCGCTGCCTGTCGCGACGAGCGCGTGGATGATGCGGACGTTGCTGGTTCGCAGCCGGACCGGCCCGGCAATGCCAACTTCCGCAAGCTCCCGCATCTCCGGCGTCCTCGCCAGTTCCTGAGGATAGGCGCAGAGGATCTCGCTGCCGTCCGGGCTGGCAGGCGTCGCCGGACGAAACAGATACAGCGGCACCTCGGTCAGTTTGCGGATGACGAACGCGCCACGCTCGGGCTTACCCAGCCGGATCGCAAGGTCGGCCTCCCAGCGTGAGAAATTGAGGTTTGCGTCCGACGTCTTGATCTCGACGGCGAGGCCGGGAAAGTCATTGAGCAGGTCTGCGAGGCCCGGCGCCAGAACGGTTTCGGCGACCGATGCGGTGGAGGCGATGCGGATGGAGCCGGTCGGGCCGCCGCCCTCGTCCTTCAACGCGCCGATCGCACTGGCTCTGGTTGCCATTTCATCGATCAGGGCGAGCGCCTCGGCGCCCTGGCGGGTTGGCTTGCGAACGCCGTCGACGGCATCGAACAGGCGGAAACCGAGCGCTTCCTGAAGACGGGCCAGCCGCCGGGCCACAGTCGTTTCATCGATACGCAACTCTTCGCTGGCGCCTGCATAGGTGCCCCGATTGCGCACGGCCGCAATGATCCGCAAATCGTCCCAGTTCATGGGCCAAGTCTAGCACGTCGCCTCATCCTGCAAAATTGCAATCCACAGCCGCAATATTCCTGCGTGATTGCCGGTCTCGGCTTCCCTATTGCGGAAGTGTCCCGCGTGTCGCGGGTTCATGCTGATCAAATGCCGCGACGCGCGCGAGGACAAGGACGAGGGAACAGGAGACGCTTTGATGTCCGGACCGATGACACTTTTCCAGCTTGCAGGTGCCGATCAGACGCCGCCGGCGCTTGCCGACGCGCAGCTGGTGCTGATCGACATGCAGAACGAATATCTCGAGGGGCCGCTCGCGGTTTCCGGTGTCGGGGACGCCGTCGCCCACACGGCGGATCTGCTGGCGGCCGCGCGACAGGTCGGGGCCGGCATCATTCATGTCGTCCACAAGGGATACCCCGGCAGCCTGTTCGATCGCGAGGCGCCGCGCGGGCAGATCATTGATGCCCTTGCACCGCTCGCCGGTGAAGAGGTGATCGAAAAGGCACTGCCCAATGCATTTGCCGGAACCGGACTTGGCGATCTGCTGCGCGCGCGTGGCGCGAAGGAGCTGATCGTGGTCGGCTTCATGAGCCATATGTGCGTCAGCTCGACCGTGCGCGCGGCGCTTGACGAAGGTTTCAGGGTCACGGTCGACGCCGATGGCTGCGGTAGTCGCGATTTGCCGGATGGGCGCGGAGGCGTGGTGGTCGCCGATGTCGTCAGCGATGTGGCGCTGGTCGAACTTTCCGATCGTTTCGCCGTCGTCGTTCGCGATCACGCCTGGCGGTGACGAGTTCGGACTGCCGGTCGGCGATGTTCGCGTCGTCGGCCGGTGGGACGGTTTTTCGTCCGAAGCGGCGGCGTTTCGCTCGATGCGATCCGCATTCGTTAACGTTTGCCCCTGATTTGTTAACCCACCCGGCAAAAATGACCCGCTCACTTTGCAAAATGCACGAAGAAATCCGCGGTTTTCCGCGAGCCGGCCGAAAGGGTGAAAATTCGTTAACTCCCTGTTTACCAGATGGCGGGAAATATTTGCCTACCAGGTCCACCCGGGGGGCGTCCTTGTCATCCCTCATCCCTCAGTCTCCCGGGTGCCTGGTGGCAAAAGGCCGCCGATAGCAGCAGCGACAGACGGCCGAATCGGATTTCCTTCAGCGGGTGCGGGCCACCGGTCTTATCCGCTCCACCGGGCGCCAGGCGCCCAAGAAGTACGGGTCGGTCGGTAACGTGGGTGGCGCATTCGCTCTTCTGAAAGCTCTCGGACCGGCGCGACTGGCAGCCATGGGCGCCGTCGCGGCCATTTTGGTCGGCTTCTTCGCTTTCCTGATGATCCGGTTTTCCTCGGTGCAGATGGTGCCGCTCTACGCCGAGCTCGACTTCAAGGACACCACCGCGATCGTCAAGGAACTCGACGGGTTGGCCGTTCCCTACGAGGTCGTCAATCGCGGCGGTGGCGTGCTCGTGCCGACCGAGGAGCTTTTGCGGGTGCGCATGGCGCTGGCCGAAAAGGGCCTGCCGAACGGCGGCTCCGTCGGCTATGAGATCTTCGACAAGACGGACACGCTCGGCACCACCAGCTTCGTGCAGTCGATCAACCACATCCGCGCGCTCGAGGGCGAGCTGGCGCGCACCATCCGCGCAATCGACCAAGTGGCGATGGCGCGGGTGCATCTCGTGCTGCCCGAACGCCAGCTCTTCCAGCGCAACAAGACGGCGCCGTCCGCTTCCATCGTGCTGCAGGTGCGCGGCGTCCTCGAGCAAAGCCAGATCCGCGCGATCCAGCACATCACCGCGTCGGCGGTCGAGGGGCTGAAGCCGCAGGATGTCTCGATCGTCGATGAGGGCGGCCGGCTGCTCGCCGCCGGCGGCGAGAACGCGGAAGAATTCATGACCGGCGCGATCCACGAACGCACCGCGTCCTACGAACACACGCTGCGCGAACGGATCGAGGACATCGTGTCCGAGGTGGTCGGGCCGGGCCGCGCGCGGGTTCAGGTGTCGGCCGAGCTCGACTTCAACCGCATCACCCAGACCTCCGAGACCTACGATCCGGAAGGCCAGGTCGTGCGTTCGACGCAGACCAAGGAAGAGACCTCGGCGACGACCAACAAGCGCGAAGGTGTTTCCGCCGGCAATCAGATCCCCGACGCGAATGCCAATGACGGTGGCGACAGCACGCTCGACCAGTCGAACTCGACCGCCGAAACGGTCAATTACGAGATCTCGCGCACCCAGCGCACCGAGGTCATCGAGGCTGGCCGGATCAAGCGGATCTCGGTCGCCGTGCTGGTCGACGGCGTCTATTCGCAGACGCCGGAAGGCGAGCTGAACTACGCCGAGCGCCCGGAAGACGAGATGACCCGGATTTCCGCGCTGGTGCGTTCGGCGATGGGCTATGACGAGGGCCGCGGCGACCAGATCGAGGTGGTCAATCTGCGCTTTGCCAATGCGCCGAACAGCCTGGCGCTTGCGAGCGGCGAAGAGAGCCTGTTCGATTTCTCCAAGCGCGACATCTTCTACTTCGTCGAACTTGGCGTGATCGTCGTGTTGTCGCTCCTGACCCTGCTGTTCGCGGTGCGGCCGCTGATCAAGCGCATCCTGACGCCGGACGAGCCGGAAGTGCCGGAAATCCCGGAAGGCATGCAGATGGTGGTTGGCCCGGATGGCCAGCCGATGGCGTTGCCGTCGCCGGAGGGCGGCGAAGGCGAGGGCGAGCACGACTGGATATCGGTCGCCCAGGCCGAAGGCGAATTGCAGGCCGGATCCATCGAGCGCGTCGGCGAGATGATCAAGAGCTATCCGACGGAAGCCGTGACCATCGTCCGCAACGGGCTGCAGGAGGCGCCGGCGTAAGATGGATACCGGAGTCGCCAGAGCACCTCAGCTAACAATCAGCGCCGATGAGCAGGAACGCGACCTCGTCGGTGTCGAGCGCGCGGCCGTGCTGCTGCTCGCGCTCGGCCACGAGCATGGCGCCGGCATCTGGGAGCAACTCGACGAAATCGAGATCAAGCAGATCTCGCTGGCGATGGCCAAGCTCGGCCCGGTGACGCCGGACATGCTCAACAACCTGTTCAAGGATTTCGTCAAGAAGCTGTCGGCAAAGGGCGCGCTGCTCGGCAACTACGATTCGACCGAACGGGTTCTGGCCGCTGTTCTGCCGGCCGAAAAGGTCGCCTCCATCATGGAGGAAATCCGCGGTCCGGCCGGTCGCAACATGTGGGAGAAGCTCTCCAACGTGCAGGAGAACGTTCTCGCCAACTACCTCAAGAACGAATATCCGCAGACCGTCGCCGTGGTGTTGTCGAAGATCCGCTCCGACCACGCCTCGCGGGTGCTGACCATCCTGCCGGAAGAGTTCGCGATGGAAGTGGTGCACCGGATGCTGCGCATCGAATCGGTGCAGAAGGAAATCCTCGACAAGGTCGAGCAGACGCTGCGCGTCGAGTTCATGTCGAACCTGACGTCGACGCAGCGTCGCGACTCGCACGAGCTGATGGCCGATATCTTCAACAGCTTCGACCGCCAGACCGAGGCGCGCTTCATGACGGCACTGGAAGAAGACAGCCGCGAGTCGGCGGAGCGCATCAAGAACCTGATGTTCACCTTCGACGATCTCGCCAAGCTCGACGCCGGCAGCATCCAGACGCTCCTGCGCTACGTCGAAAAGGATCGCCTGGCGACGGCTCTGAAGGGTGCCAACGAAACGATGCGGGACTTCTTCTTCGCCAACATGTCGCAGCGCGCGGCCAAGATGATGCGCGACGACATGGAGGCGATGGGCCCGGTGCGGCTGCGCGATGTCGACGAGGCGCAGGCCGGCATGGTGGCGACCGCCAAGGACCTCGCCGCCAAGGGCGAGATGATGATTTCGAAGAACAAGGGAGAGGACGAGCTGGTCTACTAGAGCATCGTGCAGCCAATTGAGACAATTGGCGTCGACATAGATGCGGCTAGACAAAGGGATGGAGCTTTTCGGCGTTTCAACTCGAACGCAGAATGCTCCAGGCAAGACCGGACCGTTGAACGAGGGTACGCGAACACGATGGCAATGCCGGCACGGTTTCTCTTCGATACCGATTTTTCCCGCCCCGCGGTGGAAGAGGTGGTGCCGGTCAGCGAAGGCGCGCCGGTCGATGTGCATGTGCGGTTGCTGGCAAATGCGGCGGAGGAGGCCTATCAGCGCGGTCTCGCCGAGGGACGCGCGGCAGCCGAGGCGCAGGCGGCGCGCCGTGTGGCCGATGAGGCCGGCCGTCTGGTTTCGGCCGCGCAGAGCATTCTCGGCGCGCTCGACGCCGACCGCGAACGCATCGAACGCGATGCCGCGACGCTCGCCTTTGCAGCGGCGCGTAAGCTGGCGGCAACGCTTGTCGCGCGCGAGCCGACGGCGGAGATCGAGACGCTGATTGCCGAATGTCTCGGGCCGCTGCGCCAGGCGCCGCATATCGTCATCCGGGTCGATGAACGCGATGTCGAGGCGATCAAGGCGGAGGCCGATCGGATCGCGCATGAGCGTGGCTTCATGGGCCGGCTGGTGGTTCTGGGCGAGCCGGATCTTGCCCGTGGCGATTGCCGCATCGAATGGGCCGATGGCGGCATCGTGCGCAACATGGATGAGGTTGCCGGCGAAGCCGAAGCCGCGATCGAACGCTATTTCGCGGCCCGGGCCGCAGATCCGTCGCATCCGGATCGCGCCGGGGCCGTCAGTGACGAAGTGGTGCCGGTGGCACCTGAGGAGAACACGAGATGACGGACGATATCGACGTCAAGACCGCCGTCAAGGACGCCGATGGCGAAATGGGAAAGCCGCCGCTGGTCTCCTTCGACGAGCCGCACGACAACCCGCAGATGCGGCCCGAGCCCGACGACGAGGATCCGAACGTGCAACGTACGGCCGCCGACCTGGAGGCGGTGTTCGACGTTCCGGTCAAGGTGTCGGCGGTGCTCGGGCGCTCGCGCATGCAGGTCGCGGATCTGTTGAAGCTGTCGAGCGGCACGGTGCTCGAACTGGACCGCAAGGTCGGCGAGGCAATCGACATCTACGTCAACAATCGGCTTGTGGCGCGCGGCGAAGTCGTGCTGGTCGAGGACAAACTCGGCGTGACCATGACGGAAATCATCAAGGCGGAGAAGTAGGCCCTTCCGGGCGCCGCCTTTTGAAGGAGACAAGCCATGCGCTTGCTGATCGTTGGAACGCTGCAGGGTCAGCTCACCATTGCCACCAAGATCGCGATGGAGCGGGGCGCGAGCGTCACCCATGCGGACAATGGGGCGATGGCGCTGAACGTTTTGCGCGGCAGCGGCGCCGACCTGATCATGGTCGACGTGGCGGTCGATATCGGCGACCTGATCGTACGGATGGAAAACGAGCGCATCCATGCGCCGGTGATCGCCTGCGGTACGGATACGGATGCGCGCGCCGCCGTCAATGCGATCCGCGCCGGAGCGAAAGAATATGTGCCGCTGCCGCCCGATCCGGAACTGATCGCGGCGGTGCTTTCCGCGGTCGCCGAAGACTCGAGCGATCTCATCTATCGCGACGATGCGACGGCGCGGGTGGTGCAGCTCGCCGAGCAGGTGGCGAAGTCGGAAGCCTCGATCCTGATCACCGGCGAATCCGGCACCGGCAAGGAGGTGCTGGCGCGCCACGTTCACCGCAAGTCGAATCGGGCCAACAAGCCGTTCATTTCGGTCAATTGCGCGGCGATCCCGGACAATCTGCTCGAATCAGAACTGTTCGGCCACGAGAAGGGTGCGTTCACCGGCGCGGTGGCGCGGCGTATCGGCAAGTTCGAGGAGGCCGACGGCGGCACGCTGCTGCTCGATGAAATCTCGGAGATGGATATCCGGCTGCAGGCCAAGCTCCTTCGCGCCCTGCAGGAGCGGGTGATCGACCGGGTCGGCGGCAGCCGTCCGGTGCCGGTCAACATCCGTATCCTCGCGACCTCCAACCGCGATCTCGGCGAGGCCGTGCGCGACGGCATCTTCCGCGAGGACCTGCTCTACCGCCTCAACGTGGTCAATCTGAAGATCCCGCCGCTGCGCGAGCGGCCGCAGGACATTCTGGAACTCGCGCAGCATTTCGTGGCGAAATATTCCGACGCCAACGGGATTACGCCGAAACCGATCGCGGCCGAAGCGCGGCGTCAGCTTCTCGCCAATCGCTGGCCGGGCAATGTGCGCGAGCTGGAGAACACGCTGCATCGCGCGGTGCTGCTGGCGACGGGTGAGGAGATCGACACCGACGCGATCCGCATGCCGGACGGCAGCAGCCTGACATCCGGGCCGGAAGGGCCGGCGGCGCGGGCCGCGATGACGGCGGAAGCGGTCACCCGCTCGCTGGTCGGTCTGACGGTTGCCGAAGTCGAGCGCGATCTGATCCTCGACACGCTCGACCATTGCCTCGGCAACCGGACGCACGCGGCGAAGATCCTCGGCATCTCGATCCGCACCCTGCGCAACAAGCTCAACCAGTACACCGACGAGGGGCTCGACATCCCCGGTCCCGGCGAGGTCCGCCAGGCAGGGTAGAGCTGGTTCGGGCTTACTCGAATTCCATCTCGGCGAAGACGGCCTGCGCGTTGCGGCCGGCGAGCGCGTCGAACTGGGCGAGGCCGGAAAAGGCCGACTGGTCGACCTTCGGCGCGCCGATCATGTCGCCGCCGGATTCCAGATGCTCGCCAATGCGGGCGCGCAAATTCTTGAGATAGTCGTAGGTCTCGGCGCGCGCCTTTTCGAGCGTGGTCGGATGGCCGTGGCCGGGCACGACATGGGCCGGGTCGAGCGCTGCAAAGGCATCGAAGGCCTCGATCCAGCCCTTGCTGGAGGAATGATCCATGACGCCGAGCAGGCGGTCGACATAGACGATGTCGCCGGTGAAGACGATGTTCTCGGCCGGTAGCCAGACGAAGCTGTCGCCCGGCGTGTGGGCCGGGGCGGGGTGGTGGATCTCGATGGTCGTGCCGCCGAGCGTCAGCGTGTGATTTTCGGCAAAGGTGGTGTCGGCGTAGGCCGCCTCGGTGCCGGCGAGTTCGCCGCCGAGCAACTGGGTCAGCATGGTGAACTGCATCGACACGCGGTCGTGCTGATCGGCAATGGCGGCGTCGGACGCAATGATCGTGGCGCCTTTCGCGCGCCAATAACCGTTGCCGAGCCAGCGGTGGTCCTGGCCGCCGGTGTCGATGACGATCTTCACCGGCTGATCGGTTACCGCGCCGACCGCCTTGTCGAGTTCTTCCGCACCTTTCCAGCTTCCGCCCGGATCGACCAGCACCGCGCCGTCAGCCGTCACGATGAGGCCGAAGGTGGCGTTGTTGCCAAAGTTGGTCGGTGAGCGCTGCCCCAACTCGCCGACGAAGGCGTAGACATTGTCGGCGACCTTGACGGTCTCGAGCGCAAGGGCCTCAGCCGGCACAAAGGCGAGCGCGGCAACAAGGGCGAGAGTGGTTTTCATGGATGGCGTTCCCCGGTTCGCTGTCGTTTCTTGCGAACGACATGTCGGTCCATGGTGGACGGGGAACGGTCCTACTTGCAATAGCGGTAGCCACCCTTTGCCGCGCGGCGGGCGAGGTCGAGGTGGAAATGGGTGCGGTGGTAGTCGTCGCCCTCGGGGCCGATGACTGTGAAGAAATGCTCGCAGGAGCCCTTGTGCACGGCGCGCAGGAACGCCTGCTCGTCGTCCTTGCCGGACCATCCCTCAGTGACGGTGATGGTGCGACCGTCGGCCAACTCGAAGCTCGCGATATCGATGGCGTTGGCGAAGGCATGCTCTGAAATGCGCGCGCCCTTCTGGTTGTTGCGGCCACGGCAGACATAGGATGCGGCGACGTTCAGCCGTTTGACCGGCTGGTCGAAGGTCGCTTCGGCGGCGGGCTGCACGATCGTCGCCATCCAGCGATCGAGCGCCGGGATCATCGGGCAGGAGAGGGTGGCGGCGGGGCTGAGCGCCGTGCCGACAACCGGCAGGGCGGTGACTTCGAAGGGATGCTCTGTGCCGCAGATGCCGTTCGGGCCTTCAAGGGCGTCCACGGCTTTGAGCGTCGCGGTTTCCTTCGGCGGGGTTTCGGCGAGGCATTGCGCTTCGGCCTCGGCCCGCCACTGGGTGCGGTTCGGGTCTTCCTCGGCAAACAGCGAGCCCGGCCCGGTGCAGCCGACAAGGCCGGTCGCAACGAGGAGGCCGGCAAGGACCGCGGTCCCGGCGAAGGTCGCCGGGAAGCGTGTGCTCTGTCCGCGATGTCGGTGTGCCGCCACCGGTCCGGTCAGGCGGCGTTTTCGGGCGCGGCGTGCTCGGGAACCATCTCCTCGCCCTTGGCGGCGCGGACGTGGTTGAGGAAACGGGTGAACAAATAGTGGCTGTCCTGCGGGCCGGGCGAGGCTTCCGGATGGTACTGGACGGAGAACACCGGCCGGTCCTTCAGGCGGATGCCGCAGTTGGAGCCGTCGAACAGCGAGACATGGGTCTCTTCGACGCTGTCGGGCAGCGAGTCCGAATCGACCGCGAAGCCATGGTTCATCGAGGTGATCTCGACCTTTGCCGTGGTGTGGTCCTTGACCGGATGGTTGGCGCCGTGGTGGCCCTGATGCATCTTCTTGGTCGTCGCGCCGAGCGCCAGCGACAGCATCTGGTGGCCGAGGCAAATGCCGAAGATCGGCTTGCCGGAGTCGACCAGCTTTTTGATTTCCGGCACGGCGTATTCGCCGGTCGCGGCCGGGTCGCCCGGGCCGTTCGACAGGAAGATGCCGTCCGGGTCCATGGCGAGGATGTCCTCGGCCTTGGTGGTCGGCGGTACGACGGTCAGCTCGCAGCCCTGGTCGGCCAACAGGCGCAGGATGTTGCGCTTGATGCCGTAGTCGACGGCGACGACCTTGTAGTGCGGGGCTTCCTGGCGGCCGTAGCCCTTGCCAAGCTGCCAGGTGGTCTCATCCCAGTCGTAGCGCTGGGTGGTGGCGACCATCGGCACCAGGTCCATGCCGAGCAGGCCCGGCCAGCCGGCGGCCTCGGCCTTCAATTTCTCGACGTCGAAATTGCCGTTCGGGTCGTGCGCGATGACGGCGTTCGGCATGCCCTTTTCGCGGATCAGCGCGGTCAGCGCCCGGGTGTCGATGTCGCAGAGACCGACGATGTCGCGGGCCTTCAGCCACTTGTCGAGGTGCTTCATGGCGCGCCAGTTCGACGGATCGGTGATCGGCGTCTTGAAGACGCAGCCGCGCACGCCGGACGAGGCGGCCATGTTGACCGTCTCGATGTCTTCGTCATTGGTGCCGACATTGCCGACATGCGGGAAGGTGAAGGTGATGATCTGGCCGGCGTAGGAGGGATCGGTGAGGATCTCCTGGTAACCGGTCATCGCCGTGTTGAAGCACACTTCGCCGACCGAGGTTCCGAGCGCGCCGAAGCCTCGCCCCTCGATCACGGTTCCATCGGCGAGGACAAGGAGGCCGGTCGGCCGCGGCTCTTCCCAGGGCTGGGTCATGGCGTGCTTCCAATGGTGGTTGTCGACGTTTGCGAGCGCCATTTGCACGCGCCGGAACGGTCCGGGTGCACAGCGCTTTCCAGCGGGCGAGACTATGCCAAGACGGCTTATAGGTCAATCTTTGCTGGGGAAAAATTCCCTATATTTTTCAATGTTTTATTGATTTCTTGCGGTTGCTTCTGGCGCGCTTGGGGGGTAATCTTGCAAGTTCCTGCGACTACGAGGTGGCGAATGCGAGAAGCGATCAACAGCGCCCTGAAGGCGGCAACCAAGGCGCAAGAGAAACGCCGGATGTCGACCCTGCGGCTGATCAACGCCGCAATCAAGGATCGCGAAATTGCCGTGCGCGGCCAGGGCAAGGACGGAATCGGCGACGACGAAATCCTGCAGATTCTCGCCAAGATGGTGAAGCAGCGCGACGAGTCGGCGGCGACCTATGAGGAAGCCGGGCGGCTCGAGCTGGCCGAAGGCGAGCGCGAGGAAATCGCGATCATCCAGGAATTCCTGCCCAAGCAGCTCGATGACGAGGCGGTCAAGGTGGCCTGCGCCGAGGTGGTTGCGGAAATCGGCGCGCAGGGCCTACGCGACATGGGTCGCACCATGGCGGTTCTGAAGGAGCGTTACCCGGGCCAGATGGATTTCGGCCGGGCGAGCGGCTTCGTCAAGGAACTGTTGCAGTCGGCCTGAGCGACAACACTACCGATGCCGGGAGATCAGCCGTCGCGCTCAGCCGAGCGCGGGGTGTTTGCGCGTGAAGCGTTGCTCGCTCACCTGCGATCCCCAGCGCATGCCCGGTTCGTCATAAACACAGGTAAAGCCGGCGGCCTCATAGAGCGCGCGGGCGGCATCGAGGCCGCGGAAGGTCCACAACTCGACTTCCGGGAAGCGCTTTCCGTCGCAGAACTCGACGGCGCGTGCCAGCAGTTGCCGGCCGATGCCGCTGCCGCGCAGATGATCCTCAAGAATGAAGAAGCGCAGATGCGCGGGGCGTTCGGGCGAGATGTCGCCCTCGATCATGATCGTGCCGACGATGCGGCCGCTGTCGATGGCGGCCCAGGCGCCGTTTGCCGGATTGTCGAGACGGGCGACCAGATCGGCGGTCTCGTGCGCGATCTTGGCCTCGAAGGCGCAGCCGAAACCGACGGTTCTCGCGTAGTAGCGGGCGTGCAGCTCGGTGCAGCGGGCGATGAGGCCCGGCCGATAGCCGGCTTCGATATGAATTGATCGATCGCTTGCAAGGCGCCCGGCTTCGGCGCGGCCGGCCGACAGGGCATCGGCGTAGTTTGCCAGCCCGGTCGCAACGGTCTCGCGGATCTCGGTGCCGAGGTGCATGAGCGCCGACGAAACCTGACTCTGGCCGAACGTGTTGATCGCGGCAAGGACGGCCTGCCCCTGTTCCGTCAGGGTCAGGGTTTTCGCCCGACTGTCGGTCTTTGACGGGGTTTCAGCGATGTCGCCGGCCTCGATGCGTTTGCGCAAAAGGCGGCTGACCGTCGACTTCTCGAGGTTGAGGCGTTCGGCGAGGTCGCGGGCGGTCAGCTCTGGCGTGCTGCCGACTTCCAGAATGGCGTGCACGGCAGAGATCGGCAGATCGGTGTCCGCGAGCGTCGGTTTCATGAAGCCGAGCTCGCGAACGAGCCGGCGCGACGCCTGGCGGACGGCGGCGACGATCTCGTCTGAGGGCTCTGAGGAATGTTCTTTTGCCATGATAGTTGCATCATACAACTGATTTGAATCCGTGTCGAGCGGTGAGTGGGGAGGTGGCGGGAAGCCCATGCCGAGTTGCCGGGATTGGGCGATGACGCTGGAATCCGGCCCTGATTTCCGCCATTGGCGGCTTGCTGATAGACTGTCCGCGTGACTGAACGACCGCAGAGGAGGGGCGGAATGTTGTTACGGGTCTTTTTGGCTGCAGGGATCGTCGCCGCATCGGTGGCGTCTGCCTCGGCGATGAGCATGAGTTTTTCCTGGGGGCCGACGAAAAAGTGTTTCGATAGCAAGTCGCCGCCGATCAGTATGCGCGGGGTGCCGAAGGGGACGGCGAAGCTGCGGTTCCGGATGATCGACCAGGACGCACCGAACTATCCGCATGGCGGCGGCACGGTGAAATGGACCGGCAAGGGTTCGCTGCCCTATGGCGCGTTCCGCTACAAGGGACCCTGCCCGCCACGTCCGCACACCTACCAGATCACGGTGGAAGCACTCGACAAGTCGAACAAGGTGTTGGCCAAGGCGCGGGCGAAACGCCGCTTCCCGTGAGCGTGTGATTTGACGCCATCGTAGTACGGCAACAACGCGCTTGCAGCATTGGGCGGGACCGGATGCGTGTCCGGCACGGCAGCCAGCGCCGTTTCGGCGCCCGCTTTCGCTCGCACGCGGGTCATTGATGTGCCCCGCACCGGCTTTTCTTGCGCAAAGTCCATTGCCAATCAATGCAGGCGTCATGCATAATAATGCGCGCTAACTCCCGGAAAACCGGGGTGCGGCGATGCGGACCTTTGCGGTTTTGCGTTCGTCGGCTACCCTTTTCAGGTACAAACCAGGGGAAAATTGCGCGATGGATAAAATCACTGACTTGATCGAGAAACGCTCCGAAGCCCATTCCCGCTTTCTCCGGCGGGGGTCGAAGGTCTACGAAGCCTTTCTTCAAATGCAGAACGCGGCCTTTTCCGAAGGGGTGCTCGCCAGCAAGACCAAGGAGTTGATTGCCATCGGCATTGCCATTCACACCAATTGCGAATCCTGCATGCAGTGGCATATCGAAAACGCCGCCAAGGTCGGTGCGACCGAAGACGAGGTCTTCGAGGCGATCGAGATCGCCATCGAGATGGGCGGCGGTCCGGCCACGGTGTCGGCGCGGTTTGCGCTCACGGTGATGGACAACGTGTTCGGCCCGGCCTGAGGCCTTCCGGCGTGAATGCCCGGGGCAGGGTCTTCGAGGTAGGGAACTGAACGACGGCGGGTGCGGGAGGCTTCCTTGCACGACGATGTGGCATATCGGATCGGCGAGACGGCTCTATCGGTGATCGTCGCGGACATCACCACGCTCGCTGTCGATGCCATCGTCAACGCTGCCAACGAAAGCCTGCTCGGCGGTGGCGGTGTCGACGGGGCCATCCACCGTGCCGCGGGGCCGGGCCTTCTGGCGGAGTGTCGTCGGATAGGCGGGTGTCCGACGGGCGAAGCGCGGATCACCGCCGGCTACGATCTCCCCGCCCGCCATGTCATCCACACGGTCGGGCCGGTCTGGCACGGCGGGTCGTCGGGCGAGCCGGCGCTGCTGGCATCCGCCTACCGGAACTCTCTTTCGCTCGCGTTTGAGTACGGTCTGGCGACCGTCGCCTTCCCGGCCATTTCGACCGGCGTTTACGGCTATCCGGGCGATGCGGTGGCGCGGATCGCGGCGGCGAGCGTGATCGATATGGCCCGCGCGAATCCGGGCGCCTTTTCAGCTGTCATTTTCTGCTGCTTCTCGCAGCCGAGCGCCGCGTATCATCACGCCGCACTTGCCTCTCTGATCGGCTGATCGAGGCTATTTTCCCTGACAAAACAGGTCGAGTCCCGGCAATTTGCCTGACATTTTGTCGGCTATCCGTCCGATATACGGAATTTTCCGGATTTTTCGCGGGAGGGCCATTTACAAAGCCCGAAAGTTGATCTCACAATGGCTGCGACAATCCGCCGCGCGCACTTTTGACGCGATGTGGCGGGCACAGGGGGAACCGCTCAAAGGGCCGTGCGCGCCGTCGCTGCCGAGGCAGAAACGGGAGTGCGAATGAAGCAACAAGGCACCGGAGCGATCCGAAGGAAGTTTGAGGAACGCTCGAGAGAGGGATGACGATGGCTGAAAGCGAGACGATGGCGCAGTCTGACGGAAACACGCCCGCGGTTCGTCCGAAGGATCCGGAGATCCGCACTATTGAAGTCAAGGATATCGGCGAGGTTCTCGCCGCCGGTTTCCGCGATTTCCAGGCCGCGCCAATGTACGGCATCTTTTTCGGCGGCATCTATGCGATCGGCGGCATGGCGATCCTGCTCACCGCGTTCGCCTTCGGCATGGGCTATCTCAGCTATCCGCTGGCCGCGGGCTTTGCGCTGATCGGACCGTTCATCGCCACCGGCCTCTACGAGGTCAGCCGTCGCCGCCAGGTCGGCGAACCGCTCGGTTTCGGCTCGGTGATCGGCGTCATCTTCCAGCAGAGCCGGCGCGAGCTGAGCTGGATGGCTTTCGTCACGATCTTCCTCCTGATTATCTACATGTATCAGGTGCGCCTGCTGCTCGCGATCTTCCTCGGGCTGAAGAGCTTCACCTCGATGGAAGAGTTCATCGACGTGCTGGTGTCGACGCCGGAAGGCCTGCTGTTCCTGCTGGTCGCCAACTCGATCGGCTTCATCGTTTCCTTCGTGCTGTTCGCGCTGACGGTGGTGTCGTTCCCGCTGCTGCTCGATCGCGACATCGATTTCGTTACGGCGATGATCACCTCGGTGCGGGCGGTGATGGCCAATCCGCGGGCGATGTTCGTGTGGGCCGCCACCATCTTCTTCTATCTCGTGGTCGCCATGCTGCCGGCATTCCTCGGCCTCATCGTCGTGCTGCCCGTACTCGGCCACGCGACCTGGCATCTCTATTGCCGCGTGGTGGTACGCGAGGAGAGCTGACGGCCAGGCCCGTCTCGGGTCGCCGCAGATTAAAGAAACAACCGGTGCGCCGGGGCGGGACGAGGGGTCCGCTCCGGCGTTTCATTTGACCGGTCCGCCGGTTTCATTCGCGGCGTAAGGCGGCCAGAAGCGGCTTTTGATTGACGGGCCTTGCGGAAATCCCTATATCTCGCCCGTTTTCGCGTCATGCGTGACTGATAAACCGCCGACCGGGACCGGATCCCGGAGGTCAACACCCGTCAGCGAGGTTTCGCCCACGGGTGCCGTCATGCTTTGCGCACGAACGCAATTTGCCGTTGGCGCCGACGAGGGTGCCTGAGGCGCCGATCAGGGAGAGTGCTCCGCGCACGGACCAAAGAGACATGTTCGACAACTTGTCAGATCGCCTGTCCGGAATTTTCGACAAGCTCACCAAGCGCGGTGCGCTGTCCGAGAAGGACGTCAACGAGGCGCTGCGTGAGGTTCGCCGGGCGCTGATCGAGGCCGACGTTGCGCTCGATGTTGTGCGCTCCTTCACCGACAAGGTGCGCACGCGCGCGGTCGGTGCCGACGTCATCAAGTCGGTGACGCCGGGCCAGATGGTGGTCAAGATCGTCCATGACGAGCTGATCGCCATGCTCGGTGCCGATGCGCAGCCGATCGACCTCAACGCGCCGGCGCCGGTTGCGATCATGATGGTCGGCCTGCAGGGCTCGGGCAAGACGACGACGACGGCGAAGATCGCCCGCCGCCTGACCCGCCGCGACAAGCGCAAGGTCCTGATGGCCTCGCTCGACACCCGCCGTCCGGCGGCGCAGGAGCAGCTGCGCGTGCTCGGCGAGCAGAACGAGATCGAAACGCTGCCGATCGTTGCCGGCGAGAGCCCGGTGCAGATCGCCAAGCGCTCGATGACGGCGGCGCGCCTCGGCGGCTACGACGTGGTCATTCTCGACACCGCCGGCCGCACCCATATCGACGAGCCGTTGATGCTCGAAATGGCCGAGATCAAGGCCAACGCCGACCCGCACGAAATCCTGCTCGTCGCCGACTCGCTGACCGGTCAGGACGCGGTCAATCTGGCGCGCAATTTCGACGAACGCGTCGGCGTTTCCGGCATCGTGCTGACCCGTATGGACGGCGACGGCCGTGGCGGTGCGGCGCTGTCGATGCGCGCGGTCACCGGCAAGCCGATCAAGCTGATCGGTACCGGCGAAAAGGCCGATGCGCTCGAGGATTTCCATCCCTCGCGGATCGCCGACCGTATCCTCGGCATGGGCGATATCGTCAGCCTGGTCGAAAAGGCGTCCGAGGCGTTCGATGCGGAAAAAGCCGCGTCGATGGCCAAGAAGATGCAGAAGGGGGCCTTCGATCTGGAGGACCTCGCCGAGCAGCTTCGACAGATGCAGAAGATCGGCGGCATGTCCGGCATCCTCGGGTTGATGCCCGGCATCGGCAAGCTGAAGAAGCAGATCGAGGGCGCCAATCTCGACGACTCCATTCTCAAGCGCCAGCTCGCTCTCATTTCGTCGATGACGAAGAAAGAGCGCCGCAACCCGAAGCTCCTCAACGCCAGCCGCAAGAAACGCATCGCGGCCGGTTCCGGCACCGACGTGCAGGACATCAACAAGCTTCTCAAGATGCACCGCCAGATGGCGGACATGATGAAGAAGATGGGCAAGAAGGGCGGCATGTTGAGCAAGATGATGGGCGGGGGCGGCATGCCCGAAGTCGATCCGGCCGAGCTCGAAAAGATGGCCAAGAGCGGCAAGCTGCCCGGCGGCATGCCGTCAATGCCCGGCGGGTTGCCGGGTGGTCTTCCCGGTGGCCTGCCCACCGGCCTTCCGGGTCTCGGCGGCAAGATCCCAGGACTTGGCGGCCTGCCCGGCCTGCCCGGCGCAAAGGGCAAGAAACGATGAAGCTCCGCCGTATTTCGCTTTCGCGCTCCGGCAAGGCGGCACCGACCGCCGGCCCGCGCGCACCTCACCCGACCGGCGCTGTCCGGTCTTCTCATACGGGTCTTTGACCCGGAAACACGACACGACTACCAAGAAGGACCTTACGTTCATGTCGCTGAAAATTCGCCTTGCCCGCGGTGGCACCAAGAAGCGCCCGTTCTACCGTATCGTGATCGCCGACGTGCGTTCGCCGCGCGACGGCCGTTTCATCGAGCGCGTCGGCACCTACAACCCGATGCTGCCGAAGGATTCGGAAGAGCGCGTTTCGCTGAAGCAGGACCGCATCCAGCATTGGCTCGACAATGGCGCCCAGCCGACCGACCGCGTGCTGCGCTTCCTCGACGCTGCCGGCATGGCGACCCGCCCGGCCCGCAACAACCCGAAGAAGGCACTGCCGGGCAAGAAGGCTCAGGAGCGTATCGACGAAGCCCGCCAGGCCGAGGAAGACGCGAAGGCTGCTGCCGCCGAGGCCGCTGCCGCCGCTGCCGCTGCCGCCGAAGCCCCGGCTGAAGAGGCTCCGGCCGAAGAAGCCGCGAGCGAGTAAGCCCGACATTGTGGCCGGCCCCGGCCAGATGTTCGGGGCCAGCCCTGCAATCGGATGGGCCTTGCCGTGACCGATACCCGCCTCCTTCTCGGCCAGCTTGGCGCCGCGCATGGCGTGCGCGGCGAGGTGCGGCTGAAGAGCTTCACCGAGCCGGGCGAGGCGATCGCGGACTACGGCCCGTTCACGCTCCCGGACGGCCGCAGCATCGATATTTTGTCGCTGCGTCCGGTCAAGGGCGGCATGTTCGTCGCCCGGCTTTCCGGTATCAATGACCGCAACGCCGCCGAGGCGCTGACCAATGCGGAACTCGCCGTCGACCGGGATCAATTGCCCGAGCCCGACGAGGACGAGTTCTACCACGCCGACCTGATCGGTCTGACCGCGGTCGGTGAGGATGGCACGGTTCTCGGCACCATCATTGCCGTGCCCGATTTCGGTGCGGGCGATCTCGTCGAGATTTCGCCTCCGCAAGGACCGAGCGTCTATCTCCCGTTCACCCGCGACGTGGTTCCCGACATCGATCTGGCCAATGGCCGCGCCGTTGTCCGTCCGCCCGAAGGCACCTTCGGCGGCGAGGATGACGACGAGCCAGCCGCGGAGGAAGCGGGCGAGGCGTCATGAGCGAGCCGTGGCGCGCCAGCGTGCTCACCCTCTATCCCGAAATGTTTCCCGGCCCCTTGGGCGTTTCGCTTGCCGGCCGTGCACTTGAGGCGGGCACCTGGGCGCTCGACCCGGTCCAGATCCGCGACTTCGCCACCGACAAGCACCGCTCCGTCGACGACACGCCGGCGGGCGGCGGTCCGGGCATGGTGATGCGCTGCGATGTGCTCGCATCCGCGCTTGATGCCACGGCACCTGCCGATGATCCCCGGCCGCGCCTGTTGATGAGCCCGCGCGGCAAACCACTGACGCAGGCGCGCGTGCGCGATCTTGCCGATGGCCCGGGCGTCGTCATTCTGTGCGGCAGGTTCGAGGGCGTCGACCAGCGGCTCATCGAGGCGCGTGGCCTCGAAGAAGTGTCGATCGGTGACTATGTGCTGTCGGGCGGCGAGATCGCGGCGCTCACGCTGATGGATGCGGTGGTGCGCCTGCTGCCCGGTGTCATGGGTGCGGAGGCCTCCGGCCACGATGAGAGCTTCGAGGACGGGCTGCTCGAATATCCGCACTATACCCGCCCGCAGGAGTGGGAAGGCCTGCCCATCCCCGAGGTGCTGACGTCGGGCCATCACGGTCGCATCGCCGAATGGCGTCGGGCGGAGAGCGAACGGCTCACCCGCGAACGCCGGCCCGACCTGTGGGATGCGTATTCCAAGAAGAAGGGGTGAGGGGGAGTTGCCTCACTTACGATTGAGCGCCGACCTCTGCCTCACTCACTCCCCGTCACCCCGCACATGATGCGGGGTCCATTGCCCCTCTCTGCACGGTATGCAGGTCGCGGGCTGGCACGGACTTAACACTTGCACCACGTCATCCTCCGGCTTGACCGGAGGATCGGCCGGCAACGAGCGCGGCGCAGGCGCATTCCGCCTCGGCCGGCGTCGCTTGGCTTGTCTTCTCTACGGCGATGTCGTCCGTGCTGAGAGCGATCCTCCGGTCGAGCCGGAGGATGACGTGGGAGTATGTTTCGGAGGATGACGACGGAGGAGGCGAAGCGCGTGGTCTCGCCGTGCTGTTGGCGACGGCGGCGCTATGTTGCCCTCCTCAACCCTCGACGCTGTCGAGCGCCTCGCTGACACCGTCCCAGAAGGCAATGCGGGCGGCGACGGCTTCGCGGGCTGCCGTTTCGGCCTCTGCGAATTTCGCCGGATCGTTGTCACACAACGCGTTCAGCAGCTTCAGCGACAGCGGCGCGTGGAAGTCCTCGTCGAGATGGATGTGGCGGTTCAGGTAGAAGTGGAACACCGGCGCCTCGTCGGGACCGATCCTCATGTCGGAGAGGAAATCGCGGAACATCGCCGGGATGATGTGTTCGCGACCGAGCGCCAGAGCCGCAGCGACCCGGTGCAGCTTGCCGGAGTTGATGAAATCGAAGGTCAGCGTGGTGAAGCGGCGCGAGGGTTCCGGGGCAAGACTGGAGGCAAGCGCGGCCTCGATGCCGTCGGTTGAGGCGATCTTGACGAAACGCAGGGCCGGTTCGGGATCCGCGCCGACCTCGCGCATGGCGTGGCAATAGAGCTCGAAGTGGCTCGAAAAACCCTCACCCTGGCCGGGTGCGGTTTCGTCGGATTCCTCTTCCAGCACCAGCTCGTTGATGAAGCGGCGCACCGAGCCGTCGCCGCGCGGCGCCCAGGGGACGGTGGTCGGCGCGATCGCGGCCTGCAGGGTCTTGATCAGCGACATGAAATCCCACACCGAATAGATGTGGTGTTCCATGAAACGGGCGAGCCTTGCGCGTGACGACACCGCGCCATAGACCTTGTGGCCGTCGAGGGCGGTACGGGTTTCGGCGATGATTTCGGCGGAAATCTCTTTGGCGGCGAGCGGTGCGTTCATCCGGGGCTCCCGTTTTCTGGCGCGTTCGCGAGAACTGTTCGCGCCGGTATATAGGGTCAATCGCCGGACTGTCAGGGGCCGCATCGTCGCGGAAGCGGACGGAATCGCGTTTTCCCATTGCTGCAAAGCGGGAAAATCGCCATTCGGGTATCGACAAAGGAAATCGATCAGTGTATGGACGGCCACTGATTTTCCGACACGTGACGCGCGGTTGGGTCCGGCGCCGGTTTTGGCGCGGGTGGAATGCCCGGACATGCGCGACGATGAGATGAAAAGGGTGTGACCGTGAACATCATCCAGGAACTCGAAAACGAGCAGATGGCCGAAATTGCGGCCCAGCGCACGCTGCCTGAGTTCTCGCCGGGCGATACGCTGCGCGTCAATGTGCGCGTTACCGAAGGCAACCGGACCCGTGTGCAGGCCTATGAAGGCGTCTGCATCGCCCGCTCCGGCGGTGGCCTCAACGAGAGCTTCACCGTGCGCAAGATTTCCTACGGCGAAGGCGTGGAACGTGTGTTCCCGGTGTTCTCGCCGCTGGTCGAGAGCGTCGAAGTGGTTCGCCGTGGTAAGGTTCGCCGCGCAAAGCTGTATTATCTGCGCGATCGTCGCGGCAAGTCGGCCCGTATTGCGGAGTCGACCAACGCCCGCACGCGCCGCCTGAACGAGGCCGATCGCCAGGCCGTCGTCAACGCCAAGGCCGCCGCGGAAGCCGAGAAGGCCGCTGCCAAGGCCGCCGCGGCCGAGGCTGAAGCCGCCGCCGCTGCCGCGGAGGCTGCTGCCGCCGAAGGCGAAGCGACCGTCGAATAGAATTTCCGCTTAAGCTGCGGATGCGAGAAACCGGCCCTTTGAGGCCGGTTTTTTGTTGCCCGGATGACGGCTTTACGAGCTCAGCGGGCGCGCATCGTGTCGAGATAAGCGCCGATCTGCGTGGCGCAGAGTTCAAGGGTCGCCGTGCTCTGCTCGTTCTTGGCGAGCCCGATGCAGCCCTCGAAGGCGGCGACGACGAAGGTCGCGACCGCGTGCGTATCGATTTCCGCCCGCACGGTTCCGGCTTCCTTGCCGCGGGCCAGCGCGTCGGCGATCCAGCCGATCAGCTTTGCGAAGATGCCATGCAGACGGGTGCGGAAGCCGTCGTCGAGCGATGACATTTCCTGCGCGAGATTGTTGATCGGGCAGCCGAGCGTGCAAAAGCCCTCGCCTCGTTCGACGCTGATCCGTTCGAGCACGGTGCCGATCGCTTCGATCGGGTCGGCGGCGTCTTCGAGCGTCTGGCGCCACATTTCCTCGGCGATGCCGGCGATGATCTCGTCGACGACGGCGTAGGCGAGCGCCTGCTTGCTCGGGAAATAGTAGTAGAAGGCGCCCTTGGTCAGACCGGTCTTTTCCAGCACTCGGTCGACGCGTGTGCCCTGATAGCCGTGCGCATAGATTTCCTCGAAGGCGGCGAGCAAAAGCCGGTCGCGCGGTGAGGGCTCAGGCGTTGGGCCGTCTCCCCGTGTCGCTGCGTCGTTCGTCTTCGCGACCATGTCTCTTCCCTTCGCCGGCATGCTCCGCTCTCTCTGCTGTCACACTTGTACGATTCGGGCCGCACTTTGTCATCGCCCGCGGTCGGTTGATGCGCCTGCCCGCGCGTACCGTTCCCGGCCGGTTTCCCCGATCACATTTCAGATATCGCGTATATTCGCAAGTGACAAACCAACTGGTCTGTATTATACAAACCAACTGGTCGGTATTGAAGATCCAAGCCGGCAAACGAGAGGAGGAAACCATGTCGTCCACGATCACCCAGGAACTCGATGCCAGCGGCCTCAACTGTCCGCTGCCGATCCTCAAGACTCGCCAGGCCATCAAGAAGATGGGCTCGGGCGAATTGCTGCGCGTGCGCTCGACCGACCCCGGCTCGGTCAAGGATATCGAGGCGTTCTGCAACCAGACCGGCCATCAGCTCGTCGAGCAGGATGACCGCGGTCCCTACACCTTCGTCATCCGCGTCCAGTAAGCGGCACACCGCACCGTTTAGGAAAGGAGGCCACCATGGTCGCCGTGACACAATTTGCGGGCGCCGAGCCCGTTGCCGATCCGCAGCGCGAGGCGTTCGAGCGCTGGTTCGACGAACGGTTCGAGGAAAAGATGCGCGAGCGCGAGGCGGCAAAGACGCCGTCGCTGGCCATCATCTCGACCAAGGGCACGCTCGACTGGGCCTATCCGCCGTTCATCCTCGCTTCGACCGGGGCCGCGCTCGGCTGGGACGTGTCGATCTTCTTCACCTTCTACGGGCTGATCCTGTTGAAGAAGGACCTCGACCTCGAGGTCAGCCCGCTCGGCAATCCGGCGATGCCGATGAAGATGCCGGTCGGTCCCGACTGGTTCAAGGCGATAGACTGGCCGATCCCGAACGCGCTGAAAGGCACCATTCCGGGCTTCGAGCGCATGGCGTCGTCGATGATGAAGAAGACGTTCCGCGAAAAGGGCATCGCGTCGATCCCCGAGCTGCGCGAATTGTCGCTTGAGGCCGGCGTCAAGATGATCGCCTGCCAGATGACGGTCGACGCCTTCGGTTTCGCCAAGGAGGATTTCATCGACGAGGTCGACAGCTGGTGCGGGGCGGCGAGCTTCCTGCCGACCGCGCAGAAGGCCGACGTCATCCTGTTCGTCTAGCTGCGCAAACAGGTGCCGGATGCCGGGTGCGAGGTGCGTGCCCGGCATCTTTTTTTGGTGCGTGGCGGGGTGCATGGGACCTATTCCCCGCATCCCGCTTGACCGTGGGGCTGCGGCTACCTAAGACACCCTTCAAAGAGTATCGGTCCGGTTGCCGCCATGGTTCCGGACCAATCCGATACCCAGACAAGGTTCGGCACTCGGGGTGCAGCGGATCGAAATCCGGTCCGGTGCGCCCTTGCGACCGTTAATGGAGAAGGTTCATGTCCGCCCCGAAAACACTCTACGACAAGATCTGGGACGACCACGTCGTCGACACGCAGCCCGACGGTACCTGCCTCCTTTATATCGACCGCCACCTCGTGCACGAGGTGACGAGCCCGCAGGCCTTCGAGGGCCTGCGCATGACCGGGCGCAAGGTGCGTGCGCCGGAGAAAACGCTTGCGGTCGTCGACCACAACGTGCCGACCACCGATCGCAGTCACGGCATCGACGATCCGGAGTCGGCACTGCAGGTGCAGACGCTGGCCGACAACGCGGCCGAGTTCGGCATCGAGTATTATTCCGAGCATGACAAGCGGCAGGGCGTGGTGCACATCGTCGGCCCGGAACAGGGCTTCACGCTGCCCGGCACCACGATCGTGTGCGGCGACAGCCACACCTCGACCCATGGCGCGTTCGGCGCGCTGGCTCACGGCATCGGCACCTCGGAAGTCGAGCATGTGCTCGCGACCCAGACGCTGATCCAGGCCAAGGCCAAGAACATGCGTGTGACCGTCGACGGCGAATTGCCGGCCGGCGTGACCGCCAAGGACATCGTGCTGGCGATCATCGGCGAGATCGGCACGGCCGGCGGTACCGGGCACGTCATCGAATATGCCGGCGAGGCGATCCGCGCCTTGTCGGTGGAAGGCCGCATGACGGTCTGCAACATGTCGATCGAGGGCGGCGCCCGCGCCGGCATGATCGCGCCGGACGAGAAGACCTTCGCCTATCTGAAGGGCGCGCCGAAGGCGCCGCAGGGTGCCAACTGGGATGCCGCGCTGCGCTATTGGGAAACCCTGCGCACCGAAGAGGGCGCGCATTTCGACACGGTGCTCGAACTCGACGCCGGCGCGCTGCCGCCGATCGTCACCTGGGGTACCAGTCCGGAAAACGTCGTCTCGATCACCGGAAAGACGCCGGATCCGGCGACGATTGCCGACGCGGGCAAGCGGGCTGCGGTGGAGCGTGCGCTCGCCTATATGGGTCTTGCCGCGAACACGGCGATGACCGATGTGGGCATCGACCGCGTCTTCATCGGCTCGTGCACCAATGGCCGCATCGAAGATTTGCGCGCTGCGGCTGCGATGATCAACGGCAAGACGGTTTCCGAGCGCGTCAACGCGATGGTCGTCCCGGGCTCGGGTCTGGTCAAGGAGCAGGCCGAAGCGGAAGGTCTCGACAAGATCTTCCTTGCCGCCGGCTTCGAATGGCGCGAGCCGGGCTGCTCCATGTGCCTTGCCATGAACGCCGACAAGCTGGCGCCGGGCGAGCGCTGCGCCTCGACCTCGAACCGCAACTTCGAGGGCCGCCAGGGCTTCAAGGGCCGCACCCATCTGGTGTCGCCGGCGATGGCCGCGGCCGCCGCGATTGCCGGCCGCTTCGTCGACATCCGCGACTGGCACTAAGAACCTTCGCCGGCACCTGCCGGGAAACACCGAAACGGGATGCGTGGCGGAGACCGCTGCGCATCCCTTTTTTGTTTGGGCCGCTTTCGTTCGGGCTGTTCGATTTTACGCGAACAGGAAGAAGTCGGCGCCGTCGGCGGAGTTGACCAGCGCGATGAAGACGTCGCGGTCGATGCCTTCCAACGTCAGTTCCTCGCTGCCGGTGTCGATGATGAGGTCATCGCCGTCCTGCTGCACCCGGTTGCCGGTGAGGTCGCCGAGATCGTCGATCGCGGTGTCGGCGGCAAATGACAGGATGTCTTCGCCGAGCCGGAAGTCGGTGATGGTGTCGTTGTTGTTGCCGGCGTCGGAGATGATGAAGGTGTCGGCATTGGCGCCGCCGGTCAAAAGGTCGTTGCCGAGGCCGCCGTCGATTGTGTCGCTGCCGTTGCCGCCGTCGATGGTGTCGTTGCCGGCACGTCCGGCGAGGAAGTCCGATCCTCCCAGACCCGACAGCTCGTTGGCCGCGTTGTCGCCATAGAGGTTGTCGTCGTCGATCGAGCCGATAACGGCCTCGATGTTGACGAATGTGTCGCCCTCGGCGTCGCTTCCCGACGCGGTGCCGGCCTGAAGGTCGATGGTCACGCCGTTGCTGTAGAGGATGTAGCTGATCGTATCGAAGCCGTCGCCGCCGTCGATAACGTCGGCACCGCCGCCGCCGATCAGCGTGTCGTTGCCGGCTCCGCCGTCGAGCGTGTCATTGCCGAAGCTGCCGTCGAGCAGATCGTTGTCGGCGCCGCCGAAAAGCTGATCATTGTGCTCGCCGCCGTGCAGCCAGTCATCGCCCACGCCGCCGTCGATCGTGTCGTTGCCGTAGTGGCCGGAGATGGTGTCGTTGCCGCCGCGACCCTCGACATGGTCGTCGCCGCTTTTGGCCGCGATGAGGTTGGCGTTGCCGTCGCCGAAGATCATGTCGTCGCCGCCGGTGGCTATGATGCCTTCGATGTTCTTCAGGACGTCGCCCGCCGATTCGCCGCCATAGACGATGCCGGCTGCGAGAT
Organism: Hyphomicrobiales bacterium; assembly: GCA_002869065.1. Lineage (NCBI taxonomy): Bacteria > Pseudomonadati > Pseudomonadota > Alphaproteobacteria > Hyphomicrobiales > Hyphomicrobiales bacterium. The sequence continues at coordinate 1,388,049 of PKTR01000002.1, forward strand.
CGATGTAGAGGGCGCCCGCGGATTCCTTGTAGGACACGACGTCGAGCCCGATGCCGCCGTCGATGTAGTCCGCGCCGCTGCCGCCTGTCAGTGTGTCGTTGCCGCTGCCGCCATAAAGCGTGTCGTTGCCGCTGTCGCCGAAGATTTGGTCGTTGCCGCTGCCGCCATCGATCCAGTCGGCGTTGTTGCCGCCACGCAGGGAATCGTCGTCACCGCCGCCGTAGATCGTATCCTCGCCATTGTCGCCATACGCCGTGTCCGCGCCATACCCGCCCGAAATCAGATCGTCGCCGTCATTGCCCTCGATTTCGTCGTTGCCGTTTTCGCCGTACAGTTTGTCGTTGTCGTCTCCGCCCCACACATAGTCGTTACCGATGCCGGCGTAGATGCGATCGTCGCCCGTGTGGCCGTACAGCAGATCATTGCCGTCTTCGCCATAGAGCGTGTCGTTGTCGGCGCCGCCATAGACGGTGTCGTTGTGGTTGCCGCCATAGATGAGATCGTTGCCGCTATCGCCGTAGAGGCGGTCGCGACCGTCGCCGCCGTCGATGAAATCATGGCCACCGTCGCCGTGCAGGCTGTCGGCGCCGCCGAAGCCATAGAGCTTGTCGGCGGCGAGGGTGCCGTACTGCAATTCGGACGCGTTGGTGCCCTTGAAAATCAGGCCGTAGAGCTTGGTCACGGGAACAATCGTGCTGATCGTCGGATATTTCAAAGCCATTGTCGTATCCCCCTCGGATAGCGTTTGAACGTCACATCCGCCGATCGGCGGTCATGGGTTCAGGCTAGGGGGAATGAGGCGGGCGCTCGGTGACCGACGTCACAGTTGTGTCGGTTGGCGGAAACGGCCGGGAATCAAGTGTCGGTCGCAAGCGCCCAGGCTTCGACGGCGTCGGCAAAGGCGCCCGCGCGTTCGAGCGGGGCGAAATGGCCGGCGTCCTCGATGACGACGAGATGCGCATTGGGCAGCAGCGCGACCATTTCCTCGTGGCGGGAAAGCGGGCTCCACTGATCCTGACGGCCGACTGCGACGAGCACCGGCATGGTGAGGGTTGGCAACAGCGCGCGGGCATCGGGACGGGTCAGCAGCGCATTGATCTGGCGCTCGTGGATTTCCGGCGTCTTGCGGCAGACCATCTCGGCGAGCGGCGCCATCAGCGCGGCATCGTTCTGCCGGTTGGGATGCACCATGCCGGGCAGCCAGTCGGCGGCAAGAGCCGCCATGCCCTCGTCATAGGCGAGCTTGACACGAGCGTTGCGCTTCACTTCCTCGCCCTCGACGTAAGGGTGGATGCCGGTGTCGGCAAGGGCCAGTTTTTTCACGCGCTCAGGCGCCTGTTGCGCCATTTCCATGGCGACGCGCGCGCCCATCGAATGGCCGAGCACGTAGAGCGGGCCGGGATGGGCGGCGAGCGTGTCGGCGGCCATTTCCTCGATTGACGTCTGGCTGTCGACGTCGGCGACCGCACACGGGAGATGGGGTTCGAGCCGGGCGAGCGTTCTCTCGAAGATGGTGCGGTCGCACAGCAGGCCGGGGACGAGAACGACGGTCGGCGTTTCCGTCATGCGCCGTCTCCCCTGTCGTCCGCCAACCGGATCAGACCTTCCTGGGTGACGCTTGCGACCAGCCTGCCGTCGCGGGAATAGAGCGAACCGCGATTGAAGCCGCGCCCGCCGGACGCGTTCGGGCTGTCCTGCGCGTAGAGCAGCCATTCGTCGGCGCGGAACGGGCGGTGGAACCACATTGCGTGGTCGAGGCTGGCCAATTGCAGATCGGGATTGAACACCGAGCGGCCATGGGCGAACAGTGCAGTGTCGAGCAGCGTCATGTCGGAGGCGTAGGCCAACACGCAGTCGTGGATGTCCTGACGGTCGGGCAGGGCGCCGGTCGCGCGCACCCAGACATATTGCTGCGGGGCGAACTTCTTGCTGCTGAAATAGTGTTCGAGATTGACCGGGCGCAGCTCGATGGGGCGTTCGCGCTCCCAATAGGCGCGGACGTTTTCCGGTGCGTTGTGCAGGAATTTCTCGCGCAACTCGGCCTCGCCCGGCAGGTCTTCGGGCATCGGCACGTCGGGCATCTCGATCTGGTGCTCGAGGCCTTCCTCGACACGCTGGAAAGATGCGGACATGGAGAAAATCGCCTTGCCGTGCTGGATCGCGACGACGCGACGGGTGGCGAAACTCTTGCCGTCGCGGATGCGGTCGACGTCGTAGATGATCGGCACACTCGGATCGCCGGGGCGCATGAAATAGCCGTGCAGGGAATGCACCGGGCGGTCGTCAACGGTGCGCCAGGCGGCGACGAGCGACTGGCCGATGACCAGGCCGCCATAGACGCGCTGCCAGCCGACCTGCGGACTGCGGCCGCGGAACAGGTTCCGCTCCAGCGGTTCGAGATCGAGCACCGACAACAGGGTTTCGACAGCAGACGGCATGAATGTCACCTTCGGGATCGGTTGCGCGGGAGGTTTCGCGGCTGCGGCATGTACCGGTCGCTACAAGTGGTAGCCGTTTGACGGGGCGCTGACCAGATGCCGTAAGGGTAGTGCAGGCTTGCGTCGGCGGGGAGACATTTTGCCCCTCGCTCTTGCCGTTGCCGGCATCCACCTGCGATAAGAAAACAACGCCGGATGCGCTGCCGTGCACGCCGGGAACGTAGCGCGGGTTCGCCCGCAGGGATCGCAGCATGACCAAGAAATCGAAGCAGCCGCTCGACGTGTTCATTGCCGGCGGCGGCTATGTCGGCCTGTCGCTCGCGGTGGCGCTGAAGCAGGCGGACCCGACGCTTGCCGTCGCTGTCGCCGATGCCCGTCCGGCGGAGGCCTTTGCCAAGGACGAACGCGCCTCGGCCTTTGCGGCGGCGGCCTGCCGGATGTTCGAACAGTTCGGCATCTGGGACGAGATCGCGCCAAAGGCGCAGCCGATCGAGGACATGATCGTCACCGACAGCCGGCTGCGCGACGCGGTGCGGCCGGTGTTTCTGACGTTTTCCGGCGAGGTCGAGGACGGCGAACCGTTCGCCCACATGCTTTACAACCGCGATCTGGTCGCGGCGCTGACCAGGACGGCGAAAGCGCTCAAGGTCGAGGTCATTGCACCGGCTGCCGTTGATGATTTCACGGTCGAGGAAAGCGTTGTCACGATCCGCTTCGCCGATGGCAGCGAGCGCGAGACGCGGCTGCTGGTCGCCGCCGACGGTGTGCGCTCAAAGCTTCGCGATCTGGCCGGTATCCAGACCGTCGACTGGCAGTACGACCAGGCCGGCATTGTCACCACGGTGGCGCATGAAAAGCCGCATAACGGCCGCGCCGAGGAACATTTCCTGCCGTCCGGCCCGTTCGCGATCCTGCCGCTTCCGGGCAACCGTTCGTCGCTCGTGTGGACCGAGCGGCGGGGCGATGCGGAGCGGCTGGTGGCCGGTGACGAATTCACATTCGAGATCGAGCTCGAACGGCGCTTCGGCAAGCATCTCGGCGCGCTGAAACTCGACGGTCCGCGCCAGTGCTACCCGCTCGGGCTGAAGCTTGCGCGCGAGTTCGTGCGGCCGCGCTTCGCGCTTGCCGGGGACGCGGCTCATGGCATCCATCCGATCTCGGGGCAGGGGCTCAATCTGGGTTTGCGCGATGTGGCGGCGCTTGCCGAGGTGATCATCGAGGCGCGCCGGCTCGGCGTCGATATCGGCTCGATGGCGGTGCTCGAGCGCTACCAGCGCTGGCGGCGGTTCGATACCTGGCAGATGGGCGTCGTTACCGACGTGCTGAACCGGCTGTTCTCGAACGACAACGATTTCATCCGCATCGTGCGCGATATCGGTCTTGGCATCGTCGACCGCATGCCGGGACTGAAAGACTATTTCATCGGCGAGGCGGCCGGCCTTGGCGGCGAAGTGCCGAAGCTGTTGCGCGGCGAAGCGCTTTAAAGGCGCAAGTTTACGATGAGATGAGGCCGCCTATTCGGCGGCCTTTTTCTCTTTCATCTTCTTCATGCGCTTTTCGAAGTGGGCGCGCAGTTCGGCGCAGTGGTCCTTGATGACGGCGCGCGGCGTGATCCAGACATAGTCGTAGACCGGCTTGCCGCTGGCGCTTTGCGGCAGGTAGTCGGTGAACGCCGTTTCCTCGGGATCGGCTTCGACGAAGGCGACCCGAACAACCTTCAGCTCAGGCGCGCGCTCGGCGAGATACCAGGGCACGGCCCAGTCGCCACGGATATGGCCGTTGCCGGCGATCAGCACGGCGCTGCCTTCCTTTTTTACCGCCTCGATCACCACATCGGCGAGCTGGGCGTCGCGGCCGCGCTGGACGCCGAGCATCGGACGCAGGCCGGCCTTCGGCACCATGCCGCAATGGGACTCTTCAAGGACAGTCAGCAGGGCGTCCTCGCGCTCGGCGCCGAGGGGGATCTCAAGGCCTGAGATGGTGCGGAAATCCGCCGGCAGGGCCTCCAGGCCTTCCTTGCCGATGCGGCGCTGATCGTCCTTCGACAGATCGCCGGCGTAGACCGGCAGGTCATGGCCAATGAAGCTGGCCGCGATCGGCTGATAGATCTTCCAATCGGGCCAGCCGCGCTCGGTCCAGGTGACGGCCGGGCCGAAGCCCTCGGCGCTGCGGTCGTCGCTGGCGAGATAGGCGTTCATTGCCTTGCGTTCCGCCTCCGTCACCATTTCGAGCACCACGCCCGGCTTGCGCCCGGCCTCGGCAAGGCGGTCGATCATTGTGGCCTGCAGGCGGTGGTGGTCCGGGTTGTCGTGGTGTTCGCCGAGCATCACGACGTCGGCCCCGGTCGCCGCCGCGGTCAGGGCGTCGATGTCGACCTTCTCGCCCGAGCCGACGGACCAGATCGTTCCGACCAGCGGATGGTCGCGGAAATGCTCCGAGGCGAAAGGTCCTCCCAATTGCTCATCGGCACCAAGAGCCGGCGCGGCGGAGATCGCGACAAGACCGGCGGCGGCGAGAAGGAGGGAGCGGACGGGATGAACGGTCATGGCGTGGCGAACTTCCGGCTGTTGGACGTTGGCGTCGATCGAGGTGCCGGTCGGAGGCCCGATCTGGCACGGTGTCCTTCTAGATAGGGTCGGCGCGGGGATTTGCTATCTGCGATGTCCCGTTCGCGACCGCCCTTTCTTCATCGCACAAGGCGCCCCCTCTTCTTCGCACAAGGCGGCCCCTCTTCTTCGCACAAGGCGGCCCCTCTTCTTCGCACAAGGCGGCCCCTCTTCTTCGCACAAGGCGGCAAGACGTGACCCCGGTCACAATGCCGCGTTGCGTCGAGCGCTAGGAATTTCGGTGCGGTCTGCCCGGCGGGCGGAGCAGGCCGGCTGCAAAATGGAGTGAGCGCGGTGGCCGACAGCGGAAAGACCAAGAGCGAAAGCCTCATCATCACGGCTGTAGTGGCGGTTGCCCTCGTGGCTGGATTCGCGGCCTTGTCGATGCCTGCCCATGCAGCCGGCAAGCTTGGCCTCTCCTTTGCCCGGACCGGGCTCGGCTCGACCGGGCTGCCGGTTCTCGTCGACAGCGATTACGACGCCCATCGCAAGCGGCTTTGTCGACCGTACAAGCTCAATCGCTGGAATCGGCTCACCGGCAAAATGGAGCGTGTGGTGCGCCGCCGCTGCTATTGGGAGATCCGCTGACAGCGCTCAAAACGACGTTTCGGCGAATTGCCGAAAACAAATTTTCGAAAATCGAAAAAACGAATCTGCGGTTGGATCGGGCCGAAATCGCCTCCTGCAAATGCCCGTAAATGGCAGGATTCCGCTGCGTCGCAGCAAATTTAAGGTGTTTTGTTCGCACCTGCCAAAAAATCAGACAATCAATCGCATTGGCGTTTTTTTGTACATTTTTGTCGTTCCCCCCCTCGAAATTCAGTGGGTGACATGGTTTAGTTCCGCAAAAAGGGGAACAGCTTATGTCCAAAAGCCGTGGCGCAAGCGTACGCTTCGACCAGGTACAGAAGAGCTATGACGGTGAGATTCTGGTCGTCAAAGATCTCAATCTCGATATCGCCAGAGGCGAATTCCTGACCCTTCTGGGGCCTTCGGGGTCAGGCAAAACCACCAGCCTGATGATGCTGGCCGGTTTCGAGCCGGCGACGCATGGTGAGATTTTTCTCGACGACCATCCGATCAACAACGTGCCGCCGCACAAGCGGGGAATCGGCATGGTGTTCCAGAACTACGCGCTGTTTCCGCACATGACGGTGGCGGAAAACCTCGCTTTCCCGCTTCAGGTGCGCGGGATGGGCAAGGCCGAGACCGAGGAAAAGGTCAAGCGGGCGCTGGAAATGGTCGAATTGCCGGAATTTGGCGGACGCCGGCCGGCGCAGCTTTCGGGCGGCCAGCAGCAACGCGTCGCGGTGGCGCGCGCGCTGGTTTTCGAGCCGGAGCTGGTGTTGATGGACGAGCCGCTCGGCGCTCTCGACAAGCAGCTGCGCGAGCAGATGCAGTACGAGATCAAGCACATCCACGAAAACCTCGGCGTCACGGTGGTCTATGTCACGCACGATCAGTCGGAAGCGCTGACCATGTCGGACCGGATCGCCGTGTTCAATGACGGTGTCATCCAGCAGCTTTCGACGCCGGATTCGCTCTACGAGAAGCCGGAAAACTCGTTCGTTGCTCAGTTCATCGGCGAAAACAACCGGCTGCACGGCATCATCCGCGAGACCGAAGGCGAGTTCTGCACCGTCGAACTCGACAACGGTCACAAGGTTACGGCCGCCAAGGTCGTGGAAGGCGGCGCCGGGACCGATACCAGCCTGTCGATCAGGCCCGAGCGCATCGAACTTGATCCGCCGGAGGGCTCGATGCCCGTGACCGTTCCCGGACGCATCGAGGAACTGATCTATCACGGCGACCATATCCGCGTTCGCATGAACGTCGCCGGCATGAACGACTTTGTCGTCAAGGTCCGCAATCGGGCGGGCCGGCAGTATCTTGCTGCCGGTCAGGAAACGCTCGTCGGCTGGAACCCGGAAGACTGCCGGGCACTCGACCAGCTGCGGGTCTGACCACTGCCGTCGGGACGGAGCGGCTCCGGCTTCCCGTCCTGGCGTACTCCAAGCGGCCGCAAGTGCCGCGAAACCAATCATGGAACCAAACAGAGGGACCAACATGAAGATGAAAACACTGCTGACGTCGACCATTCTCGGAGCCAGCCTGGCGTTTGCGAGCATCGCCAACGCCGGTGAGATCACGGTCGTGTCGTGGGGTGGCGCCTATACCAAGAGCCAGGTCGAAGCCTATCAGAAGCCGTGGGAAGCCAAGACCGGCAACAAGGTCAACTCGGTCGACTCCGACAACCCGGCGACGCCGATCAAGGCCCAGGTCGAGGCCGGCAATGTCTCCATCGACGTGGCTGACGTCGAATATTCCGACGCCGTGCGCTTCTGCGACGAAGGCCTGCTTGAGCCGATCGACGCGGCCATGCTGCCGGCCGCTCCGGATGGCACGCCGGCAACCGAAGACTTCATCAAAGGCGCTCTGACCGATTGCGCGGTGGCCAACATCGTGTGGTCGACCGTCTACGCCTATGACGCTTCGAAGTTCGCCGATGGCGGCCCGAAGACCATGGCCGACTTCTTCGACACCAAGAAGTTCCCGGGCAAGCGCGGCCTGCGCAAGGCGGCCAAGGCCAATCTCGAAATGGCTCTGATCGCCGACGGCGTTGCGCCGGGCGATGTCTATGCCATGCTCGAGACCGACGAAGGCGTCAAGCGCGCCTTTGCCAAGCTCGACACCATCAAGGGTGATGTCGTGTGGTGGGAAGCCGGCGCCCAGCCGCCGCAGCTGCTCGCCGACGGCGAAGTGGTCATGACCACCGCCTATAACGGCCGTATCTTCAACGCCGCCATCGGCGAGAACAAGCCGTTTGAAATCGTCTGGGACGGCCAGATCCTCGACTTTGACCTGTTCGTGGTGCCGAAGGGCGCGCCGAACAAGGACCTGGCGATGGACTTCATCAAGTTCTCGACCGACACCCAGCGTCTCGCCGATCAGGCGAGCTGGATCTCCTACGGCCCGGCCCGCAAGTCGTCCGGCGCCCTCGTCGGCAAGTACCAGGACGGCAAGACGGACATGGCTCCGCACATGCCGACGGCCGAGGCCAACATGAAGACGGCCCTGGTCAACAACTTCGAGTTCTGGGCCGATCGCGACACGGAACTGAGCGAGCGCTTCAACGCGTGGCTCGCGGCCAACTAAGGCCTGATGATATGCCGCCGGGGCGGTTTTCGCCGCCCCGGCACCTCTCTTTCTGCGTCCCCGGCGACGCGCGACGACTTTCGACCGCAGCGTTGCACCGGGACACCCAACGGCATATGGACCGGCGAGTTTTTAATGGCTGATCAGGCACTCTCTCAGGGCGCGTTGCAGGAGAATGGCGCCGGCGACACGGTTCTTCGCGCGGCCGACGGCACGCCGCTGAAGACCGCACTCGCCCGTTCGACCAAGCGGGCGCGCCGCCGGGCTTTCCTGCTGGTCCTGCCGCTGCTGCTTTTCGTGCTCATCACCTTCGCGTTCCCGATCGCGCAGATGCTCTATCGCAGCGTCAACAATCCGGCCTTTTCGGCCAACATGCCGAATGTGGTCGCCTTTTTTCAGGAAAACGATGCGTCGGGCGTTCCCGGTGAGGCGGGGTTCGCGGCCCTGCAGAAGGACCTCGTGCTCGGCCGAGAAAACAAGACAATCGGTCTCGTCGGCACGCGCATCAACTACGATATGTCGGGCACGCGCAGCCTGTTCACCTCTTCGGCGCGCAAGGCCAAGAGACTTGAGCCGCCCTATAAGGAAGCGCTCATCGGTATGGACGAGAAGTGGGGCTCCGAAGAGCTGTGGAACGTCATGCGGCGTGCTTCCTCGGCCCATACGCTCGGTTTCTATCTTGCCGCGCTCGATATGAAATACGATCCCGCCGGCAATATCGTCAGGGCGCCGGAGGAACGGCGCATCTATGTGCAGCTTTTCACGCGCACACTGTTCCTGTCGGCGCTGATCAGTCTGATCTGTTTCATTCTCGCCTTTCCGATCGCCCATCTGCTGGCGATCCTGCCGCTGCGCTATTCCAATCTTTTGATGATCTTCGTGCTGCTGCCGTTCTGGACGTCGCTTCTGGTGCGCACGACCTCGTGGATGGTGCTTTTGCAGAGCCAGGGTGTGTTCAATGACCTGCTGGTGTTTGTGGGGATTGTCGGCGACGATAACCGTATCCAGCTGATGTACAATCAGGCGGGCACGATCATTGCGATGAGCCATATCCTGCTGCCGTTCATGGTCCTGCCGCTCTATTCGGTGATGAAGACCATCTCGCCGACCTATGTGCGGGCGGCGAAGTCGCTCGGGGCGACGCCGTGGACCGCGTTCTGGCGGATCTATTTCCCGCAGACGGTGCCGGGCATCGGCGCCGGCGTGCTTCTCGTCTTCATCCTGGCCGTCGGCTACTACATCACGCCGGCTCTCGTCGGCGGTTCGTCCGGTCAGCTCATTTCGAACCTGATCGCCTTCCACATGCAGAAGTCGCTGAACTGGTCGCTGGCGGCCGCGCTCGGCGCGCTGCTGCTGCTTGGCGTGATCCTGCTCTATTGGCTGTACGACCGGCTGATCGGCATCGACAACATGAAACTCGGGTGAGGTGCTGACCGTGCTGAAACTGCCGCCATATGCATCGCGTCTCGAACGGATCTGGCATTACACCTATCTGACGATCTGCGGGCTGATCTTCCTGTTCCTGATCTCGCCGATCCTGATCGTCATGCCGCTGTCGTTCAACGCCGAGCCGTATTTCACGTTCACCAAGGAGATGCTGAGCTTCGACCCCGAAGGCTATTCGCTGCGCTGGTACGACCGCATCTTGACCTTCGGCATGTCGAACCCGGAAGCGGCGCGCGATGCGTCGTGGTGGAGCGATGCCTGGAACAACGCCCAGTGGCTGCACGCGGCGAAGAACTCGATCATCATCGGTGTCGCCTCGACGCTGCTTGCGACCGTGCTGGGTACGGTCGCGGCGCTCGGCCTGTCGCGGCCGGAAATGCCGTTCCGCCGCAGCATCATGGCGCTGCTGATTTCGCCGATGATCGTGCCGCTGATCATCACCGCGACCGGCCTGTTCTTCTTCTATTCGGCGACCGGTCTGGCGCATACCTATGTCGGCATCATCATGGCGCATGCGACGCTCGGCATCCCGTTCGTCATCATCACGGTGACGGCGACGCTGGTCGGCTTCGATCATTCGCTGACGCGGGCGGCCTCCAATCTCGGCGCCGATCCGGTGACCGTGTTCCGCAGGATCATTCTGCCGCTCATCCTGCCGGGCGTCATTTCCGGCGCGCTGTTTGCCTTCGTCACCTCGTTCGACGAAGTCGTCGTCGTGCTGTTCGTCGCCGCTTTCGACCAGCAGACCATTCCGCGGCAGATGTGGAACGGCATTCGCGAGCAGATCTCGCCGACCATTCTCGCGGTCGCGACGATCCTGGTGCTGTTCTCGATCGTGCTTCTGGCGACCGTCGAATTGCTGCGGCGCCGTTCGGAACGGCTGCGCGGCCTCTCGCCGGGTTGATCCGGCAAGGTTTCGGTTTTCCGCGGACCCGCAGCGCGCGTTTTGCCGATGCGGGCCGCCCCAACAAACGATGAAAAACAGGTCTCGGACCGCCGGGGCGTCGGGCGAGCTTTTGCCCGGCGGCCGGTCGGCGAGCGCAAATGGGAGCGAACGGCGATGGCCGCAACCGACACCACCGGCGACATGCTGCACGTCTTCGAGTGGCACAATGGCGAGAAGGAATGGTCGCCGTTTTCCGATGCCGAAATGGCGCGTCGGCAAGATGCGATGCGCGCCCACATGGCGGCGAACGACATCGACGCGGCGGTTTTCACCTCCTATCACGGCATCTGCTACTACTCGGGCTTCCTCTACTGCTATTTCGGGCGCAAATACGCCTTCGTGCTCGATCAGGACAACGCGACGACGGTCAGCGCCGGCATCGACGGCGGGCAGCCCTGGCGGCGGACCCATGGCGACAACATCACCTATTCGGACTGGCGGCGGGACAATTTCTTCACCGCGCTGCAAGGGCTGGTGAAGGGCGCGAAGCGCGTCGGCATCGAGTTCGATCATATCTCGCTCGACTATCTCACCCAGCTCAAAGCCGCCTTCCCGGAGGTCGAATTCGTCGACGTGGCGCAGGCCTCGATGATGATGCGCACCATCAAGTCGGTCGAGGAATATGCGGTGATCCGCGAGGGCACGCGGATCTGTAATGTCGGTGCTCGGGCCTGCATGGACGCGGTGCATGCCGGCGTGCGGGAATATGAGGTGGCGCTCGCCTCGACCGGTGCGATGGTGCGCGAGATCGGCGAGACCTTTCCTTTCGTCGAGCTGATGGACACCTGGACCTGGTTCCAGTCCGGCTACATGACCGACGGCGCGCACAATCCGGTGACCAACAAGAAGGTCGCGCGCGGCGATATCCTGTCGCTCAACTGTTTCCCGATGATCTTCGGCTATTACACCGCGATCGAGCGCACGCTGTTCTGCGAGGAGGCGTCAGACGCCCACCTGGCACTGTGGGAGAAGAACTGCGAGGTGATGCGCGTCGGCTCCGATCTCATCGGGCCGGGCAAGCGCTGCTGCGACATCGCGCTCGAACTGAACGACCTCTACCGCAGCTGGGACCTGCTGAAGTATCGCTCGTTCGGCTACGGCCACTCCTTTGGCGTGCTGAGCCACTATTACGGTCGCGAGGCGGGCGTCGAGCTGCGCGAGGACGTGGAGACGGTGCTGCAGCCGGGCATGGTGGTGTCGATGGAGCCGATGATCATGATCCCGGAGGGACAGCCAGGGGCGGGCGGTTACCGCGAGCATGACATCTTCATCGTCACCGAGACCGGTGCGGAGAACATCACCAACTTCCCCTACGGCCCGGAGCACATGATCATCAAGGCCGGCAAGTAACCGGCTGCACGTGTCAGCCGATGAGGCGCAAATGGTTGTCCCAGGCGTAGCCCGGATGCTCGGCTTCGCCTGCTCCGGTCATGTGGCCTGTGCCGCTTGAGGCGAGGAAGTCTTCGCCCTTGTCCGGCGCGATGCCGCAGACATCGGCAAAGTCGCGCTGTTCGATGAAGCCGACGGTTTCGGCGTCCCAGATGAGGATCGATCCGCCGCGCGGGCTGGTCGTGGCGATGCGACTGCCCGAGCGGTTCTTCGAGACAGAGCCGACATAGTTGCGCAGGCCGCGCGTGGCTGCGAGCGGCGCATCGACCAGTGCGGGCTCGCCGCCGCGCTGGTGACGGCCAACCAGCAGCACATCGTCTTCCGCCGGACCCTCATACTGACCGCCGAACCAGACGGCGCCGTGGCGGTCGATGCTCATGTGGCGGATCGAGAGCTGGTGCAGGTTGGCGGGCAATACGGTCTTTTCGACGAGGTCGCCGGTGATGCGGTCGACGTAGCAGAGCGTCGGCTCCATCGTTGCGAGATTGAGCTTTTCACGGCCGAAATCAGGATGGGTGAGGATGCCGCCATTGGCGATCGCGACGGTGCGGCCATCGGCAAGCGGCAGGGCCTGATGCGGGTCGAGGCCGCCGGTCTCGATCTCGCCGATGCGGCGGAAATCGGCCGCCACGTCGTAGACACCGAGCATGCCGGCTTCGAGGTCGTAGGCATTTTCAGTGGCGTAAAGTAGCGCGCCGTCGGGCGAGAAAAAGCCGTGGCCGGCGAAGTGGCGCCCCTCGATTGACGGAATCGTGTGGGTGGCGCGCCGGCGCTTCAGATCGACGACGACGGCGAAGCGGCCTGGCCTGCGGGCGAAGAACACCGCGCGCGATCCGTCGGGGGCAACCGCGATGTCGTGGCCGCGGGCCTGGAGCGGTTCCTCGAACAGGATCGCGCCCTCTTCATCGAGCACGATGGCCGCGAAGCTGCCGTCCGGGCGGCGGGCCGTGGTGACATAGCCGGCGCGGGGCGTGGCGAGCGCGGCGGTCGGGGCAAGTGCCACGGCGGTCAGCAGGCCGAAGCCGGTTTTGACGAAGCTGCGTCTGTCGAGCATGGTTTTTGTCCGTTGGGATCGGCGATCTGGTCTGATTTTTCGGGTCGATGGATTAGTCCCCATCGAGAGAGTTGAAGCCGATGATAAGGCCGGTGGCACCCGCATAGTGCGTGCCGATCGCCTCGCCGGCGCCGTTGAGCGCGATGATCGCGGCATTCAGCAGCCCGCGCTGATCGGCGTCGCGAAAGGCGGTTGCGACCGGCCCGTCGACCTTTTCGAGCGTCCTGATCGCATGGCCGATTTCGAAGCTGACGGAACCGGTGATCCAGCGCTGATCGTCGGGGAGTGCCGATGCGAAATTGCCCTTGTCGAACAGGGTGCGCACCGAGGTCGCGTTGGCGCGCACGGCACGCAGCGTCAGGTTTGAACGCCAGAACGGCGCCTGTTTCGGCTTTGCCTTCTTCGCAGCTTCACCGAGCGCCTTGGCGAGCTTGATGTCGCGGGCGAATTGCAGTTCCTCGGTCATCGCACGCAGCAATTCGCGTGCGGCTTCCTCCGGGGCGCGGTAGGCGGGGTTGTCGTCGCCGGTTTTCGTCAGCCGGGCGGTGAAGCCGTTCTCGTCGGCCCATTCGGCGACAAGCTCGTCCGCGGTCGTGCGGATCGCGCCGGCAATCGCAGCGCCGTAACCGCAGCGATGGGCACTATCCGGTGAGGCCTCGCCAAGAGCGTCTGCGCCGGTGCCGAACAGCACGTATTCCAGCGCGCCGATGCCCTGAACCGCGACGCTTTTTTCGCGCAAGGTCGCAACGTCGAGGACGGTCGGGTCCTTTGACCGGATGATGTCGCCGACCTGTTTGAGGCCGCGGCTTTTGCGGTCGGGCCAGAAGTTCAGCTTTTCATAGCGGTTGTCGCGGCGCACCGGGCCGAAGCGGATGAGTTCGATCGCAGACCATGCCTCGACCAGATTGCCGAATTCGGTGCGGGCGCGGTCGAGGCCGGCTTCGTCGGGTGCGGCGCAGAGCGCCTGCATGGCGGTTTCCATCGTCGCGGCTTCGCCGGCGAGCGTCGCATAGCCCGGCCGGATCACCTCCGTGATGGCGTTTTCGACCACCGCCTGGAAGGGCGACTGCGCGGCCGCCGGCAAGGTGAGACAGAGGAAGACGATCAACGTCGAGAGAGGGCGCATCACAGCGACTCCAGAAAACGGATCAGGGCGGCGCGGTCCGATGGCGGCAGAGCGACCACGGTATCGCGCGCGGATTGGGCTTCGCCGCCATGCCAGAGCACGGCTTCGATAAGGGTACGGGCGCGGCCGTCATGAAGGAAGCCGACGTCGCCGCCGACCGTCTTCATACGCCCGAGGCCCCACAGCGGCGGGGTCTTCCATTCGTGGCCGGACGCGTCGCCAACGGTCGCGGTGTCGGCAAGGCCGTCGCCCATGTCGTGCAGCAGGAGATCGGTAAAGGGCCAGATGAGCTGGAAGCGATGGGCCGGCTCGGGCGCGTCGCGGCGGGTGACGTATTTCGGCCGGTGACAGGAGGCGCAGCCGGCGTCATGGAAGACCCGCTTTCCGGCGAGCACGTCTGCGTCGTCGACGTCGTGGCGGGCGGGGACAGCCAGATTGGCGGTGTAGAAGGTGACCAGATCCATCACCGGGTCGGGGGCTTCGGTGGTGCCGAGATTGTCCTGAACGCCGCTCGGCATGGTCCGGCAGTTCGTCTGGCTTTCGGTGCAATCGCCGGCGGCGGCGGGATGCATCGGTGTCGAAATGCCGATATCGGTCGAGAAGGCGGCTGCCGACTGGGCGGCGACGCTCGGCATGGTCGCCTTCCAGCCATAGCGACCGAGCACGGGTTCACCGGATTCCCGTGAAACAAGCCAGTGCGGGCGGCCGGATATACCGTCGCCGTCGGCGTCGTCGGGATCGGCTGCGGCGAGGATGTCACTGACGGCGATGGCTTCCAGCAGTCCGAGTCCGATCATCGCCGGGGCGATGCGGGCCGAAATGCGGGTCTCCGGGTGCAGAGGTCCGTAGCCGGGATCGGAAACACGGTAGGCCGGCTTGCGCAGCGTGACGGTCTCGCCGCCGGCAAGATCGACCGGGATCTCCTCGTAGCGGACCTCAGCGCGCCCTTCCGCCGGCAGGCCGGTGACGGCGAATTCCTGCAGCTGATGGCCGTAGGTGGGTTCAGGCAGGGCGAGGATGCCGTTGGCGGCAAGGCGCGCGTGCTCTTCGGCGTTTGCGGGTGGGACGGAGAGGTGCAGCACGGTCGAGATCGAGCGATCATCAGGGCCGTCGGGTGCGCGGCCACGGCCGTCACGGATGTGACAGCGGGCGCAGGAGCGGCCGTTGAACAGGGGGCCGAGGCCATCGGAGGCCTTGGTCGAAGCGGGCGACGACACCCAGATCTTTTCGAACAGGGCCTCGCCGAGCACGAAATCGAGTTCCGTGGATTTGCCGAGATTGGCGGCGGGACTGGAAAAGGCGTCGCGGCCGCTGGTGTGCGCCGTGGCGGCGCCCGCCGACATCGCCTCGAACGGTTCGGCCTTTGTGAAGTCGGTCGCCGGGCGGGTGACGCGGGCGACGCGCTTGGCGTCGGCTTCGGACAGATCGGGGCGTATGCGGTTTTCCGCGCGGGGGGACATCGAGGCAATCGATGACGACACAACAAGGATCACCGCCGAGATGGCAGCGGCGGTGAAGGCCGTTGTGGCCGGGGCGGACCGTATGTGTCCTTGCGGAAACCGCATACGCTGTCTCTTCACTTGGCGCTTTCTCCAAGCGCCGGAAGGGAAATGCCGACCCGGCCGTTGCGACCGGGTCGGGGTTGGTTAGGCACTGATGTGGCGCGGCTTACTGGAAGACCGCCGTCGGGTTGTCGAGGCTGTCGGAGCCTTCCAGCTCGATGCCGCCAAGGCCGAGCATGGCGATGACGCGTTCGATCGAGCGGGTCTGGTCGACGAGGCCGTCGATCGCCTTCTGGACAACCGCGTTGCCCTCGTCATTGCCTTCGCCGATCATCTGGTCGTAGGCCTCGCCGGTCTCGGCGCGGGCCTTCATCGCACCCATGGCGTCCATGGTGGCGGCCAGCTTGGAGGTCAGCTCGGCGTCGAGGTCCGCATCCTTCGCCTTGACGAAATCCGACAGGCTCGGGCCTTCGACGACCGAGCCGTCAATGCGCGTGTACTTGCCGTGGTAGACGTTGGCGATGCCCTTGGCGTCGTAATAGTGCGAGTTGTGGGTGTTGTCCGAGAAGCAGTCGTGCTCCTCTTCCGGGTCGTGCAGCAGCAGGCCGAGTTTCATGCGCTCGCCGGCAAGTTCGCCATAGGAGAGCGAGCCCATGCCGGTGAGGATGCGGGTGATGCCGGCCTCGACGCCGTTGGCGGCAACATCCTTGCGGGCGGCGCCGTCCGGGCCCCAGGCCTCGACCATGTCGGTGAGATCCGCGATCAGCAGCTTGGAGGCGGCGGCGAGATAGGCGGCGCGGCGGTCGCAATTGCCGCCGGTGCAATTGGCGGTGTCGAAGTCGGTCGCCGGACGTGAACCGGCGCCGGCATCCGTGCCGTTGACGTCCTGACCCCACAGCAGGAACTCGATGGCGTGGTAGCCGGTGGCGACATTGGCCTCGACATCGCCGGCCTCGTGCAGGGTCTCGCCAAGCACTTCCGGGGTGATGACGGTCAGGTTGACCTCGGTTCCGCCGATCGTGACCGTCTTGTTGGCGATCACGTTGGCGGTGAACAATGCGTTTTCATCGGATTCGGCGCCGTAGTAGTCGGCGTTGACGTAGTCGATCAGGCCTTCGTCGAGCGGCCAGGCGTTCACCTTGCCCTCCCAATCGTCGACCATCGGATTGCCGAACCGGAACGCTTCGGTCTGCTGATAGGGAACGCGGGCGTCGAGCCAGGCGGTGCGCGCGGCAGCCAACGTCTCGTCGCTCGGCTTGGCAATGAGTGCTTCGATCGCGCCGTCGAGCGCCTTTGCGGTGATCAGCGAATCCTCGTAACCGGCATGGGCAATGTCGGCGTAGGTCTCAAGCACGGCGTCGTCGGCGGCAAGCGCCGGGGTGCCAAGAGTGGCGGCGGCAACGAGGCCGGCGAGGCCGAGGGCGCGGACGGTCAGTCCGCTCGTCTGGTGTCGCATCGCAGTTCCTTCCCGAAAACGAGGTGTGACAGAACGAAAAACGTCCGTTCTAGTAATGCGAATGAATTGCAATTGCAACAGGAGCGGGATGGAAAACTGATTCAAGCGGCGGGCGTGGCCACAGTGAGACGGGTAGTTTGGGGCGCTGGCGGTACGGCGCGAGGGGCTGTGCTGGCGTCGGTCAGCGCGGTTGGTTTCGCTGGCCGGCGTCGTAATTATGCCGGCAAATGAGGGCGCGCCGGCAATGTCTTGCCGGCGGCCTCTGGGGCGTTTGCTGGAGGCTCGCGGGTGTGGGCCTAGTCGATGACGGCGAGCTTGCGCGGGACGTTCGCCAGGCACTCGGCACCGGATTTTCCGATCACGATGCTTTCGGTGATTTCGAAGCCCCAATCCTCCATCCACAGACCGGTCATGAAGTGGAAGGTCATGTTTTCCTGCAGCACGGTCTTGTCGCCGATGCGCAGCGACATGGTGCGCTCGCCCCAGTCGGGCGGGTAGGAAAGGCCGATCGGATAACCGGTGCGGCTGTCCTTTTCGATGCCGTAGCGGGCGAGCACGGCAAAGAACGCCTTGGCGATGTCCTCGCAGAAATTGCCGGCGCGGGCCGCCTCAAGTCCGGCTTCCATGCCCTCGAGGATCGCCTTTTCGGCGTCGAGGAAGGTCTGCGTCGGCTTGCCGAGGAAGACCGTGCGCGACAGCGGGCAGTGATAGCGATGGCAGGCGCCGGCGACCTCAAAGAAGGTGCCTTCGCCGCTCTGCATCGGCTTGTCGTCCCAGGTCAGATGGGCGGCCGCCGCGTCCGAACCCGACGGCAGCAGGGGGACAATCGCCGGATAGTCGCCGCCGGCACCGATCGCCTCGTCGTAGCGCAGACCGGCGTCGTAAATGTCGGCGACGAGATCGCATTTGCGCAGGCCAGGACGGACCTTTTCGAGGATGCGGCCATGGATGCGCTCGACCAGCCGCGCGGCGGTGCGCATGTAGCCGAGTTCCTGCTCCGACTTCACTGCGCGCTGCCAGTTTACAAGGCCGGTGGTGTCGACGAAACCGGCATTCGGCAGATGGGCCTGCAGCGAGGCGAAGGCCGCCGCCGTGAACCAGTAATTGTCCATCTCGACGCCGATGCGTCCCTTGCCCCAGCCGCGCGCCTCGATCAGCGCGGAGAGCGCGTCCATCGGGTGGCGCTCGCGCGACTGCACGTAGTGGTCTTCATAGGCGACGATGTCGTCATGGCTCATGAAGCAGCGGCGCTTGGCGCCGGCCGCATCCATGCCGCGGCCGAACCAGACGGGATCGCCGTCGAGCGCCAGCAAAACGCATTGGTGGACATAAAACGACCAACCGTCATAGCCGGTCAGCCAGGCCATGTTCGAGGGATCGGAGACGATGATGAGATCGACGCCGGCGTCGGCCATCGCGGTGCGCGTCTTGGCGATGCGGGCGGCGTATTCGGCAGTGGAGAAATGGAGGACGGGGGTAACCATCGTGGGGCTCCGGGACAATGCGGGACTGGGCGGGCGGGTTGGAAACGACTGACTGAACGTTGAGCCTATCGCGCCCGGGGCCACGGCTCCACCCGTGTTCGACTGGTGCGGGCTCGATCGTGTTTCTAAATATTTCTACGCGTTTTCTTGGGCCGACTCCGAATTATTTTTGTGAGTCCAGAACTTTTGAATCTGTTCTAATATTTTGAAATTTAGATAGTTCTTAAATTTGCTATCTATCAGTTTTAATGGATGATTTACGCTCTTAAATATTTTTCGTTGCAGGATAATAAGGAACTATACCTATAGTATTCACGAAATTATAAATGATTAGGATAGTTTTCATTAACTATTATCCGAATACCGTATGAAACATATCGTGAAACCGGGGTCACGTAGGAGGACGTAATGTCCATCGGTGGAATTTTTGGTGGCGACGCGCAGGCAAAGCTTGATGCTATTGGGCGCTCGCAAGCATTGATCGAGTTCAAGCTCGACGGCACGATTCTTGACGCCAACGAGAACTTCCTCAGCACGCTTGGTTACGCGCTGGACGAGATCCGCGGCAAGCATCACAGCATGTTCGTCTCGCCTGAATTTGCCGCCAGCCAGGCCTACAAGGACTTCTGGGCGAAGCTCGGTCGGGGCGAATTCGTCGCTGACGAGTTCCCGCGCGTTGGCAAGGGCGGCAAGGAGGTCTGGATTCAGGCCTCTTACAATCCAGTGCTGGACCGTTCGGGAAAGCCCGCGAAGGTGATCAAGATCGCCACCGACATTACCGAAACGAAGCTGCGCAATGCCGATTTTGAAGGCCAGCTCAACGCGATCGACAAGTCGCAGGCGGTCATTCACTTCAACCTCGATGGTTCGATCATTGACGCCAACGAAAACTTCCTGCAGGCGCTCGGCTATACGCTCGACGAGATCGCCGGCAAGAAACACAGTCTGTTTGTCGAGCCGAGCTACCGCGACAGCGCCGAATATCGGGCGTTCTGGGACAATCTCCGGGCAGGAAAGTTCCAGTCCGGCGAGTTCAAGCGGATCGGAAAGGGTGGAAAGGAAGTCTGGATCCAGGCGACCTACAATCCGATTTTCGATGCCAACGGCAAGCCGTTCAAGGTGGTGAAGTTCGCCTCCGACATCACGGCGCAGGTGATGGAGCGCAAGCGGCGCGAAGAGGTTCAGAACACGATCGATGCGGATCTCGGCGAGGTCGTGAACGCGGTTTCCGACGCGACGGAGCGGGCGTCGAGCGCGGCGGCGGCATCGGTGGAGGCCTCGACCAACGTACAGACGGTGGCGGCCGCGGTTGAAGAGCTGGTCGCTTCGATTGGCGAAATCAGCCGCCAGGTGGAAATTGCAACGCAGATTTCGGGCAAGGCCGTCGATGAGGCCTCGCAGTCGGGCACGATCATGGCCGGGCTTTCGGAGGATGCGCAGAGCATCGGCGACGTCATCGAACTGATCGACAGCATTGCCAGCCAGACCAATCTGCTGGCGCTCAACGCGACGATCGAAGCGGCGCGGGCCGGCGAGGCCGGCAAGGGCTTCGCGGTCGTCGCTTCCGAGGTTAAGAGCCTGGCCTCGCAAACCACCAAGGCGACCGAAAACATCAACGCGCGCATTCACTCGGTGCAGAACTCGACCCAGAGCGCGGTGTCGGCGATCGACGCGATCAAGGAAATCATCGCGCAGATCAGCGATATCTCGACCAGCATTGCGTCGGCCATCGAAGAGCAGTCGACTGTTACCCGCGAGATCTCCGAGAACATGCAGACGGCGTCGAGTGGCGTTGGCATCATCACCGAAAGCATGCAGGCGATTTCCAGCTCGACCGCGCAGATCGATGCTTCGGCGCGCAAGGTGCGCGAAGCCTCGCGGTCGATCATCTAGTTTTTCGCAGGCCTCCCAGCCTCAGCGCTCGGCGAGGCGATCGGCGACAATTGCGTCGATCGCCTTGGCGAGCCTTATGTCGCGCCGGGTGATGCCGCCGCAATCGTGGCTGGTCAGGGTGACGACGAGCGTGCGGTAGACGTTGCTCCACTCGGGATGATGATCCATGCGCTCGGCAACGAGGGCAATCTCGGTCATGGCGCCGAAGGCGACCTTGAAGTCGGCGAAGAGAAACGTGCGGGTGATTGCGTCACGTTCTGCGATCTCTTCCCAGGCCGGTATTTCCGCCAGCGCTTCGGTGCGCTCCGCGCCGCTCAGTTTGCCGCTCTCGGTCATCGTGGCCTCTCCTCTCGCGTCCGCCATTTCTTCATTGAGATAGGGCCTTTTTCCACGCCGGCGAATGGGTCGTCCCGATGGTCGTCAAGACGGGGGAAACCTTGTCGAAACGCTGTGCGGAATGGGGGCGTGGCAAAACGGTTCGGACGTCTTGACGAAGGCGTTACGAGAGCCCACGTTGGATTTATGCGGAGTTTTCCGCTGGGCGACTTTCAGTCGCCCGCAAGCACTCGGATTTGCCGATGTATACGGCGTATCCAAAGGATAACGATAAGAAACGGGAGTGGAAGATGCCGGGTCTCACGATTAATCAGGATGCATGGGTCATGGTCGGCGACGGCGAAAAGGCCATGTTTCTCAGAAACAAAGGAGATTCGGACTACCCGAACCTGGAAGTCATCCGACTTCTTGAACAGGAAAACCCGGTGACCCGTGAGCAGGGCACCGACAAGCCGGGCCGCCTCCTCGATGGAACCGGACCGGGCCGCAGTTCGGTGGAAGTTACCGACTGGCACACGATCGAAAAGCATCGTTTTGCCAAGGATATCGCAGAGGCCCTCTACAAGGCCGCGCACATGAACAAGTTCAAGGAACTGATCGTGGTGGCGCCGCCGATGACGCTGGGCGATCTGCGCAAGGCGTTCCACAAGGAGGTCTCGAGCCGTGTGGTGGGTGAGGTCGACAAGACGCTGACCGGCCACGATATCTCGAAGATCGAGAAAATCCTGACCACCAAGGACTGATCCGCGGTGGTGGCCCCCGTCGGCTGACCCGCGGCGGGGGCAACGCGAAGACCGAACGGTGACGCGCCGCGTCACCGAAGGGGTGTTTGCAGGCGCTGTTTCGGCGCCAGCTCTGCAAACAACCATCCCGACGATTTCCCCCGACGAGTTTCTGCAGACGACAAACTGTGACGAGCGACACGGTCGCCGGTACGGTTTCGGCGCATGTTTCCTTCAACGGGCATACCGCCCGAGTTGTGGGGGAAGCCATGAAGCGTCTGAGGCTCATTCTGTCGAGCGAACCGGCGATCAGGATCATCGTTCCGGCCGAGGTGCCCGGTGCCGTGATCGCGGGCGCCATTTGCGGTGGCGCAGAGGGCTGCCGCCGGCGCGTTGGCGGCGGGCTTTTCAAGCAGACCTACCCTTGGGAACGGGGCCCGGCTGCGGGCGAGACCGCGGGCGACCTCTGTCGCCTCCTGCAGCGCACCCGCAAGCACTGAGCGGCTGCGGCTGCCGCCTTCGGTCGCTCAGCTGTTGCCGTAGCGCTTTTGCACGTAGTCCTCGACCATGGCCGTGAAGTCGGCGGCCAGCGTCGTGCCGCGCAGCGTCGCGACCTTCTTGCCGTCGACGAAGACCGGTGCGGCGGGCGCCTCGCCGGTGCCGGGCAGGGAGATGCCGATATCGGCGTGCTTCGACTCACCGGGGCCGTTGACGATGCAGCCCATCACCGCGACCTGCAGTTCCTCGACGCCCGGATATCGGGCGCGCCAGTCCGGCATACGCTCGCGGATGTGGGCCTGGATCGAGCCGGCAAGTTCCTGGAACACCGTCGACGTCGTGCGGCCGCAGCCTGGGCAGGCGGCAACGATCGGCACGAAGGCGCGTAGGCCCATCACCTGCAAAAGCTCCTGGGCGACGAGCACCTCGCGCGAACGGTCGCCGCCGGGCTCAGGCGTGAGCGACACGCGGATGGTGTCGCCGATGCCCTGCTGCAGGACGATGCCCATGGACGCGGCGGAAGCGACGACACCTTTCGTTCCCATGCCAGCCTCGGTGAGCCCGAGATGGAGCGCGTAGTCGCCGCGCACCGATAGCGCGCCATAGACGGCGACGAGATCCTGCACCTGGCTGACCTTTGCCGACAGGATGATTTTCGAGCGCGGCAGGCCGATCGCTTCGGCCTGCTCGGCCGACAGCAGCGCCGACTGGACGATTGCCTCGTGCATGACGGCGCGGGCGTCGAGCGGCTTTTCTGCGTTTGCGTTCTCGTCCATCAGCCGGGTCAGCAGGGCCTGATCGAGCGAGCCCCAGTTGACGCCGATGCGCACCGGCTTGTCGTGGCGGATCGCCGTTTCGACGATCGACGCGAACTGGCTGTCCTTCTTGTTCTTGAAGCCGACATTGCCCGGATTGATGCGGTACTTGGCGAGCGCTTCGGCGCAGGCCGGGTGATCGGCCAGAAGCTTGTGGCCGATATAATGGAAGTCGCCGATCAGCGGCACGGCGATGCCGGCCTTGTCGAGTGCGTCGCGGATATGCGGCACGGCGGCGGCGGCCTCGTCGCGGTCGACGGTGATGCGAACCAGTTCCGATCCGGCGAGGGCGAGTGCGGAGACCTGGGCGACGGTTGCCGCGACATCGGCGGTGTCGGTGTTGGTCATCGACTGCACGACGATGGGCGCCTCGCCGCCGACGGTCACGCCGCCGACATCGACGGCGACGGATGTGCGCCGCGGCTTGAGGGAAAGGGCGGTGAGCAGTGTCTCGGACATTCTTGAGCCTTGCGCTTCGATCGTCTGGGCCGTTTCGCGAGCGGCCGGCGGCTCTCGTCTAGCACGGCGGGCGGGCCATGCGAATAGCTGGAGCGCGCATTGCTGCCTTCAACTCGTTGCGCCGCTCGCGTTGCCGTGCCGCGTTTTGCTGCAATGCAACAAAAGACTGGACAAGCGCGCCGCGACACCGTGACATGGGCGGCAGAATCGGCTGCCGCTTCGCGCGCGCGGCCAGCATGTCTCATTGCGCCCGCAGCTCCCATGTCGGGCCCCAGCAACCGGAAACCCGCCATGCCCAAGGGAAAGACCGCCGTCATCACCGGCTCGACATCCGGCATTGGTCTCGGCATCGCCGAGGCGCTCGCAGCTGCCGGCTGCAACGTGGTGCTGAACTCGTTCACCGACAGCGCCGAGGACCATGCGTTGGCCGAGCGTCTCGCCGCCCAGCATGGGGTCGGCGCGCATTACGTCTCAGCCGACATGTCGGACGCGGAGGCGTGTGCGGGCCTGATCGAAACCGCGGCCGGGAAGTTCGGCGCGGTCGATATTCTCGTCAACAATGCGGGCATCCAGTATGTCGCGCCGGTCGAGGACTTCCCGGTCGGGAAGTGGGACGCGGTGCTGGCGATCAACCTCTCGTCTGCCTTCCACACGATCCGCGCCGCGGTGCCTGGCATGAAGGCGGCCGGCTGGGGCCGCATCGTCAACATAGCCTCGGCGCACGGGTTGACCGCCTCGCCGTTCAAGGCGGCCTATGTGGCGGCAAAGCACGGCATGGTCGGGCTGACCAAGACGGTGGCGCTGGAGCTCGCCGAAAAGGGCATTACCTGCAACGCGATCTGCCCGGGTTATGTGATGACGCCGCTGGTCGAAAAGCAGATCCCGGATCAGATGAAGGCGCACGGCATGGACCGTGACACGGTGATCCGCGAGGTGATGCTGGAACGCCAGCCGACGAAGGAGTTCGTCGACGTTGCCGAGCTCGGTGCGCTGACCGTGTTTCTCTGCGGCGACGGCGCACGCCAGATGACGGGCACGACGCTCTCGGTCGATGGCGGCTGGACGGCGCTCTAGCCGTCTCGCCAGTGTCGTCATGCGCGGCTTCGACGCGATTTTCGGGCTGAGGCTTGTGCGTGTTTTGCGGGCGTGGCACCTTGTGCGCGCTGCAACCGGGGCCTGTATTTGCGGTGCAGTGCCTGATCCTGCCGGAGCCGTATTGAATGCTTGATTTCACGCTTGCCCGTTTCGTCGTTTCCTTCGTTTCCGCGAATCTGCGGTTCGTCGTGCTGCTCGTTGCGCCGCTTTTCGTCCTGGCTCTGATCCGGACCCATTTCGCCGCCAAGAACGCCGCTGTGATCGCGTTCGCGCCGGACGGTATGAGCGCGGTTTCCTCGGTGTCCGGCACGGAATTCGTCATCCTGCTGATCGAGGCGGTGCTCTGGCTCGGCGCGGCGACCGCGTGGCACCGGCTGATCCTGTTGCGGGAAGAGCCGTCGGTTGGCAGTCTGGTCCCGGGAAAGCGCGAGTTCCGCTATTTCCTCGTGTCTCTGATGTTGTTCCTGCTGTTGGCGCTGATCGTGTTGCCGGTTGCGATATTGGTGTCGGTGATCACGCTGACATCGGGGAGCGTCTTTCTCGTCTTGCTTGTCAGCGTCGCCATGATGCCTCTCGCCACCTATTTCGCGCTGCGTTTTTCGCCGGTTCTGCCGCGCGCTGCGCTGGAGCTGCCCTGGCTTGGTTTCAAGGATGCGTGGCGAAAGACGCGGCCCTATTCGAATGCGATCCTCGGCTGGATCGTGGTTGTTTTCGCGGTTTCCGTCGCGCTTCAGCTGATTTCGCTGGTCTTCGGCAGGTCGCTTCCCTTCGGCGCTTACGGCACGGCGATGCTCGGCGCCGTGATCCTGACGCCGATCAACTATTTCCTCCTGTTCGCCGATCTGACCGTGATGTCGGAGCTGTTCCGGGTCAGCGCGAATGATGGCGAAGATGCAGACCGCGACGGCGGAGATGTGCCTGCCTAGACGGGTCCGCCGTCCCGGCCCGATCGGGGCTTTAAGGGGTTTTCAAGCGGTCGGACCGTAAGCTTGTCCGCTCATCCTGCAATCGGCGCGGCGCGTGGGGCTGGTGCGCGTGCGGGATCATGGGGCGGATATGCAAGAACCTCGGCCGGGACTCGGCTCTTTCCTCGATTTCTCGCTGGCGCGCTTCGCGCTCAACGATGTGGTGCGACACTATCCGGTGATCCGCACGCTTGCCGCGCCGCTGTTCCTAGCCGTGCTGGTGTGCATTCATCTCACCGCCTATGGCGCGGCCAGCATCGCGGTGACGCCGCTTGCGATCGATGCCGATCCGCCCTACCTCGGCGTGCTCATCGTGATCGTGCTGGTCGCCGGCGTTTTGTGGGGCGCTCTGGCGGTGGCCTGGCACCGCTTCTTCCTGCTCGGGGAAAAGCCTGGCTGGCGGAGCGTGCTGCCGGGTTTTGCCGCGTTGGGCTATTTTCTCACCGCAATTGGCCTGATCGCGGCGGGGATCGGGGTCGGGTTTTTCGTCAGCGTGCTTGGTGATGTCGCCGCAGCGCTCTCCGGCCTGCCGTTTGTCGCCGCTCTCGTGTGGCCGGTTGCGGTGGTCGCGGGGGCGTATGTTGCCTTGCGGATGTCGCCCGTCCTGCCGGGGGTCGCGCTCGACTATTCGTGGCGCAGCTTTCGCAACGGCTGGTCGGTGACGCGGCCCTATGTGGGCGGGATTTTCGGCTGGTCGGTGGTGCTTGCGGCACTGATGCTCGCGGCAAGGCTCGCCATAAAAGCGCTCCTCTTCGTCGTGCCGCTCGACGTCTACGGCACGAACTTCGTTTTCCTCGGCCTCTCGTTTGCGGCCACTTTTTTCCTCGGACTGGCAAGCCTGACGGTCATCACGGCCGTTTTCCACGCCGCCTATGACGGCGTGTTGTTCGGAACCGACAGCGGCGAGGAAGCGAACGGCCGCTGACGCAGATCGTCCACCACACCTCGCCGGTTACCCGGCGTTGTCGCCCTCGGCGGCGGCTTCCTCGATCGCGCGCTGGCGGAACAGCCGGCGGATGACCTTGCCGGTGGTGGTCAGCGGGATGCTGTCGACGAAGGCGATCTCGCGCGGATATTCGTGCGCGGAAAGCCGCGTGCGGACATGGCTCTTGATCGAGTCGACGAGGGCGTCGTCCTGCTTGGTGCCCGGCTTCACCACAACATAGGCCTTGATGATCTCGGTGCGCATGGGGTCCGGCTTGCCGACCACGGCGGCAAGCGCGATCTGCGGGTGGCTCGAAAGACAGTCCTCGATCTCACCCGGACCGATGCGGTAGCCGGCCGAGGTGATGACGTCGTCGTCGCGGCCGACAAAGTGGATGTAGCCGTCGTCGTCCATGGTGCCCTGGTCGCCGGTCAGCATCCAGTCACCGATGAATTTCTTCTCGGTCGCTTCCATGTTGTCCCAGTAGTGCAGGAACATCACCGGGTCGGGGCGGGCGACCGCGATCTGGCCGAGGCTGCCGGCCGGCAGGCGGTTGCCCTCGTTGTCGATGACGGCGACGTCGTGGCCCGGCACCGGCATGCCGATGGCGCCGGCGCGGCTGACGCCAATCTTGGCGCAGGACGACAGCACCAGATTGCATTCCGTCTGGCCGTAGAACTCGTTGATCGTCAGGCCGAGCGTCTCGCGCGCCCATTCGTAGGTATCGCCGCCGAGCGCCTCGCCGCCCGAGCCCACGGTTCGCAGGTCGAGCTTGAAGGTCTTCAGCGGATCAGGCACCGCGCGCAGCATCTTCAACGCCGTTGGCGGGATGAAGGTGTTGCGCACGCCATATTGCGCCATCAGCGCGTAGGCTTTCTCGGGGTCGAATTTCTCGAATTTGTGGGCGACGACCGGCACGCCGAGATGCAGGCCGGGCAGCAGGATGTTGAGCAGCCCGCCGGCCCAGGCCCAGTCCGCCGGCGTCCAAAGGACGTCGCCCGGCTGGGGCAGGAACTCGTGGCTCATCTGCATGCCGGGCAAATGGCCGAGCAGCACGCGATGGCCGTGCAGCGCGCCCTTCGGCGGCCCGGTGGTGCCGGAGGTGTAGATCATCATCGCCGGGTCGTCGGGTCCGGTTTCCTCGACATAGAAGGCGTCATAGGCCTCGGCGAGCAGCTCGTGGAAGGAAACCGCGCCGGGCCCGGGGCCGTCGATGGAAACGACGAGGGAAAGACCGGGCAACTGATCGCGGATCTGGGCGACCTTTTCGGCCCCTGCGGCGTTGGTGATCAGCACGCGGGCGCCGGAGTTTTCCAGCCGGTACTGCAGGGCCTCGACGCCGAACAGGGCGGCGAGCGGCACGGCGACGGCGGCAAGCTTGTAGACCGCGAGATGGGAAATGGCAGTCGCCGGGTGCTGCGGCAGCAAGAGTCCGACCCGGTTGCCGCGTTCGACGCCATAGGCGCGCAACGCATTCGCCAGCTTGTTGGAATCGCGCGCGAGCCGGCCGTAGGTCACCGTTTCGGTGGAACCGTCGTCGCGATGAAACAGGATGGCGGTGCGGTCCGGTTCGCGGGCCGCCCAGGAATCGCAGGCGCTCACCGCGATGTTGTATTTCTCCGGCACCTGCCAGCGAAATGCCTTGACCAGCGCGTCGTAGGACTCTGCGGTGGGCAGCATGGCCGTGAACCTCCCTGCGGGTTGAACCGTCTTTTGCTGCGCACTCTACACAGGCTTTCGGGCGAAAACTACATCGTCCGAAAGCCGATTTTCGCTCACGCGTCGGCGAGCTCCGGCCCGGCCGTGTCGGCGGACGCGATGACCGGTTTCATGGCGCTGAGCATGTCCATCGGCAGATGGCAGGCGATGCGGTGGCCGTTGCCGAAATCGCGCGTCGGCGGCACTTCGTTCTCGCAGGTTCCCTCGATCGCGTAGAGGCAGCGCGTGCAGAAGGGGCAGCCCGCCGGCGGGTTGGACGGCGAGGGCATTTCGCCGCTCAGCACGATCTTGCGCTTCTTGATGTGGGTGTCGGCGATAGGCACCGCCGAAAGGAGCGCTTCGGTGTAGGGATGATAGGGCGGCGAGAAGATTACCTCGGTGTCGCCCTGCTCCATGATCTGGCCGAGATACATGACGACGATGCGGTCAGCGAGATAGCGCACCACCGAAAGGTCGTGGCTGATGAACAACAGCGTCGTGCGGTGTTCGCGCTGGATGTCCATCAACAGCTCGGTGACGGCGGCCTGCACCGACACGTCGAGCGCCGATACCGGTTCGTCGGCGATCACCACCTTCGGATTGCCGGCAAAGGCGCGGGCAATGCCGACGCGCTGTTTCTGGCCGCCGGAAAGCTGGCGCGGTCGGCGCTTGGCGAAGTCGCGCGGCAGCTTGACGATGTCGAGCAGCTCAAGCACGCGTTCCTCGATCTTGTCGGGATCGGACTCGACGCCGAACTTGCGAATCACGCGGGCGATCTGGCCGCCGACGGTGTGGCTCGGATTGAGCGTGTCGAACGGGTTCTGGAAGACCATCTGCAGGTCGGCGATGGTGCGGGCACCGCGCTTGTCGACCGGCAGTGAGCCAAGCTCGATATCACCGAGCATGACCTGCCCCGAAGTCGCGTCTTCGAGCCCCATCAGCACCTTGGCGAAGGTCGACTTGCCGCAGCCGGATTCACCGACGATGGCGACGGTTTCGGCTTCGCGGGCGAGGAAGTTGAGCTGTTCGTTCGCCTTGACCGTCTTTGGCTCGCCGAACACGAAGAGGCCGCTTTCCTCGATCTCGTAATGCTTGGTCATGTCCTCGACACGCAGCACCACCTCGCCGGCCTCGACGCTTTCCTGCGCCTTGGCGGCGGCGATATCGACGTCCCAGTCGATCTCGGCGAAACGCGGACAGCGCACGAAGTGGTTGGAGCCGGCGCCGGTCTCACGCATCGAGATCAGGCCCGGTTCGCAGACGCCGGCCTGGAAGTAGTCGCAGCGCGGGCCGAAATAGCAGCCGTCCGGGCGTTCATGCGGCAACGGCAACTGGCCGGGAATGGCAACCAGCGGGTGGGCGTTCTTGTCGGCGCCAGGCAGCGGGATCGAAGCGAACAGGCCGCGCGTATAGGGATGGCGCATGGCGTTGAACACGGTGTTGACGTCGCCGACTTCGACGGCCTCGCCGGAATACATCACGGTGATGCGGTCGCAGGTCTCCAGGATCAGGCCGAGATTGTGCGAGATGTAGATCATGGAGGTGCCGAACTCCTCGGCGATCTCCTTGATCAGGTCGACGATGCCGGCTTCGACGGTGACGTCGAGCGCGGTGGTCGGTTCGTCAAGCAGCAGCAGTTTCGGGTTCGACAGCAGCGCCATGGCGATAACGACGCGCTGCTGCTGACCACCCGAGATCTGGTGCGGATAGGAGTTCATGATGCGCGCCGGATCGGGCAGCTTGACCCGTTCGAGCAGCGCTTCGGCCTTCGCCCAGGCGTCCTCGGCGGAGAGATTGTCGTGGTAGATCGGCACCTCGGTGAGCTGCTCGCCGATCAGCATGGCCGGGTTCAGCGAGGCCATCGGCTCCTGATAGACCATGGCGATCTTGGAGCCGCGCAGTTGGCGCAGTTCTTCCTGGCTCATGGTGCGCATGTCGCGCCCCTCGAACAGGATCTCGCCGCTGACGATGGCGCCGTTCTTGCCCATGTACTGCATGATGGCGAGCGCCACCGTCGACTTGCCGCAGCCGGACTCGCCGACGATGCCGTGCGCTTCGCCCGGCATCAGCTTGAGATTGAAGTCCACCACGGCGGGAATTTCGCCCGCCCGGGTGAAGTAGGAGATGCACAGGTCGCGGCACTCGAGGACCGGGGTCTGTTCGTTCATTGTCTTTTCCCCTTAGTCCCGAAGGCTCATTTCGCGCAGGCCGTCGGCCAGCAGGTTGAAGCCGAGGATGAGGCTCGACACCGACAGCGCCGGCACCACCAGCATGTAGGAGAACTTCCACAGCATGGCGGTCTTGGCCGATTCCTTGATCATCAGACCCCAGTCGGGATCGGGCGGCTGCAGGCCGAGGCCGAGGAAGGTCAGCGTGGTGATCGCCACCGTGGTGTAGCCAAGCCGCAGGCAGGCATCGACGATGATCGGGCCGCGAACATTGGGCAGCAGCTCGATGACCATGATCCACAATGCGCTCTCGCCGCGTGTCTGGGCGGCGAAGACGTAGTCGCGCGTCTTGATGTCGAGGGCGAGGCCGCGAACGATACGCATGATCGCCGGTGCCGAGGCAAAGGTCACGGCGATGACGATGTTGAAGCCGCTGGGGCCGAGATAGTTCAGGATGACGATGAACAGCACCATCACCGGGAACGACAGGAAGATGTTGGCGATGAAGGAGATGATCTCATCCCACCAGCCGGCGAGATAGCCGGCGATCAGGCCGAACATCGTGCCGACGACATAGGCGACGGTGGTCGCGGTGACGCCCCACACGATGACGCGTTGGCAACCCCAGATGGCGCGCGAAAGCATGTCGCGGCCCTTGAAGTCGGAGCCGAGCCAGAAGGTGACTTCCTGGCGCATGCCGTCTAGCGAGACCATCTTCTCGGTGCCGGGAACGGCGAACGGTGCGAGCGGCTTGTTGGGGTCGACGAGCGGCAGGTAGGGCGCGCTTACCGCCATCAACAGCCAGAAGAAGACCAGCGTTACGCCAATGAGGGCCGTCTTCGACTCGCGCCAGTTGGTGACGGCGAGCAGATAGAGGATCAGGGTCGCGGGGATCGCCGGCAACAGCACGAGGTCGGCGGTGTCGCCGAGCTGGCGGCCGGCCATGACATAGGTCATGAGCGGCGCCCACATGACCAGGAGAAGGGCGATCACCACACGCGGTCGCGACAGGCGTTCGACCAGGGTGGGGGCGGGCATTGTCGTGTCGATGCTCATTGTTTTCACCCCTCTCAAGCGAAGCGGATGCGCGGGTTGAGGAAGGTGTAGCCGACGTCGGAGATGATCTGCGAGAACACCGCGACGAAGACCGCAACGAGGGTGCCGGCCTGGATGACGTATATGTCGCCGAACAGGGCGGCCTCGAGCAGCATCTTGCCGAAGCCGTCATACTCGAAGAAGACCTCGACCACGACGACGCCCGACAAGAGCCAGTTGAGCTGCAGCACGATCACCGTGAAGGGCGCGATGAGCGCGTTTCTCAGCGCGTGTTTCATGATCACGCGGCGGTAGGGAAGGCCCTTCAACACGGCGGTGCGTATGTATTGCGAGGTCATCACCTCGGCCATCGAGGCTCGGGTCATGCGCGCCACATAGCCGAAATCGTAGAGCACCAGGGTGAGCACCGGCAGTACCAGCTGCCAGCCGTCGAAGCCGCCGATCATCGCCGATTTGGCGGGCAGCCATTTGAGGCCGAGCGCGAAAATGATGGTCAGGAAGATCGCGGTGGCGATTTCCGGGATCGAGGTGGTGAATACCGACAGGAAGGATATCGATCGGTCCTGGAAGGACCCCTCCTTCATGCCGGCCAATACGCCAAGTATCAGCGATATGGGAATCATCAGGGCGAAGACCCAGAAGGCGAGAATGCCGGTATTCGCCAGCCTGTCGAGCAGGATCGGGCCGACCGGGCCGTTCTTTTCGAACGACTGCCCGAAATCGCCGTGGACGACGTCCCCGACCCACTTGGCGTAGCGGGTGTAGAACGGCACATCGAGGCCCTTCTTGGCGAGCCACGCCTGATAGTCGTCGTCGGACAGGGCGGAAACGGCGAAGCCGCCGAGTTCGGCGGTCGCAATCTGTTTCTTGAACTTGTCGCTATCGAAGACGAGGAACAGGATCAGCGAAACCGCCGCCATGATCAGCACCATCTGGGCGAGGCGGCGGAGAATCAATTTCACCATGGGTCGAGCCCGTATTTTTCACTGCGGCGAACAGGGAACGGCGCGATGCCGGTTTTCCCGCCGCCTGGCTGGTCCACAGAGTGTCTGCGGATGAAAAGGGAAACGCCCCGGCGGTGTCGCCGGGGCGTCGTCATTCGGTTGGGTTAGGCGTCGAGCCACACCTTGTTGAACTGATGATAGTTCGTCGGGTGCAGCTTGATGCCCTTGACCTTCTTGGCGGCGATCGAGAACAGCGGGCGCCAGATCGGCATGACCATCACATTGTGGTCCTGCAGGATCTTCTCGACCTTCTCCATCTTCTTGCGGCGCTCTTCGACGTCGAGGGTGGCCTCGGCATCATCCAGCGCGGCATCGAATGCCGGATCGGCGAGGTGGCAGTCGTTCCACGGCACACCGGTGCGGTAGCCGAGCGACAGCACCATGGTGCCGAGCGGGCGATGGGTCCAGGCAACGGCGCCGAACGGGGTCTTGTCCCAGATCTCCCAGAACTTCGAGGACGGCAGCACGTTGATGTTGAGCGTGATGCCGGCGTCCTTCATCTGGTCGCGCATGATCTCGACGACCGTCTGGTGCCACGGGCCGTCGGTGTTGCCGACGTCGATGGTCAGCTCGATGCCGTCCGGGTGACCGGCTTCGGCGAGCAGCTTCTTGGCGCCTTCGATGTCGCGCTTGAGTGCCGGCAGGGCGAAGTATTCCGGATGGACCGGCGCGACGTGATGGTTCTCGCCGATGTCGCCGCCGCCCTGGAAGACGAGATCGCGCACGACCGAGTTGTCGCAGGCCATGGTGACGGCCTTGCGGATGCGCGGGTCGTCGAACGGCGCCTTGTCGACCTGCATGCGGCAGCACAGGTTCTGCGCGGTGCGGGCTTCAATGATGTTGCCGTCAAAGGCCTTGGCGAGTTCGTACTGCTCGATGCCGAATTCGTAGATGGTGTCGACATCGCCGCCGGCGAACGCGGTCAGCGCGTTGTCGTCGGAGAAGTTGTAGTAGTGAATCTCGTCGAGATAGACCTTGCCGCCCCAGTATTCGACGTCGGTGACGCGCTTGAGGATGCACTTTTCGCCGACGGCCAGCTCGGCCAGCTTGAACGGGCCGGTGCCGATCGGATTGTCCGACAGCGGCGGCTTGAAGCTGCTGTGCACGATCGCCGTCGGGTAGTTGTACATGTCCTCGGGCACCGACAGAACGGGCTTCGACAGGTTGAGACGAACCGTGTGGTCGTCCACCTTTTCGATGGCACCCGCGATCATCTTCTTGACCTTCTTCGGGTTACCCTTGTCGTCCTTCTCGCCGGTCTCGACTTCCTCGACCATTGCCGAGCAGGTCGACAGGCCGACATTCGACGAGCCAAGCGTCGGGTCGAGCCAGCGGGTGAAGTTGAAGATGATGTCATCGGCGGTGAAATCGTCGCCGTTGTTCCACTTGACGCCCTTGCGCAGGTAGAAGGTCCAGGTCTTGAGGTCGTCGGAAGCTTCCCACTTCTCGGCGAGCATCGGGCGGGTGACGTTGTCCGGGCCGGTCATCGCCAGATGCTCGAGCATGTGGCGGGTCTGGTTCGACATCTCGACCCATGAATAGGTCGCCGGATCTTCCATCTTCTGGATTTCCATGCCGACCTTGAGGATGCCACCCATCTTGGCGCCGGCTTCATCTGCCGGGAACGGCATGGTGCCGTCGGCGGCGAAGGCCGGGGACGGCAGGCCCGCCATTCCGTAGGCCGCACCGGCGGATACACCGAGCAGCGCAGCGATGCGGATGAACTCGCGACGGTCCATGCGGCCGGCGTTCATCAAGCCCTCGGCTTCGCGCACCTTGGGGTGTAGTCTCCCTGACTTCTTGTTGTCGAACATATTACTCGACGCCTCCATTGTATTTTGTGCTGTAAGAAGGTGTTAATTCGTCGTTATTTGATAGTTATGTTTGGCTATTGTTGAGTTAACCTTGACTCATTGCGCGTTCATTTACGACATGCATTAGCGCATTTTAGCCTGACGAAGTGTGTGGTGGCGGCAGTATAACATTTGGACGCGGGATGAAATCAACCGCTCATCGATGAAAAATTTGCGACATGGCGTCCACTCCCGGTTCCTGGCCGATTAAATGCTTCTGTGATGCTTGTGCATTGCACAAATATCCGGATTTTCGGCAGGTTCAGCGGGTCATACGGCGCGCTTGAAGCGGAAAAAGCGCTTGGAGGCGATGATGCGCCGTGGCAAGGGAAAGCGTTCCGCTTGCAAGGTTCCGGAGTGCCCAGCGATGACCAATGACGCGTTTGTCTTTCCCGCCCGCCCCATTCCCGCCGCGCCGGTGAAGGGCAGTGCGTTGCGCTATCCGATCGGTCGCATCTTCTGCGTCGGGCGAAACTACGCCGAGCACGCGCGCGAGATGGGCACCGAGCCGGACAAGGAGGATCCGTTCTACTTCACCAAGTCGGCGCATGCCTATGTGCCGTCCGGTTCGACGATCCCCTATCCGCCGGAGACCGCGAACTGCCATTACGAGATGGAGCTGGTGGCGGCGATCGGCGCGGTCGGGTTCCGGGTTGCCGAAGAAGACGCCCTGTCGATTGTCTACGGCTATGCGGCGGGTATCGATCTGACGCGGCGCGACCGTCAACAGGACGGCAAGGACAAGCGGCGGCCGTGGGATCTCGGCAAGGACTTCGAGAATGCCGCGATCCTCAGCGAAATCGTGCCGGCGGCCGATATCGGCCATCCCGAGAGCGGGGCGATCGAGCTTTCAGTCAATGGCGAGATGCGCCAGCGGGCCGACATCGCCGACATGATCAACAGTGTCGCCGAGGTGATCGCGCATCTGTCGCGTTTCTACCATCTGGCGCCGGGCGATCTGATCTATACCGGCACCCCGGCCGGCGTCGGCCCGATCGTGGCCGGTGATCGCATCGAGGGACAAGTCGAGGGAATTGCCGAGATTTCAGTCATATTTTCTGCTGCGGAATAGGAAATGATGCGTATTTTTATCATTTCCCCCTAATATTCCATGGATATCCAAGAGGGCCCCGGGGGAGTACAGTTCTCCTCGCAAGTATGGGCCTACTAAACAGCCGGAGACTTCCGCGGAGCGGATCTCCGGCTCTTTTTTTGCCCGCGTTCCCGGAAGGGCTAGCGCGACTGCTCTCGCCGCATACGCCAGCGGGCGTGCAGGGTCAGCAGGGCCGGCAGCAGCAGGATGTTGGCGAAGAAGGCGGCCATCAGAACCAGCACCGACACGTATCCGTAGAGGCGAACGTTCGGCAGCAGGCTCGTCACCGTCGTGCCGAGACCGAGAACCAGCACCACCGTCGAGATGATCAGCACCGGGCCGAGCGTCGTCACGGTGCGCGACAGCGCCATGATGGGATCGCTGGTTTCAGCGCGCATCAGTCGGTGGCGGTTGAACATGTGGATGGTGCTGTCGACGGCGATGCCGAAGCTGATGGTGAAGGCGATGACGCTGGTGAATTGCAGGCCGAAATCGCTGAGATAGAGGAAGGCGCCGCCGAACGCGATCGGCAACACGTTCGGCAGGATCGACAGCAGCGTTGCCGCGCGCGATCTCAGCGCGACGCCGATCAGCAGGATGATCACCACCACCGCGCCGATCAGGCTGTAGTTGAGCTGCCGGATCATGGCGGTGCTGGCGCGGGCGGCGACAAGGTCGAACCCGGTCAGCCGGATCGTGGCGTCGGGATGCGCGGCGCGCAGGGTGTCGAGCCCGTTTTCGAGGCGTTCGATCACTGGCAGCAGGGCGGCGGCATCGGAATTGGGGAAGTAACCGGTCACAAGGGCAGAGCGGCCATCGGCGCCGATCACGCGGCGCGCCAGATGCTCGCGGTTTTCGGCGAGGAAGGCGGCCGCGCTGCCGGTGGGCCTTTGTCCGCTCTCGTACCAGTCGACGACATCCTGCAGCGACCAGGTGGTGCCGATCATCGGGTCAGCGGCGAGGACCTTCTGAGCCTCGGCAATGAGCGAGAGGCTTTCGGGAGCAAGCGCATCCTGGCCCTCGGGCATGGTCAGGTAGACGGCCATGGTGCCGGAACCGGCAAGTGTCGCGTCGATGCGGCTGACGCCGATCAGGGCATCGCTCTTCACCGGCAGATTGCTGCGGTAGTCGTAGTAGGTCGGGTTGGCGAGATAGAGTCCGGCGCAAATCGCGGTCAATACGGCCGCCACGACGGTCACGGTGCCCGGATGGCCTATGGAAATCGCGGCGGCCTGGCGCGACAGACGCACGCTCAAATGCCCGATCCAGCCGTGTTCGAAGGCAGCCGTTGTGCCGTCGACGCGGTTGAGGACGGCGACGGCGAGCAGCGGGAACAGGAAGATCACGCCGAAAAAGGCAATTGTCGCTCCGATCGCGCCGGCAAGACCGAAGCCGGCGATGTAGGGATGCGGTACGACGGCGAGCGACAGAAGCGCGAGCGTCGTGGTCAGCGAGGTAAGGGCGGCGGCCGGGCCGACATCGATCACGGATGCCTCGACCGCGTCGCGCACGCTCATGCCGTTTTCGCGGTTACGCGCGGCAGCGAACATCATGTGCAGTCCGTCGGAAAAACTCAGCACCATGACCAGTGTCGGCACGACGGCGGTGATGATGTTGACCGACTGGCCGAGCAGCCACATGGCGCCGAGCTGCCAGACGATGGCGGTGAGCACCGGCACGGCGACGACGATGACGTAGCTGAGGCGGCGGAAGAACAGCCAGGTCAGGAAAATGCCGATGAAGAAGCCGACGATGCGGAAGATCTTCTGATCGCGCTGCAGGGCGTCGACGATGGTCAGCCGGATCTGCGGCATGCCGGTATAGCGAACGGTAGCTCCGGTGCCGGTCAGCGTTTCGGTGCCGAGGCCGCGGATTTCATCGACCTTGGCGCGGACGGCTTCGAGTGCGGTGACGCCGGGTGCCAGCGATACGACGAAAAGCGCCAGGCGGCCGTCCTTCGCCAGCAGCTTGTCGGTGACCAGCGGGTGAGCGAGGAGATCCCGGCGCAAATGGTCGAAGCCGGCCTCGTCGAGCGGGCTCAGATCGGCGGGGATCAGCGCCGCGAGGTCGCCGTTTTCGTTGGGCGGGCGATAGGCGGAGAAAACCGAGGTGACCGCGTCGACATCATCGAGCAGCACAAGCTCGAGGTGCAGCGTGCGCAGATCCTCCAGCGTGTCGGGCCGGAACAGGTCGCCTTCGACGACAGCGATCACGTCGTGTTCGGTCGCGGGAAAGTGCGCGATCATATCTTCGAGAACGGCGTAGTCGGCGGCGTTTGACTTGAAGATCTCGCGAATGTTGCTCTGGAATTCGAGCTTGGAGGCAGCCCACCCGGACAGCAGCGTGAGAATGACGGCCAGAACGGCCATCACGCGGGTATGGCGCAGCGACCACAGGCCCAGTCTTTCGAGCCCGAACCCGGCCGTCATGATGCGGTCCGCCGCTGCATCATGCCGGCGCGTCCTTGCGGCGCGGCCCGTAGGTCTTGAACTTCTCGACCACCACGGCGATCTCGTCGTCGTCGAGGATCACCGGGTCGCCGAGCTGGCAGGCGATGACATATTGCCGAGCGAGCGTCTCGATCTCGACGGCAAGCCACATCGCCTTGTCGAGACTTGGTCCGCAGGCAATCATGCCGTGATTGGCGAGAAGGCAGGCGGTGCGGTCGGCCAGCGCCTCGAGGGCGAGACGGGAAAGCTCCTCGGTGCCGAAGGTTGCGTACGGCGCGCAGCGGATGGTCGAGCCGCCGGCTGCCGCGATCATGTAGTGCACCGCCGGTAGGTCGCGGCGGGTCATGGCGACCGCGGTGGCGTTCGGCGCGTGGGTGTGGACGACGGCGTTGATATCGGGGCGGGCAGCGAGAATGTCGCGATGGAAGCGCCATTCGGACGACGGCGCGCGCATGCCCTCCACCTTGCCGTCGAAGCCGAGCCAGACAATGTCCTCCGGCGCCATCATCTCATAGGGAATGCCGCTCGGGGTGATCAGCAGGCCGTCGCCGTGGCGCACGCCGATATTGCCGGCGGTGCCCTGATTGATGTCGAGGGCGCTCATCGACCGGCAGGCGGCGATGATCTCCTTGCGCAGGGCGAATTCGGCGTCCGACATCTCGGCTCCTTGCCTGAACATTTCCGTTCGCGTCTGCGCCGGAGGTAGCACGGAAGCGCGCGCGCGGCCACAGGGTTCGCGGCTGTTTGCCGTGTTGCGCCATAATCTTGCCTCAGCCGCCTGCGGTGTTTGGCGCCGGCAGGCGGCAAGGATACGGTCCGTTGCGGGGCAAAGACGCGATTCGCGGCGGCAGAAGAAGGAAAACAGCATGACCGGATGCGGTGTGCGGGGGCACGGTACGACACGGGATCGGCAATGGCGGTTCCGCCATGCGATTGCAACGGGGGCCTTTCTGCTTTTTTCGACGGTACTGACGCCCGCTTCGCCGGGCTTTGCGCAATCGGGCGCCGCGCAGGAAAGCTGGCAGGTGCATCGGCTCGGTCCGTTCCAGTTCCAGGCGCCGGGCTCCTGGGTCGCCGGCACGGCGCCGGGTGAAATCCTCGTCGGCGACGAGGGTGACGACGGCAGCAGTCTGTTTCTCAGCACCGGGTCGCAGGAGGACGTTTCCGATACCATCGATGGTCTGGTGGGCACGTCGCGGACGCGTATCAGCGGCGTCCCCGCAACGCGCTACGACTGGCAGTCGAGCGGTCTGCGCGGCGTTACGGTCGTCACCGAGGCGCGCGTTGGCCGGCCGCCGCTGACGGTCGTCTTCTCCACGCCGGAAGAATTCTGGGACGACAGCCGCGCGGTTTTCGATCGCGCGATCCGAAATGTCCGCTTTGCGCCGCGCCCGAAAAAAGCCGCCGAAGCGCAGTCAACGCCGCGAGAGGCGGATGCCGCACAGCAGGGTAGCGGCGGCAGCGACGTCAAACTGCCGGCGGCGATCCGCGCGGCCATCGAGGCACGCAGTCGGGCAGGTGACGAGCCGGAGGCTGCGCCGGCGGTGGAGAAACAGGCAGAGCCCGCTGGCGATGTACCGGCGTTCCAACCGGTTGCGCCTGCGGTTGCTGCGACCGAGCCGGAAGCGCCCGCTGAACCCGCTGCGGAACCGGACGCGTCTGAACAGGCGGCCCCGCAAAAGGCTGTGGAAACCGTCGCGGAAGTGCCGGCGGCG
Organism: Hyphomicrobiales bacterium; assembly: GCA_002869065.1. Taxonomy (NCBI): domain Bacteria; kingdom Pseudomonadati; phylum Pseudomonadota; class Alphaproteobacteria; order Hyphomicrobiales; species Hyphomicrobiales bacterium. The sequence goes on from PKTR01000002.1 coordinate 1,427,397, forward strand.
GTTGAGCCGAAACCTGCGACGCCCGCCGTTGCGCCCACTGTTCCCGCTCCGCCGGCCGAAAAGATGGCGCAGGCGGAACTGGCCTTGCGGTCGACAACGCCGGCGGTCGTGCCCGATGCCGAGCCGAAGACTGAAGCGGTTGCTGCAGATGCGCCGGTTGAGGTGGCGCGTGTCGAGCCGGCCGAAACGGCCCCTGCTGCTGCTTCGACGCCGCCGCCTGCGGCCGAAATCCGCATGATTGCCGATCTCGGCTTCGGGCTGCGTATCCCGCAGGGCTGGGTGCTCGATGAATCCACCGATACCAAGGTGGTGAGCTGGCGGTTGCGGCATCGCGATGGGCGTTCGGGCATGACCGGCGCCGGCGCCTATGCGCTGACGCTCACGCTCACCGACGACAGCGGCAAGATTCCCTTCGATACGCTGTTTGCCGACACGGCGGGCTATCTCGCGGGAACCCTCATGAGCGGCGGCAAGATCTCTTCGGAGCGACAGGCCGTGCTCGGGCCGATGACGGGACGGGTCGCGGATCTGGTCGGCACGGCTGTCGATGGCGGCGAGAGCGCCCGGGCGCGCGTGTTCATCGCCCGCAAGGACGGCCGGCTTCTGGTGCTCAGTGCCGTTGGCGGCAAGGGCGCCGCGCTCGATCAGGCGTTCGGTGCCGGTGGGCTGGTGACCACGGGGCTGCGCCCAGTGGAGGCAGCCTCGGCGACAGCGGCAGAGTAGCCGACGCCAGCGGGCGTCAGGTCAGGAACGGGTTGGATGTCCGCTCGGCACCGAAGGTGGACATCGGCCCGTGTCCCGGCAGGAACGAGACGTCGTCGCCGAGCGGCAGAAGCTTGTCCTTGATCGAGGAAATCAGGTCGGCGTGGTTGCCGCGCGGGAAGTCGGTGCGGCCGATCGATCCCTGGAACAGCACATCGCCGACCAGGGCGAAACGCGCGGTCTCGTCGTAGAACACAACGTGACCGGGCGTGTGGCCCGGGCAGTGGATGACCTTGAAGGTGATGGTGCCGACGCTGACGGTGTCGCCGTCGCTCAGCCAGCGATCGGGTTCGACATTGCGGCCGCCGGACGCGCCGAAGCGCTGGCCCTGTTCTTCCATCGCTTCAAGCAGGAAACGGTCGCCCTCGTGCGGGCCCTCGATGGTGACGCCGAGGCGCTCGGCCAGTTCGGTCGCGCCGCCGGCATGGTCGAGATGGCCGTGGGTGAGCCAGATCTTTTCGATCTCGATGCCCTGGTTTTCGATCTCGGCAACAAGCCGGTCGACGTCTCCGCCGGGATCGACGACAGCGCCCTTGCCGGTCTCGGTGCACCACAGGATCGTGCAGTTCTGCATGAAGCCGGTGACGGGTACGACGGCGGCTTTCAGGGTCGACTCCACGGGCTTGGTCCTCGCGCGGTTGTTTTGCCGCTGCATAGCGAGGTTTGCCCCGCGCGACAAGGTGACAAACCGGCAGCGGACCCGGTTTGCCTTTTTCTGTCATGACTTAACGGTCGTCGCGAACGCGTCGAAGGTACGGGCTCGGGAGCCGGGCCGGGACCGCGCCATGGCCTCTTCGCTCGGCCGTGCGCCGGGTCGGTTTGCTGTGCCGGTAGCGCTCGCTGCGGGCCTTGACGAATAGCGGGAGGTTCGGCAGTCGGCGGAAATCGCGCCTGTCGTAAGCCTTGTGGCGGACATCGCATTGCCGGTCGGCGGCGCGCAGGGCGCGATGGATTTCGCGCTGCAACGATGCGCAGGAGCGAGGCGAACTCATGCGCCGGGCCTTTTTCACAAAGCGATTGAGACAGCCCATGTAGATCGTCTTGTGATGCAATTCATGGCGTCGGGTGAAGGCGCGGAAGGAATCCCAGGCGCGCCGGGTGCGGCGATCGAACGACGCACGATGGACGGCGCGCGGCAGTGTCATGGTGAAGCGGATCCTGAGCGATAGCGAGCGCACCGTGCAGCGGCCCGCCTTTTGCCGCGTCTCGATGCGCAGGTCGTATTTGGGCCGGATGTTTGCCATCGCCGGACCGTAGTCGCCACGAAAGGGGCGGGTCTTCATGAAGGAAACGGCGGCCTTGGCGCTGCGGCCATGGACGCGATAGTCGCGCTCGACCAGCGACGCCTTGATGCCGGCTGCCGTCGGGCCGGCCGCAAGGGTCAGTGCGGCGGCCAATGCGATTTGGCCGGCCATACGAAGGGCCTTTCGCAGCAGTGTCTCCTTCTTCAGCGCCATTGAACTCCCCACCAGCCGGACACATTGAGAAAAGTTTCCCGAAAGCAGCGGGCGGCTTCAAGTCACGTTTGTGCGACGCCGGGTTACGCGCATCGAGCGGATACGGCGAAGTTCAGCCTGGCCAGACCGGGCGCGCCGTTGGCAATTGGTCAGGACCACGCAGCGATGCCGAGGTCTCCGCGGACAAGAGCGAAAATAACCGCACGGATCGCTTCTGGCTGACCCGGGACCGGAAATTTGAGTATAGCTTTTCTTTATCCTTGAAATCCCACCACGCAGATTTGCATTTAACGTCATCGAGGCAATACAACATTCTGGAAAACTTCCTATTTCAAGTATCCCTCAATTTTGATGCATAATTTTTGAGCAGCCTGTCACGTCATTCTGCGAGCCGGCAAACCGTTGGCCATTGAAATTCCTTGAAGAAAGCCTGTGGATACGCCATACTTCTTGCTGGCAACGTTTCGACGGCGGATTTTCCCGGACAGCGCGGCGGCCGAGAAATGCGCACCCTTATTCCATCGCTCGAACACGAGGCCGTGTGAGCCGGCGGCAGGGGCCGCTTTGGAATACGACTGGTCGTGTCCGTGACGGCGCGATGGAACAGGTGGCGTTCAGACGATGCATGATGACGAAAATGGCGGCTATCGACCGCCTCGTGGTGGCGATTCCCGAGACAACAGACGCGGTGGCGGCGGTTATGGTGGCGGCCGTCGTGAAGGTGGCGGCTACGGCGGCGGACGCCGCGAGGGCGGCGGCTACGGTGGCGGCGACCGCTTCGGCGGTGGCGGCGGCGGTGGTGATCGCTTCGGCGGTGGCGGCGGCGATCGCTACGGTGGCGGCGGAGGCTACGGCGGTGGCGGTGGCGGTGGCGATCGTTTCGGCGGTGGCGGCGGTTATGGCGGCGGTGGCGGCGAGCGCAGCGGCGGATTCCGCGGTGGCGACCGCGAACCGGTCGAGCGTGGACCGCGTCAGCCGGGTACCGTGAAATTCTTCAAGGCCGACAAGGGCTATGGCTTCATCACGCCGGATACCGGCGAGGCGGATGTGTTCGTGCATATCTCCGCGGTGGAGCGGTCCGGCCTGAACGGTCTCGACAGCGGCCAGCGGATCACCTACGAGACCGAGCCCGACCGGCGCGGTCGCGGTCCGAAGGCCGTGAACCTGCAGATCGAGGAATAGCCCGTCGGCATCCGGTCCTGCCAGTTGTTCGGCGGGGATCGGATCCGGTGCCGGACGGAATACTCTGTTTTTGCACGCTTTCTTATCCAAAAAGTCTGTCAGCTTTTTGGGAAAGCGCGATGGGGCGCCCAGTTAAGCCTACGGTTTTTGCGACAGATGAGGCGGCCTCCGGGCCGCCTTTTTTGTGTCCGCTTGCCGGGGTGGTTTGGGTCGGCCAAGGTAGCATCGCAAATGGTGGTTGACGGGGCTGGTCGTGCCGATGATTCAGATATCGAAACGCTTTCTTCGCGCACTTGCCGAAGGGCTTTCGCCGCTCGGGGTCGTCGCGTCCGCAGTCGTCTTCAACGCATCGCTGACGCCGACGCTGGTGCCGCGCGACGCGCTGATTTCCGGTTTGCTCGGTGGCGTATTCGCGGCCTTGGGCTACGAACTCGGCAATCTTTTTTCCTTGCTCTGGCGCTATCTGGAACTTCCCGTTTCGAGCGTGCGCAATCGCCGGATCGCCCTAGTCCTTGCGGGTGCGATCGCGGCTGCGGTTGTCGCCTACGGGCTGTTCAAGGCGATCGGCTGGCAGAACGCGACGCGCACTGTGTTCCGCGTCGAGCCGCTTCATCCCACGGCGCTGGTCACAATTCTGCTCGCCGCAATCGCGGTCGCTTTCTTTCTCTGGCTGCTTTTCCGCGTTCTGGGTATGGCGCGGCACAAGCTGCAGGGCTGGCTGGAGCGGATCGTGCCGCGGCGGATCGGCTACGTCGTCTCCACGGTGGTCGTGCTCTGGCTGGTTTGGGTGATCGCGAGCGGCACGCTGCTGCAGCGTGTCTTCGATATCGCCGACAGATCGCTTGCTGCTGCCGATGCGCTGTTCGAGCCGGACATCGCGCGGCCCGACGATCCGGTGAAGACGGGCAGCGCCGCCTCGCTGATCCGCTGGAACGAACTCGGCCGGCGCGGCCGGCAGTATATCGCCAGGGCGCCGACGGCGGCCGAGATCGCGCCGTTTTTCGGTGCGGCGGCACGCGATCCCGTTCGGGTATATGTTGGGCGCGGCGCGGCCGAGACCGCCAAGGCCCGGGCGAAGCTCGCGCTTGAGGAACTGATCCGCGTTGGCGGCTTCGAACGCTCGGTTCTGGTGGTCACCGTGCCGACCGGTACGGGCTGGATGGATCCGGGCGCCTACGACACCGTTGACGTGATGTTCGGTGGCGATGTCGCGACCGTCTCGGTCCAGTACTCGTATCTGTCGAGCTTTCTGGCGCTGATGAAGCATCCCGAATACGGCGTCGACCAGGCCGAGGCGCTGTTCGATGTGGTCTATGCCCACTGGAAGACCTTGCCGAGGGAGACGCGGCCGAAATTCTACGTCTCGGGGCTCAGCCAGGGCGCGTACAATTCGCAAGCAGCGCTGCCGCTGCTCGACATGCTCGGCGATCCGATCAACGGGGCGATGTGGGCCGGCTCGCCGTTCTTTTCGCACTACTGGGCGGATGTGCGCGACGACCGCAATCCCGACAGCCCGGCCTGGCGGCCGACATTCGGCAACGGCTCGCTCGCCCGGGTACTGACCCAGACCGGCGGGCTCGACGAGGCGGCGGCGCCGTGGGGTCCGGTGCGTTTCGTCTTTCTCAACTACCCGAGCGACCCGATCGTCGCCTTCACCTTCGACAGCGCGTTTCGCCAGCCGGCCTGGCTCGAGCGGCCGCGCGCGCCGGACGTCTCCGACGAGCTGATCTGGTTTCCGATGCTGACAATGCTGCAGACGGCGGTCGATTCGGTGCTCGCCGTCGGTGTGCCCGGCTACGGCCACGACTATGTTGCCGCCGACTATATCGACGCCTGGGCCGCGGTCGCCGATCCGCCGGGCTGGTCGCCTGCGCGCGCCGAGGCGCTGAAGGCGTATTTCCGCGCGCGCCGGTGAGGGCGTTGCGACAAGCCCGGAAGTCCGAGGCGAACCAATTCAGCCATTTGGCATACTTGTGTATGTCACTGAAATGGACTCGAACCCGCAGGGTTCGCAAGCGCGACTGCGCGCCGGAACACGGATGTTTCCGTGTTCCGCCTGAACATCACTGACAAGTCGGCTACAGCCGACTTGAGCCGCTCAGGCCGCCCCATCGGAGACCTGAGCGAAGCGAAGATACGTCGTGAGATATGAAGACTGGTGGAGCCACCCGTTGCGCCTTCGAACGTTGTTCGAAGCGCGACAAGCCTCGAAGACCGAGGCGAACCAATTCAGTGATCTAGGGGAATTGGTGGAGCCACCCGTTGCGCCTTCGAACGTCGTTCGAAGCGCGACAAGCCTCGAAATCCGAGGCGACCCAATTCAGTGATCTAGGGGAATTGGTGGAGCCACCCGTTGCGTCTTCGAACGTCGTTCGAAGCGCGACAAGCCTCGAAGTTCGAGGCGAACCAATTCAATCATTTGAGGGAATTGGTGGAGCCGAGGGGAATCGAACCCCTGACCTCTGCAGTGCGATTGCAGCGCTATCCCATCTGAGCTACGGCCCCAAGGGGGAAAATCGAGCGCCATTTAGGGGACGCGCCGCCATCCTGTCAAGCGCAATGGGGGCGGCGTGGGCAAATCGTTTCGCGTTTTCCCGATCATGTCGGGGGATGCCCCGCTAAGTCCCGGCGGGCCGATCCGTTTACGCTGTCGGCGGGAAGGCTTGCGGATGGGGCAGGTGAAAGCTACATCAGGGAGAACGCAGGACGAATAGCGGCATTCCCCCGCCGGCAGCGCATCGGCGCCGGCTTGTGCGGCTTCGTTCTTTCCCCGACCGGGACACTGCAGGGCGGCCACCGGGTCGCCGCGGGCCGGTTGCCAAGAGTATGACCGAACAGGCGGTGCCGATCCATGTGCTCAATTCTCCAGATTATTTTCATTATCCTGCAGATCTACACCTGGGTCGTGATCGCCAGCGCGATCTTTTCCTGGCTCTACGCGTTCAACGTGGTCAATCCGCGCAACAGCTTCGTCGCCATGATTGGCAACGCGCTCTACCAACTGACCGAACCGGTCTACAAGCGCATCCGCCGCTTCCTGCCCGATCTGGGCGGCCTCGATCTGTCGCCGGTCGTGGTGCTGCTTCTCATCATCTTCATCGAGATTCTGATGCGGAACAATCTGGTGCCGATGTTCTGCTACGCCGGCTAGGACTGGCTGACTGGCTGAAACCGCCATGCCGTTTGACGACGCCGTCACGATTGCCGCCGACCACATGCTGGTGCGGGTGCGGCTGACGCCGAAAGCGAATCGCGATGACATCGATGGCGTGCAGGAGGGGGCCGACGGCATGTCGTCGGTCACGGCCAGGGTGCGGGCGGTGCCCGAAAAGGGCGCGGCCAATGCCGCGCTGCAAAAAATGCTTGCGAAGACGCTCAGGGTCGGAAAAACAGACGTCACGGTCGTTTCAGGAACGACAGCGCGGCTCAAAGTCGTGCGCATTGACGGTGACGGTCCGGCGCTTGCTGTTGCTCTCAAGGCCCGGGTCGAGGACACCTGAGCCACGCGGCCCCGTGGCCATGATTTGACGCGTTTGGAGGATGAAGCGATGACGGCAACTCTGATCGACGGCAAGGCGCGCGCCGCGCAATTGCGGGCGGATGTCGCGGTGGCGGTTTCCGAGATCAAGGCCGCGCACGGCTTCACGCCGGGGCTCGCGGTGGTGCTGGTCGGTGAGGATCCGGCCTCCAAGGTCTATGTCGCCAACAAGGGCAAGCAGACGGTCGAGGCCGGCATGCACTCCTTCGAGCACCGCCTGCCCGAAGAGACGACGCAGGAAGACCTCCTCGCGCTGGTCGAAAAGCTCAACGCCGACGACGCGGTCGACGGCATTCTGGTGCAGATGCCGTTGCCGAAGCACATCGATACCGACACGGTCGTCGAGACGATCGATCCGGCCAAGGACGTCGACGGATTGCACCCGATGAATGCGGGCAAGATCGTGCTCGGCCGGACCGGCCTCGTGCCGTGCACGCCGCGCGGCTGCGTGATCCTGGCGAAAGACGTGCTCGGCGATCTGTCCGGCAAGCATGCGGTCGTCGTCGGCCGCTCGATCCTGGTCGGTAAGCCGGTCTCTCTCCTGCTGCAGAACGAGAACTGCACGGTGTCGATGGCGCATAGCCGCACGGTCGATCTCCCCGGCCTGTGCCGCGAGGCGGACATTCTGGTTGCCGCCGTTGGCCGGCCGCAGATGGTGCGCGGCGACTGGGTGAAACCGGGCGCTTGTGTCATCGATGTGGGCATCAATCGGATTGACGCGCCGGAGCGCGGCGAGGGCAAGACGCGCCTCGTCGGCGACGTTGCGTTCGACGAAGCGGTCGAGGTTGCCGGTGCGATCACGCCGGTGCCGGGCGGCGTCGGGCCGATGACGATTGCCTGCCTGCTCGCCAATACGGTGGCGGCCGCCTGCATGCGCCGCGGCATCGAGGCCCCGGCGGTTTAGCAGCGAATATTTCGGGATTGAGCGCCTGCCTCGCCCCTAAAGCGGGCGGGCCTCGTCGGGCAGCATGATCGGGATGCCGTCACGGATCGGGTAGGCGAGTTTCGCCGCGCGGCTGATCAGCTCCTGCTTTTCGGCGTCGTATTCGAGCGTTGTCTTGGTCAGCGGGCAGACGAGAATTTCCAGCAGCTTGCGATCGATTGCGCGCGGGGCCGCCTTGCCGGTTTCGCTGTCGCTCATGGCGTTTCTTTCCTTGCCGTCTGATCCGAGGTGCGAGTGCCGCAGTGATGCCGGCAAAGCGCTCTTATTGCAAGCGTGACGGCATGTCGCCGTCGCCGCGGGCGAGGTCGACCTCGGTCATGGCGATCAGCGTTTCGGCGCGGCTCTTCAGATCGGGCGCCTCGAGCAGCGCCTGTTTCTCCGCCGGGCCGTAGGGGCTCATCATGGCGAGCGCGTTGACCAGCGCCTCGTTGGAGGCCTTCTCGACGCTGTCCCAGTCGGTCTCGAGATCCTTTGCCTCGAGATAGGCGCGGAAGGTGTCGAGCAGGGCGGCGCGGTCGACCGCGTCCTCGCCGAAATGCGGTGTGTAGTCGACCCGGAACGGCTCGGTGTCGATGCGGCACTGGCGGTAGGGTGTGGTGACGGCGAGTTCCTCGGCAATGCGGAAGCGGACGATGCCGGTCAGCGTGATCAGGTAGCGGCCGTCGCCGGATTCCTGATAGGCGACGAGGCGGCCGAGGCAGCCGACGGTGCAGAGATTCGGGTCGTGGCTGGTTTCGTCGGCATCGCCGGCGAGTTCCGGCTGGATCATGCCGATGATGCGGTCGCCGCGCAGGGCGTCGTCGATCATGGTGACGTAGCGCGGTTCGAAAATGTTGAGCGGCATGCGGCCGCGCGGCAGCAACAAAGCCCCCTGCAAAGGAAAGATCGGCACCGTGGCCGGAAGGTCCTCCGGGCCGTCATATTGGGCGTTGCCTGCCTTCATGCCGTCGTTCCTTGCGCTTTTTCGGGGCGAAGGATGCCGCATCTTCCGCCTTCCCGGTCGCCGGTATGGCCGCGCCTGAAAAGGCAGATCAACCCGGCCGGCGACAGAGACCAATGTAGCGCAGTTTCAACAATCGTCGAATCTTGAATATGTCGGGGGCGGTGGGCGTGTCTGATCCGGGCTCAGGCCGCTTCGGCGGCGCACAGGGCGAGATCTGCGAGAACCTCGTCGCGCTCGCGCTCGTGGCGGCTCAGGAGGTGTACGAAAACCAGACGGTCGCGTGAGGATGTCTCGGCGGGGCGACCGGTCAGGTGGCCGGTCTCGTCGGTGGCGCCGACCCAGAGCGCGCGCCAGCGGCGATTGGCGAACAGAACCACGGCGTTGGAGAAATTGTCGAGCTCGTTCATCGCAACGGCCGTGAACAAATATCGCCGGCCCGAGGCGCCGTGCCAATATTTGAAGCGCGTTCCGAGGCCGGCCTTGTCGACCGCCAGGGGTATCGCGCCTTTCCGAACTGCCGTCGTCATGGGTGTTCTCGCAAAAGAGAAGAACAAAATACGAACAAACTCACATAAAACGCAAGAGCTTTTCAGCTATTCCTTAGCGTAAACTCCTCCGTGTGCACACCTAGTGTGCAGTAACGAATCAATAACAAGATCGTGTGTTTTTTATGGCGGTCGCGGGCGGCGCTATTGCGCGGGGCCGAACTTCTCGTCGAGGTGCTGACGCGCCATCTCCGACAAGGGCGGCGCCGGATTGCTTTCGGCGGCCTCCAGAAGCAGCCGGTCGCTGGCGTCTTCGATCCGGTCGGTGAGGATTTCGCGGAATTGCGATGTCGGGACGCCGGGTTCGATCGCCGGCAGGATCTCGATAACGATGGTCCCGGGGAAGCGAAGGAATTTGCGTCGCGGCCAATAGGCACCGGAGTTCAGCGCAACCGGCAGCACCGGGCAACCTATTTCCTTGTAGAGGTGCGCGACGCCGAATTTGTAGGCCGGCGGAGCGCCGGCCGGGCGCCGGGTTCCCTCGGGAAAGATCAGCAGCTGGCGGCCTTCGGAGATGGCTTCGCGCGCCCTGGTGGTCAAAACGGGCAGGACCGCGGAGCCGCGCCCGCGATTGACCGGGATCATGTGGAATTTCCAAGCGTACCAGCCAAACAGCGGGATCCACATCAGTTCCCGTTTGAAAATGAAAACGGGGTCGCGAAACAGCGGAATGAGGGCGAAGGTCTCCCACATGGACTGGTGTTTCGACGCGACGATGAATCCGCCTTGCGGAATGTTCTCGCGCCCGCGCACCTCGATGTCGATCCTGGCGATATGGCGCAGCAGCCAAAGGTTGGTGAAGGCCCACCAGCGGATCGCCGGCCAGCCGACCTTGCGCGGCAGCAGGAAGACAGGCCAGATCACCAGCATTGCGCCGATCAGGTAGGCGTACAGGGCGATATTGAAGATGACCGAGCGCAGGGCAATCATGTCGCGGTTCCGTCGTCGCCGGCGTGACACCGGTCAATGAATGTCGGGGCTGTTGATAAGCACAGTTTGCCGCGACGATCCAGAGCCGTGTGCAGGCGGGATGGGGTCAGCCGTTGTGTGGAACTTCGATCACGATCGCGGCGATCATGCGCTGCATGTCTCCGGGGATGTTCATGCTGAGGCGCAGGCGGGCGGCGATATACTTCAGATATTCGCGCATCAAAAGGCGGGACGCGGCCCAGTTGGTGTACCAGCGGTCGAGGTTGAGATCGGCGCGGACGACCGGATAAGGATACAGCTCGACGTCGGGCAGCGAGTTCTTGAGTTCGGCCATGGAGCGGGGCATGTGATAGGCGCTGGTCACCACGATCAGCGACTTGAAGCCGTTGTCGAGCACCCAGTTGCGGGCCTGCTCGGCGTTGCCGATGGTGTCCTCGGCCTTGTAGTCGAGGTCGACGCAGCAGGCGAACAGATCGGCGCGGCGATTGGCGTGGCGGGCGATTGCTGCACGGCTGGTGCGCGGATGGACGCCGGAAATCAACAGCCGCTTGGCGTGGCCGTCGGCGAGAAGGTCGAGAGCCCCGGTGATGCGGGCAGCGCCGCCGGTCAGCACGACGATGGCGTCGGCATCCATTTTCTGCGGCGCGGTCTGTGCGCCGATATTGGTGGCGAAATGCAGGAAGCCGCCGACAAAAAAAGCTACCGCCAGCAACACGGTCACCAGTACCGCGCGCCGGACACGAGCAAGCACCGAGCGCCCTGTGACGCCCGCCTGCGTGTGGCTGTGATCATCGGGCACCGCGGCCAAGCCTTTCCTTGCGGTGTCCGGTGAGCTGTCCATCAGCAAACCATCCATTCGAAACGCATAGCATGAGAATGCGGCGCGGCGGCGGCATGAACAAGTCCAAACTGCGTTTTCGCCGGGGATGCGGCGCGCGATCTGCTCCGAGGATACACCTGGACCGGCCGCAGTGTGTTTGTCCTGTGCCAATCGCCCATTCGATCCGAAAAGCGTAGCATATCGTTTGCACGGCTGCACGGGCCGCGCGCGGCCTTGCGCAAGAGGCGATCAACCGAGCTCGCCGTGCGGCCTATTCCATCTGCTGTAGCGTGCGCCGCACCGCGAGGCGCGAGGTGACGGCTGTCAGGACGGCAACCAGGAAGACGATGCCGAGCGCGCCGAAATAGCCGCCGGCACCGACGGTGAACTGGCCGAACAGGGCGCGTAGCTGGTCGCTCGCTGCGAGATCGCCTCCGTCGCTGCGCAACAGCGATATGAGGGCAAAGACGATGATTGCCGCGATGCCGCCGGCGGCGCCGCCCTTGAGCCCAAGCAGCAGGAAATGACGCTGGAACTCGCGTGCGACGAAGCTGTCCTCGGCGCCGACCAGATGCAGTACCTGGATGATTTCCTTGTTGCCGGCCATGGCCGCGCGGGTGGCGAAGACGACGCTCAGCATCATCGCGGTCAGCACCAGGACAAGGATCAGAAAGCCGCCGAAGACCATGGTACGTGCCATGGCGACGAGGCGGCGGGTCCAGGCGGAATGATCGTCGAGGCTGGCGCCGCGCACGTCGGCCTTCAACTGCGCGCGCAGGCCATCGAGATCGACACCTGCCGGGTCGAGCATCTCGACAAGAATGAGACGGGGAACCGGCAGCGCCTCGAGATCGAGACCGGCGCCGAGCCAGGGCTCGAGCAGACCGCGGGTTTCGTCGTCGGAGATTGCCCGCACGGTGCCGACGCCGGAAAACTCCTGGGCAATGGCGATCGCCTTGTCGATCTCGCGGACGATGTCGATGCCGTCGATGGGGCGGATCTGAATGGTGACCTCGCGCGAGATGTCGTTCTGCCAGTCGCGGGCGGCATCGCGCACGACGCTGACCCCGCCGACGGTGAGGCAGGCGAGAAAGGCCATGATGGCGACGACGATGGTCAGCGCCGAGCCGGCGACGGTCGATGGCGGTACGATCGAGGCGGTGCTGCGGAACTCCGGCCGGCGCGATTTGCGCGCGGCCGCCTTGTCCGCCTTGGCGGCCTTGGCGCCGGCGCCGACCTTCTTCGCTTTCGCCTTGAGCTTGCTGACCACCATGGTTTTCTCAGTCGTACACTTCGAGCCGGCCGTCATGAATGACCATGCGGCGGGCGTCGAACTGGTTCATCAGGTTGATGTCGTGGGTGGCGATCACCACCGAGGTGCCGAGACGGTTCAGCTCGACGAACAGGCGCAGCAGGCGCTTGGCGAGCGGTGGGTCGACATTGCCGGTGGGTTCGTCGGCGAGCAGTACGTCGGGCTGGGCGATCAGCGCACGGGCGATCGCCGCGCGCTGCTTTTCCCCGCCCGACAGCACCGGCGGCAGCACATGCATGCGCTCGCCGAGGCCGACCCATTTCAGCAGCTCGACGACGTCGGTGCGAAAGCTCGCCTCGTCCCTGCCGGTCACGCGCAGCGGCAGGGCGACGTTCTCATAGGTGGTGAGGTGTTCGAGCAGGTGGAAATCCTGAAAGACGACGCCGATGCGCCGCCGCATGGCCGGCATGTCGTTCTTGGGGATCGAGGCGGTGTCCTTGCCGAATACGGTGATCAGGCCGCGCGTCGGCTTCAACGCAAGGAACATCAACCGCATCAGGCTGGTCTTGCCGGCGCCTGACGGGCCGGTCAGGAACTGGAAGGATTGCGGTTCGATACGGAACGACAGGTCGCGCAATACCTCCGGGCCCATGCCGTACCGCAGGCCGACATTTTCGAAACGAATCACGCGGTGACTCCCTGGAACACACTGCCCGAAGATTGAACCGATCCGAGTGGCGAGATCATGCCCAACATGTTGAATGCGGGACGATTTCAAACCGCTCGCGCATGGTTTGCGCGCGGCGGACGCTCCGCACCGTCGATTTGGCCCCGATGTGAGGATCGCCGAGCCGAATTAACGCTTCATTAACGATAAAAGTTTCCTCTGGTGGAAACGGTCGTGTTGCACACGCTCGTCGGGCCTACAATGGGTAAATGGCCTGAAACGGCTGGAGTGCCGCCGAACATTCAGTGCGGCGCGGTGGCCGATGCCGGATGAACGTAACGCGCATGAAGCTCACTTGTCCCACCTGCGACAGGTCCTATGCGTTGGCCGACGGCGCCATTGGCGACGCAGGCCGCGATGTGCGTTGCAGTCGCTGCGGAACGGTGTGGCACGCGACGGCGCCGGAGCCGGCGAAACTGGCGGCTGTTGGTGCGGGCCCTGACGAAGGCTTCGATACGGTCGACACGGACCTGCGCGGCGATACCGAATCCTTCTTCCTCGACGAGGGCGACCGGCGGTCGTTTCCCGATCCCGATGCGGATATGTCCGGCGATGGCATGTCGCCCGGTGGCGGTGTGGCCGCGGCAGGCTTCGACGGAGACGCCGACGCGGCATCCGGCACGACGATCGATGCCGAGGGCGAGGCGGTCCCTCACGCTGTCGACGTCGACCATCCCGATATCGAGAGCGCGGCGAAGCCGCACAAGATCAAGATCCGCTTGCGCAAGCAGAACGACGACGACAAGCGCGCGGCGATGCTCGAACAGATTTCCAATATCGGCGGGCCGATCATGCTCGCCTGCGCGGTGCTGCTGGTGATTACCGGGATCATCCTGCGCAAGCCGATCGTCGAGGGCGTGCCCGACCTTGCCGGCTTCTACGAGATGGTCGGGCTTGAGGTGAATCTGCGTGGTCTCGAGATTGAAGGCGTGACGACCAAGCGCGACTTCGAGGCCGGCGTACCGGTGCTGATCGTCGAGGGCGACATCCGCAACATCACGGCGGAGAAGCGGCCGGTGCCGATGATCCGGCTGGCGCTGCTGGGTGCGCGGGAAGACGAGGTCTATGCTTGGTCGGTGACGCCGTCGACGACGTCGCTGCCACCCGGCGACGTGGTTCACTTCCGCAGCCGGCTCGCCTCGCCGCCCGAATTGGGGGTCAGGCTGCAGGTTCGCTTCATGGATCGAGAAATCGAACGTCCGGTCGCTGGCGGGGCGGTGGGTTTGGATGGTATTCCAGAGACACCTTCGCGCAGCACCGAGGCGTCTCAATGACCGAATCAGACATCGACATCCTTTTCGACGAGGCGACGATCGCCGACCGGGTTCAGATCCTGGCTAAGGAAATCGCCGCAAGCGGGCTCGAAAATCCGCTTCTCATTCCCGTGCTTACCGGCAGTTTCGTATTTGCTGCCGATCTGATGCGGGCGCTGCATCGGGCGGGTCTTGCCGTGGAAGTCGATTTTCTGCGGCTTGCAAGCTACGGTGCGGGGACCGAGTCGAAGGGAAGTGTAAAGGTTCTGTGCGATATTGATCAGGACGTGACGGGACGGGACGTTCTTCTGGTTGACGATATCCTCGATACGGGACTGACGCTGGCTTTTGCCCGCGATCTGCTCCTGAAACGGGGCGCCCGGCACGTATCGCTCGCTGTTCTTCTCGACAAATCGGAACGGCGAACCGTGAAGATTTCGGCCGACTTCGTCGGCTTTGCCTGCCCCGACCGCTTCGTGGTCGGCTATGGTATCGACAAGGGCTATGCGTATCGTGAACTGCCCTATGTCGGCGCCTTCTGAGGCGGGCGAAGCTTTCTGGTCGGCGCTGCCTTGGAGGGGATGAGCATGGCTCGCATCCTTTTGAGCGACGACGACGATTCGGTTCGGGCGTTCGTCGCGCGCGCGCTCGAGCTTGACGGTCACGATGTGACGGTCGCCGCCGACGGCTCCGAAGCCAACGATATCCTGCACCGCGAAGAAGGCGGTTTCGACCTTCTGCTGTCCGACATCAAGATGCCGGTGATGGACGGTATCGCGCTTGCCCTCAATGCGGCGCGCGACTGGCCGGACATGCCGATCATGCTGATGACCGGCTACGCCGATCAGCGAGAACGGGCGTCAGGTCTCGACCAGCTCGTCGAGGATGTGGTGCTGAAGCCGTTCACGCTGGCCGATATCCGCTCGGCGGTCGGCCGGGTGATCGCGGCGCGCAAGCCCGAAGTGGCGATGACGGCAATGGGCGCGACCCGCCACTGACCGTGTCGGCGGTGCTTCCTTAGAGGTGCCGCTTGCTCGCCCTGCCGTCGGCGCATTTGTGTCGGCACGCTGGCCGTTGAGGCCGTTTCCCGAGTTCCCGATTGGATTGCCGTGTTGCGCCGGATGGGCGCGTGCGTCAGTCGCTCGGCAGCAGTCGGTCGAGATAGTCGAGTTCGGGGCGGGGCCGGCTGCGATCGTCGAGCCGCCGGCGAAGTTCTTCGAGAATGCGCCGTGCGCGCTGGATATCGATCTCGTCGGGGATCTTCACCGGCTCGCTGCCGCTAAAGCCGCGATTTCGTCCCAGAGGGTCATTGCCTCCACGGCCCTGCTGTCCGGGCGACATGCCGCCGCGACCGTTTCCGCGGCCTTCCGCCATCATCTGGTCGAGCAGCTTGCCGGCGCCCTGCTGCAGCGCGGAGAGCGCGTCGCCCTGATCGCCGACCGCCGGGCCGGGTTCGCCCTGGCCGAGATTTTCGTCGGCGCCCTGCATCGAACGGTTGGCCTGGCCGAGTTCCTTGCCCGCTTCGACGCCCATCTCGCGCATGCGCTCCAGCATCGCCTCGAGCTGTTGCTGTAGCGCCTGCTGGCGTTCACGCAGTCGTTCGAGCGCCTGCTGGCGCTCCTGCTCGGTCATGCCACTTTGGGGATCGCGGTCGGAGCGCTCGCCGGGCCGGCCCTCGCTGAGGTCGCGCTGATCGAGTTCGAAGGTTTCGTCCATCAGGGCGCGCTGGCGCGCGATCATGTCGCCGAGTTCCTTCATCATCTGGCTCATCTCGGCGGCGCGCTGGTCCATCGGCCCCTGCTGACCGGTCTCCAGGTTCTCCATCATGCGCTGCATTTCGGCGAGCAATTGCTGGGCGGCATCGCGAGCGCCGGAGCGGGCCAGTTGGTCGATCTGGTCGAGCATGCGCTCAAGGTCGCGGCGGTCGATCGTCTGGCGATTGGGGTCAAACGGCGCGGCTTGCTGGGGATTGCTGCGGGCCTGGCGCTGGACGGCGTTAAGGAAGCGGTCGAGGGCGGCGCGCAGATCCTTGGTCAGACGCTTGATCTCTTCTTCCGAGGCGCCTTCCTCCAGCGCTTTCTTCAGCGCTTCCTGGGCATCGCGCAGTTCGCGGCGGGCGAGCGAGAGGTCGCCGTCCTCGATGGTGAGCGCCAGCGTCCACAGCAATTCGACCACGTCGCGCAGAGCATCGTCGGTGCTCGCTCGAACCAGCTCGCGATAGGCGAAACGCAGGCCGAGATAGGTGCCGGCATCGGGGGTGAAACGCTCGGGCGCGATCATCAGCGCATCGATGGCGGCGACGACGCGGTGGCGATCGCGGGCGTCGAGGGCGAGGATGCGGCGCTGCTCGACGAGGGCGCGGGCGAGTGGCTTGGAGAAATGACGTTCGGGCAGCACGAATTCGAGCGGCGTCGAGCGGCCCTCCTGACCAGCGGCATCGCGGGCGGTCAGCGTCAGGCGCACGGTGCCGCCGGAAAACGGGTGGGCGGAGAGGTCGCGCAGCGTGCGGCCGGTTCCCTCCGGCGCGCCGCGCGCCGGCAGCGCCAGCGGGAAGGTCGGCGCCTCGAACAGCGGGCGGGCTTGTGGGTCGGCGTCGTCGGCTGCGGCGATCTCCGCCTTTGCAGCGGTGACGCCGAAATCGTCAGTGGCGGAATAGGTCAGGGTGAGCGCGCCCGATGCGGTGCTGCCGGGCTCGCCGGCAAGCGCGATCACCGGCGGCGTATCGGGGGTGACGGAAAAGCGCCAGGCGACGAGCGGCTCGCCGTTGCGGGAGACGTGAACCTCGCCGTCGGTATCGAGCCGAGTGCGAAATTCCTGCCGGTCCGGCGTTTGCGCCGGGGGTGCGGTATCGTCCGGCTTTCCTTCGGGTTCGAGCCCGGTTTCCTCGCCGTCGACGAGCAGCGTGACGGCGACGGGGTCGCCGCCTTGGGCGCGCGCCACCAGGATGCTGCCGGCGGGAACGACGATGGCCTCCTCGGCGCCGGCGGCTGTGTCGCCGGTGAGAAACACCGGCGGGCGTCCGGTGTAGGCCGGCGGGTTGACCCATGCGTCGAGGCGCATCGGGGCGGGGCCCGTGCGCTCGGACGGCGGTGCGTGGAAGGCGTCGCCAAGGCGGGTGAGATAGGCGCCGTTGGCGGTGAACAGCCCGGCAAAGAGCAGCGCGCCGACGATTGTCCTGAGCGCGAACGGATCGCGGCGGAAGGCCTGCGGGCTCGGGATGCCGGCGACGAGCCGGTCGAGCCTGCGGGCGGCATTCTTCCTGTGCGCCTGCCACAGGGCGCGGCTGGCCGCATCCTCGGTGCCGCCGGCCTGATGGTCTTCAAGTGCCGTCAGAGGCCGGTGGGTGAGGCCTGAGGCTTTCTCCACCCGGGCAAGGCCGGCGCGTCGGTCGGGCCAGGCGATGCCGCCGATCGGGATGAGGCTTGCAACGAAGGCAAGGCCGAACAGGGCAACCAGCGTGATGCGCAGCCAGTTGGGGAGAAGGGGCCAGAAGCCGACGAAAGAGAGACCGGCGAAAAGGGCCGCGATGGCAATGGTCAAGGCAAGGTGCGGCCAGAGCTGTTCCCACAGGAGGGCAAGGCGCGCGCGCAGCACGGCATTGCAGATGCGGCGTTCAAGGGCATTGCCTTCGCCGGTCGTCTCCGTGGCTGTTTCCTCGTGCCCGCTCAAGCGCGTGTCATCCTCCGAAAGCTGCTCGCAGCACCAACCGCCCGGCTTGGCCGGGGCGGATGGCGGGTATCGATCCTATCACAGCGTCCGGATCTGTCCGCAGTAAGGCAGCGGTTTCACACGGGAACGTGAAGCGGTCCGAAAGTGCGATCAGTCGCTGAGCCAGTCGGGGATCGTGTCGAGGCCGATCAGATCGTCGTAGCTCGCGCGCGGGCGCACCACCGCGAATTGATCGCCATTGACCAGCACTTCGGGCACGAGCAGGCGGCTGTTGTACGTGCAGGCCTGCACCGCGCCGTAGGCGCCGGCGGAATAGACGGCGATCAGATCGCCCGAGGAAAGCGGCGGCATCGGCCGGTTGTGGCCGAGGAAATCGCCCGTCTCGCAGACCGGACCGACGATATCGACCGGGCTGAGAGCCGCACCGGCATCGGGCTCCGCCACCGGCTTGATCTCGTGATGGGCCTCGTAGAGCGTCGGGCGGATCAGGTCGTTCATCGCGGCATCGACGATGAGGAAGGTCTTGTGGGCTTCCTTCTTGACGTAGATGACCGAGGTGACGAGCAGGCCGGCATTGCCGGCGATCAGGCGTCCGGGCTCGAAATAGACGTGGCAGTCGAGCTTTTCGACGTGCTTCCTGACCACTTCGGCGTAGGCCTGCGGATGCGGCGGCGGTTCGTTGTTGTGCAGATAGGGGATGCCGAGGCCGCCGCCGAGGTCGACATGGCTGATGGCATGACCATCGGCGCGCAACTGGCCGATCAACTCGCCAAGGCGCGAGAAGGCGGCGTCGAAGGGGCCGAGCTCGGTGATCTGCGAGCCGATATGCATGTCGATGCCGATCACCGCGATGCTCGGCAGTGCGGCGGCGCGGGCATAGATTTCGCGCGCCCGTATCCACGGAATGCCGAACTTGGTCTCGGCCGAACCGGTGTCGATCTTGGCGTGGGTGCCGGAGCGGACGTCCGGGTTGATGCGGAACGAGACCGGTGCGGTGACGCCCTTGCCGGCGGCAACGGCGGACAGCAGTTCCAGTGCCGGTTCGGATTCGACGTTGAAACAGCCGATGCCGGCATCGAGCGCGAAGGCCATTTCGCCGGCGGTCTTGCCGACACCGGAGAACATGATCTTGTCGGCGGGAATGCCGGCGGCGAGCGCGCGTCGCAGCTCGCCCTCCGAGACCACGTCGGCGCCGGCGCCCTGACGCGCCAGCGTCTTCAGCACGGCCTGGTTCGAGTTCGCCTTCATCGCATAGCAGACGGTGACCGGCAGGCCATCGAAGGCGTCGCGGAAGATGCGGTAATGGTGTTCGAGGGTCGCGGCCGAATAGACGTAGAACGGCGTGCCGACGGTCGCGGCGATATCGGCAATCGCCACGCCTTCGGCGTGGAGCTGGCCGTCACGGAAAGCAAAATGATGCACGTGGGATGTCCGTCAAAGCAGAGGGTCGAGGACGAAGGGGCGTTCGGGAACGGTCGGGCCTTTGCGCGTTTTCACCATCGGGTATTCCGCCTGCTGCGCAGCAGCGGCTTCGGGCGGACGTTCGAGCGAGCCGCGCCGTCCGCAGGCGGACAGGCCGGCGCCGAGCGCGACGATCACGGTGACGGTCGCAAGGATGGACCAAAGATTGCGGCTACGCACCGGTAACTCCTTTTGCCTCGAACGCCCTGTGGCGCGCACAGCGTGTTCCTAACATGGCATGATCTCGGCGGCGAGGCGAGTTCGATCAGCGGCGCGCTGCCGCCCGTTCGGTTTTCCGGGGTGAGGGCGGATCAGGCGGTGCCGCCCGGCCTGCCGCCGCCACCCGGCCTGCCGCCGCCACCTTGCTGGCCCGCTCCGGGCTTGCGGTTGCCGGCTCTACCGGGGCCGCCCTTGCCGGGACCGGCATTGCCTTTGCCAGCACCGGGGTTGCCCTTGCCGCCTGCCGCACCCTTGCCAGCCTGCTCCCTTTCGAGGAGCCGCAGCCAGCGGCGCGCGGTCTGGCGGACATTCTGCGGCGCGGTGCCGCCGAAGCTGGTGCGCGACCTCACCGAATTGATGACCGACAACACCGAGAAAACGTCATCGGTGATGCGGTCGTCGACCGCCTTCATGTCGGCAAGCGGCAGCTTCTCCAGCGAAACCTTGGCTTCGGCCGCCTTGGCGACGATCTGACCGGTGACGTGATGGGCTTCGCGGAACGGCATGCCGATCACCCGCACCAGCCAGTCGGCGAGATCGGTGGCGGTGGCGTAGCCCTCACGCTGGTCGGCCATGGCACGCATAGCCTCGGTGTTGGCCTGCATATCCTCGACCATGCCTGTCATGGCGGCAAGGCTGAGACTCAAGCTTTCGAGTGCGTCGAAGACCTGTTCCTTGTCTTCCTGCATGTCCTTGGAATAGGCGAGCGGCAGGCCCTTCATGACGGTGAGCAGCGCGATCAGACCGCCATTGATGCGGCCGGTCTTGGCGCGTACCAGCTCGGCGGCGTCCGGGTTGCGCTTCTGCGGCATGATCGAGGAGCCGGTGGTGAACTTGTCGCTCAGCGACACGAAGCTGAAGCCGCCGGAGCACCACACGACGATTTCCTCGGCCATGCGCGACAGGTGCGAGGCTGAAATCGACGCGGCCGCCATGGCCTCGATCGCATAGTCGCGGTCGGACACGGAATCCAGCGAATTGGCCGTCGGACGGTCGAAGCGCAGCGCCCGCGCTGTCATGTCGCGGTCGATCGGGAAGGACGTTCCGGCAAGCGCCGCGGCGCCGAGCGGGCACTCGTTGAGCCGCTTGCGGGCGTCGACGAAGCGGCTGCGGTCGCGGCCGAACATTTCGACATAGGCCATCAGATGATGGCCGAAGGTGACCGGCTGGGCGATCTGCAGATGGGTGAAGCCCGGCATCACGGCGTCGGCGTTTTTCTCGGCCTTTTCCGCCAAGGCCTTCATCAGCTTGGTGAGCTGGCCCTCGATCACGTCGATCATGTCGCGGACCCACAGCTTGAGGTCCGTCGCCACCTGGTCATTGCGCGAGCGCGCGGTATGTAACCTACCGGCGGAGGTTCCGACCAGTTCGGCCAGCCGCGCCTCGATGTTCATGTGGATGTCTTCAAGATCTCGCGAGAAGGTGAAATTGCCGCTTTCGATCTCTTGCAAAATCGTGTCGAGACCGTGCAGAACCTTCTGGGCATCGTCGCTGGCGACGATACCTTTCGCCTCGAGCATGATCATGTGGGCCATCGAGCCGGTGATGTCCTGCACGTAGAGCTTCTGGTCGAAGTCGATGGAGGCGTTGATCTCCTGCAGAATGGCGTCCGGGCTCTCTGCGAA
This sequence comes from Hyphomicrobiales bacterium, assembly GCA_002869065.1. Lineage (NCBI taxonomy): Bacteria > Pseudomonadati > Pseudomonadota > Alphaproteobacteria > Hyphomicrobiales > Hyphomicrobiales bacterium. The sequence goes on from PKTR01000002.1 coordinate 1,448,723, forward strand.
CCGGCCGCCCCACATGGTGTTGCTCATATCTATCCCCTTCGGAGGCCTTTTCGACGATGACCAAGGCATCGACCCCGCGCTCGAAGACACGCCGTGTCGTTTTCCTGGCTGCCGTCGCCGGCGCGATTGCCGGCCTTGTGGCGGTAATACTGGTTCGCGGATTGCCAGGCAACGGTCAAGGGGCTCTGGCTGCCTGCGCCGATACGCGCGCGCTGGTCGAAGCGGTCAAGCCGCTGCGTGGCGGTGAGGTGGCCAACTTCCTGCCGAGCGAGCAGCCGATCAGCGTCGCGGACCTGGTGTTCGTCGATGAGTCCGGCGCCGAGCGCAAGATGACCGACTACGCTGGCGAGACGGTACTGCTCAATCTGTGGGCGACGTGGTGCGCGCCGTGCCGCAAGGAAATGCCGGCGCTCGACCGGCTGCAGGCCGAGCTCGGCAGTGAGAAGTTTTCCGTCGTCACTGTCAATATCGACCGGCGCAATTCGGAGCGGGCGAAGAAGTTCTTCAAGGATATCAACATCGAGAATCTGGCCTTCTTCGCCGACCCGACGATGACGCTGTTCGAGACGCTGAAATCGCGCGGGCGGGCGATCGGCATGCCGACGACGATGCTGATCGACGGCAAGGGCTGCGTGATCGGCACCATGCACGGCGCGGCGGAATGGGATTCCGAGGACGCGGTGAAGCTGATCAAAACCGCGCTTGGGGCTGCTGGAGAATAGCCCGATGATCATGGTCATCTTCGAGGTCTGGCCCAAAGAAGGCTGCCGCGAGGCCTATCTCGACATCGCCGCCGAGCTGCGCCCGTTGCTGCAGACCATCGACGGGTTCATCTCGGTGGAGCGCTTCGAGAGCCTGAACGAGCCGGGCAAGATGCTGTCGATCTCCGTGTTTCGCGACGAGGCAGCGCTCGATGAGTGGCGCAAGGTCGAACAACACCGGGTTGCGCAGGCAAAGGGCCGCTCGGAGCTGTTTGCCGACTACCGCATCCGCATCGCCGGGGTCGTGCGCGACTACGGCATGGGCGAACGCGACGGCGCACCGGACGACAGCCGCGCCCGGCACGGCTGAGGCGGCTTCCCACCTGCAATCGCTATTCGGCAGCGTCGTCCTTCGGCGCGGTGTGGCCGTGCTTGCGGCCGAAATCCGGTATGTCGGTTTCCTGGCCGGCATCGATGATGCCGCGGCGGATGGCGCGGGTGCGGGTGAACAGGTCGAACAGCTTGTCGCCCTGACCCCAGCGGATCGCCCGCTGCAGCGCGATCAGATCCTCGGTGAAACGCCCGAGCACCTCGATCACCGCCTCGCGGTTGTTGAGGAAGACGTCGCGCCACATGGTCGGATCGGAGGCCGCGATGCGGGTGAAGTCGCGGAAACCGCCGGCCGAGAATTTCATCACTTCCGATTTCGTCACCGTTTCCAGATCGTCGGCGGTGCCGACAATGTTGTAGGCGATAAGGTGCGGCACGTGGCTGGTGACGGCAAGCACCAGGTCGTGGTGTTCCGGTGTCATGACCTCGACGTACGACCCGAGACCTTCCCAGAAGGCCTGGACCTTTTCGGTCGCCGCCGGGTCGGTGCCCTCGGGTGGGGTCAGGATGCACCAGCGCTGTTCGAACAGTTCGGCAAAGCCGGCGTCGGGACCGGACTGTTCGGTGCCGGCGACCGGGTGGGCGGGCACGAAATGCACGCCCGACGGCAGATGCGGCTGCATCTGCGCGACGACGGATCCTTTGACCGAGCCGACGTCGGAGACGATCGCGCCGGGCTTCAGCGAGCCGGCGATGGCGCGCGCAACCGCACCGCAGGCGCCGACCGGCACGCAGGCGATGACGAAGTCAGCATCGGCGGCGGCCTCGGCCGCATCCGTGTGATAGCTGTCGCCGAGGCCGAGTTCTTCGGCGCGCGCGAGTGTTTCGGCACGCCGTGTGCTGATCGCGATGTGGTTCGCGAGTCCCTTCAGGCGCGTGGCGTGGGCGATCGAGGAACCGATCAGGCCGATGCCGATCAGTGCGATCCTGTCGAATACCGATACCGGTTCGGCCATAGTCACAGATGTCCTAATTCTCGGCGGCTCTATGCGGCCATGAAGCGGGTCAGCGCGTCGATGACGGCGCGGTTGGCCTCTTCCGAGCCGATGGTCATGCGCAACGCGTTCGGCAGGCCGTAGTTTCCAACCGCGCGTAACACGATGCCCTGGCTTTGCAGGAAGTCGTCGGCTTCGGCCGCCGTCTTGCCGGTTTCTTCAGGGAAATGCACCAGCAGGAAGTTGCCGACGCTCGGCGTCACGGTGAGGCCGAGGCCGACAAGTTTGTCGGTGCACCAGGGCAGCCATTCGGCGTTGAACTCGGCCGCCTTCTCGGTGAAAGCGCGATCACGCACGGCGGCAATGCCGGCGGCAATCGCCGGGGCGCCGACATTGAACGGGCCTCGGATGCGGTTCAGCGCGTCGATGATGGCGGCCGGACCGTAGCCCCAGCCGAGACGCAGCGCGGCAAGGCCGTAAATCTTCGAGAAGGTGCGCGTCATGATGACGTTCTCGGCTGAGCCGGCGAGTTCTATGCCCGCTTCGTAATCGTTGCGGCGGACATATTCGGCGTAGGCCGCATCGAGCACCAGGAGCACCGAGCCCGGGAGGCCGGCATGCAGGCGGCGGATCTCCTCGAACGGCAGATAGGTGCCGGTCGGGTTGTTCGGATTGGCGACGAAGACGACCTTGGTGCGCTCGGTCACGCGCTCAAGGATGGCGTCGACGTCGGTGGTGAGATCCTTTTCCGGTGCGACGACGGGCGTGCCGCCGGCACCCCTGATGGCGATCGGATAGACGAGGAAACCGTGCTCGGCGTAGATCGCCTCGTCGCCGGGGCCGATATAGGCCTGCGCAATCAGGTTGAGGATTTCGTCCGAGCCGGCGCCGCAGATGAGGCGGGTCGGATTGAGGCCGTAAACGTCGCCGATCGCTTCGCGCAGCGCGGTCGAGGCGCCGTCGGGATAGAGCTCGAGGTGGTCGGCCACGTCGCGATAGGCGTCGATGGCCGCAGGGCTAGCGCCGAGCGGGGTTTCGTTCGAGGACAGCTTGAACAGCTTGCTGCCGCCGGTCGCCTTCGACTTGCCGGGCACATAAGGCGCGATGTCGAGAACGCCGGGACGGGGAACGGGGCGGGCGGTATCACTCATTTCGGGTCATGCTCCAGGACCGGCGGACAGTGCCGGTACAGTTACTCTTTGTCTGTTTCGATGCGCATGGGCGAAGAATAGCCGCCGGCAGGACGCAGGCCGGTTTCGGATCCCGCGTCGGCGAGCAGATCGGCGATGGTGTCCGGCTCGAGCGTCTTCGGCGCGGCGATCAGCGCGTCGGTGCGGCCATTGGCGCTATGGGTCGCGAGGATTTCGATCTCGAGGGCGGCAAACCCTTCGGCGATGTCGGCATCGTCTGACCAGTCGGTCGCCCAGCACAGGCGGTCGGGGTCGGACTGTTCGTCGAGCGGGTTCGAGACGACGACCATCGGTGTTGCCGCCGCCCGACCGTCCATTTCGAAGAACGGCGTGCGGGCGATGATGCGCGGGCCGGCCGGATCGGTCAGCGCGGTCCACCACGGGCTCGCTGCTTCGCCGAGGCCGACATAACCGAGATCGGAGCGCGAGGCGGCGACCGCCGAGATCGCGCTCGCTGCGTCGGGCTGGTCGGTGTGCGGCACCGAGAAACCGAAATAGAAGCGCAGGCTGTCATAGGCCGGGGCGACGCCGATGCCGGTGTCGAGATGGATGCCATAGGGCGCCTGCAGATAGGTGAAGGTCGAGATGATCTCGCGCCACATATGCTCGACCGTGGTCAGCGGCAGGCTGCCATGGTGGCGCTCGGCGAAGCGGTACATCATGTCGGCCTCGCGGCGCGGCCGGAAGGCGACGCCGGTGTGGTCGGCGCGCTTGACCTTGATCAGCGAGTCGATGATCGAGGAGCGCTCGATCAGGCGGTCGTGGATTTCGCGGTCGAGGGCATCGATCCGCGTGCGGATTTCGGCCAGTCCCGCAGGAGCGGAACCGCCGGCTTTCGGATCGATCGGCTTGTCGCTCTCGTCGGTCATGAAATGCCTTCGGACTGCAGTGATTGGCTGAGCGCGCATGCGGGCGCTTTCGAGCGTTCCTTCATAGGCAAGGGGCGCCGCAAAAGCAAAAAAAACATAAGCAGAGCACCGCGAAACGCCGTCGCTGAAGGCCATTCGTCGGTGCGGTTGTCAGTGCTTGGCGCGGGGCGCTGCGTGCGGCACGAAGACGGGGCGGAAGATCGCCGAGCGCTTGCCCTTGTCGGTTTCCGCCAGGCCGGCGGTCATCTGCTTTTCGGCGTCGACCATGATGGCGCCGGAAAAGGCCGGCCAGAGGCGGCGGCCGAAGCGCTCCCAGGCGCCGGCGGACGACAGCGCCCAGCGCGACGAGAAGGGCGCGAAATGCAGCCCCTGTGCCCAGCTGCGCGGCGCGAACATGGACTCGCGCAAGAGGTGGCCGAGCTGCGCCCGGCTGTAGGGATGGCCATAGCCGAAGGGGCTCGTCTCGACGCGCGCCCACAGGCCCGACCGGTTGGGAACGACGGCAAGAAGCCGGCCGCCCGGTACCAGCACGCGCCAGGCCTCGCGCAGGAAGGCGCGCGGATTGTCGACCATGTCGAGGCCGTGCACGGTCACCAGGCAGTCGATCGAGGCGTCGGGCAACGGCCAGGCCTCTTCTTCGACCAGCGCCGCCATGTTGGCCTTGTCGCGGGGCCAGCGGGTGACCCCTTGCGTTGCCGGCATGAAGGCGAGCACCCGCTCGGCGGTGGCGAGATAGGACTGCAGATAGGGGGTGACGTAGCCGACGCCGAGAACGATTTCGCCGGTGTGGGGCGGGCGCAGATTGCGCATGTCGGCGCCGAGATGCTGACGCACGATCCGGCCGATCGGCAGATCGTAAAATGCCCGCATATGCACAACGTCGAGATACATGGTCGCCCAACCCGTTTCCGTTGAAGGACTTTACAGGGGCTTCCGGCCGACGCAACCGGCACGCGATGTTGCCCTAAAGGAAGCTGGCGGCAAGGCTAACAAAACTCGGATTTGCCGCTGATTGACCGATTCGCTAGACGGCAGCGACCTGAGCCGTCACGATGTCTTTTTGCAGCCCCGCAGTAGGAGAATCACCATGGCCGGTTTGGAGTTCTTTCAGTTTCCCTGTCTGTCGGACAATTACGCGGTGCTGGTGCATGAGGCGGTGAGCGGCACGACGATCCTGGTCGACGCGCCGGACGAGGACGCCATCCGCGCGGCGCTCGCGGAAAAGGGCTGGCCGCTGACCCATATCCTCGTCACCCATCATCACTGGGACCACACCCAGGCGATCGAGGCCTTGAAACCGACGACCGGCTGCACGGTGATCGGGCCGAAAGGCGAGGCGGCGAAGATCAAGATCCTCGACGAAACCATCGACGACGGCGATGAGGTGTCGCTCGGCGGCGTGCGGGTGAAGGCAATCGCGACGCCGGGCCATACGCTTGGCCAGATCTCCTATTGGCTACCCGATGCGGGCGTGGTGTTCACTGGCGACACCATGTTCTCGATGGGCTGCGGGCGGGTGTTCGAAGGCACCCCGTCGATGATGTGGGGCTCTCTTGACCGGCTGTCGTCGATGCTGCCGGACGAGACGCAGGTCTATTGCGGGCATGAATATACGCTGGCGAACGCCAAGTTCGCGGTCACGGTCGATCCGGCAAACGACGCGCTGCGCGAGCGGCTCGAGGAGGTCGTGGCGCTGCGCAAGGAGGGCAAGCCGACGCTGCCGACGACGATGGGGCTCGAGCGGGCGACCAACCCGTTCCTGCGCGCTCGCGATGCCGGCATCCGCGCCCATCTCGGCATGAAGAACGCGAGCGATGCGGAAGTCTTCGCCGAAATCCGCGCCCGCAAGGACAATTTCTGAGGCCGGCCGATGAGCGATCCCTATCGCGGCCTGTCGGCCGAGGACGTTGTCCGCCTGCTCGATCTGGACCCGCATCCCGAAGGCGGGTACTTCCGCGAAACCTTCCGGGATGCGGGCAGCGGCGCGCGGGCGCATTCGACCGCGATCTACTATCTGCTCGGCGCGGGCGAGATGTCCGCCTGGCATCGGGTCGATGCGGCCGAGGTCTGGCACTGGTACGCGGGTGGTCCGCTCGAGCTTTCGCTGTCTGTGGACGGAAACAACGCGACCGCGCATCTTCTCGGCTCCGATCTTGCCGCAGGCGAGCGGCCGCAGGTCGTCGTTCCGGCGACGGCGTGGCAGTCCGCGAGGCCGCTCGGGGCCTGGACGCTGGTCGGCTGCACGGTCGCGCCGGGCTTCGATTTCGCAGGCTTCGAGATGGCGGAACCCGGCTGGCGACCGGGGTGACTGTCTGAGGGGGCGGGGCGCTCAGCGTCTGAAGAGGTCCTTGGCGGCGAGCGCCGCGCCGCCGGTGATCAAGAGGCAGGCGATTGCGATGATCCAGCTCGCTGCGCCGAAGCCGAAGGCAATCAGTACCAGCGTCGACAGCAGCGGGGCAGCGTATGAGGCCGCGCCGAGCACCTGAATGTCGCCGCGTTTGACGCCGAAATCCCAGACATAGAAGGCCGCGCCGACGGGCATCAGGCCGAGAGCTGCGACCGCGAGCCACTGGCCGGCGGTTTCGGGCCAAACGGTCGTCTCGAAGGCGAGGTGGCAGAGGGCGGACAGTGCCGCTCCGGCGAGGCAGAAGCCGGCGACCACGTCGGTCGGTACGGCCTTGAAGCGGCGTGACAGGATCGAGTAGCTCGACCAGGTCAGCGCGCAGACGCCGGCCGCCAGATAACCAAGGCTGTGCTGGGCTTCGAGCGTGAAGCCCCTGCCGCCGGTGACGATAAGCGCGGTGCCGGCCAGACCGAGTAGCGCGCCGGCGATGTGAAACCAGCGTAGCCGCTCGCCCGGCAAAAGGGCGGAAAAGACGACGATCAGCAACGGCCAGAGATAGGCGATCAGTCCGGCCTCGACCGGCGGGGCGTTGCGCAGCGCCGTGTAGTAGAAGAAATGGTAGCCGAACAGGCCGCCGACGCCGAGCAGCCAGACCGGCCAGGGCTGGATGAGGGCTGCCGCCGCGCCGCGCCGCCAGGTCCAGGAGACGGCGCCGATCAGCCCGCCGATGGCGAGCGTGATCGCCAGCAACTGGAACGGCGGCATGGTGCCGCTTGCGGCCGTGAACAGCGCAAGCAGCGACCACATCAGGATGGCGGTGAAGCCGACGAGGGTCGCCATGCCGCGGCTCGTATCGGTCCGGTCGCCTGCGTGTCGCTCTGAGGTCATTGTGGGATCGTGTCTGGTCGCCTCGGGAGGGCGCAGGATGAGAGTCCGCCGTGACGAGGTCAAGCGGCTTCGGCCCTTCCGACTGCGGCTGCAAAAAGAAACGGGCGGAGCCTGCGCCCCGCCCGATCCTGATGTCGTGCCATTTCTAGAAGAAGCTTATTCGCCGACCTTGATGCCGGCTTCCTCGTAGTATTTTAACGCGCCGGGGTGGTAGGCCATGGCATGCGCCGGGGCCATGGCTTCGGCCTTGCCGCGGCCGAAGGCGCCGAAGGCCTTCTTGAGTTCGGTGTTGTTTTCGGCAATCGCCTTGGTGACGTTGTAGACGAGCTCGTCCGGCGCGTCCTTGTTGGTCACCATCACCCAGGGGATTTCGATGATGTTGGCGGCCTTCTGCAGGCCGGCGATCTTTTCGTTCGCCTTCATCGAAACGATGCTCGCGGCCGGCAGGAACTCCTTGAAGCGGGCCTGGCCCTCGGGGCTCGCGTCGAGCGAGACATACTGGATGCCACCACGCGACTGGAGCTGCGCGTTGACCTTCTTGCCGGCCGCCGAGTTGAGGCTGATCAGCGTCACGTCGACGAGGCCGTCGCCAAGCGCCTGCATACCCTGCACGAAGTTGGCGACCGGGATCTGCTGGAAGTCGTCATAGGTCATGCCGCCATTGGCGAGCGCGCCGGCGATGTAATAGGCGATGATCGAGGAGGCGGTGTATTCCGAGGCGATCTTGAGATCCTTGCTCTTGGCCTTGACGTCCTCGATGGTGCCGAGGCCCGCATCGGCGGCGGCCATCAGGCCGGTGCGCAGCGGGAACATAACGCCGACCATGCGCAGGTCGGGGTTCGGCTTGCCCTCGAAATTGCCGGTGCCGTTGAGCGCGTATTCCGCCTCGACCGCATTGCAGAAGCCGAAAGCGGCTTCACCGCGATTGATCAGCGGAATGTAAGCGGCGGTACCTGCCATCGGCTGCGGGCGGGCGGCGATGCCGGCCTTCAGGTTGAGAACCTTGGCGACCGCCTGGCCGGTGCTGTGGCCGAGGCTGCCGGCCTGACCCGTGGCGATGCCGACCACCTGGGCAGCCGCCGTGCCGGCAAGGCCGAGCACGAAGCCGGCCGCGAGCGCGGTTGTCGTCAGTTTCCTCATTGCATTTCCTCCGGTTTGGGATCGATGGGTGTTGCTGCGGCCGCGGCGGCCTTGCCGCGTGCCGACAGGATGAGAACAACGGTAAGGCCGATGGCAGTGGCGATCATCGCCGCATTGATCCAGACCCACGCCGGGTGGACGGCGTGGAACGGCATGCACAGGATGCCGGCGGTGCCGAGCGCGAGGCGGGCCCACAGCGGCAGGCGCGCGGTCAGATATCCGACGATGCCGACGGTCACGGCGAAGATGCCGACAAGGGCGCGGCCGGTATCGGCAATCATATCGGCGGTCGAGCCCTGCAGCATGATGGCCGGCGAGAAGACGAAGATAAACGGGATCACATAGGCGACCCAGCCGATGCGCATGGCGGCGAAGCCGGTGCTCATGGCGTTCGCCTTGGAGATCGCGGCGGCGGCGAAGGCGGCGAGCGCGATCGGCGGCGTGATCATCGACATCATGCCGTAGTAGAGGATGAACATGTGGGCGGCGATCGGGTCGATGCCGGCCTCGACGATGGCCGGCGCGATGAGGACCGCCAGCAGGACGTAGACGCCCGACGTCGGCATGCCCATGCCGAGCACGATGCAGATGGCGGCTGAGACGAGCAACAGCACGACCATGTTCGAGCCGACCGACTGCAGCAAAAGCAGGGTCAGCGAGAAGCCGAGCCCGGTGATGTTGAGGATGCCGATAACGAATCCGGCGGCGGCGACGATCAACAGGAGCTCGATGACGCTGCGGCCGGTGTCGACGAAGGAGTCGATGATTTCGCCAAAGCCGAGCCGCATGCCGCGGTAGGGGCGCAGCAGGCCGACGACGACAATCGACAGGGCCGACATGAGCGCTGAGTATTCCGGCGAGTATTCCAGCCAGAACAGCGCCGCCATCAGGATGACGAAGGGCAGGATAAGGTGCCAGCCTTCGGCGAAGATCGTGCGCAGGGTGCGGGTTTCCGTGTCAACGGCGGTAATGCGGTCGCGGGCGGCGATCAGATCGACCTGCAGGAAGATGCTGACATAGTAGAGGACGGCGGGCAGGATCGCGGCCGTCACCACGGCGAGGTAGGGGATTTCAAGGAACTCCGCCATCAGGAAGGCGGCGGCGCCCATGATCGGCGGGGTCAGCTGGCCACCGGTCGAGGCGATGGCCTCGATGGCGCCGGCGTCCTCGGCGCGATAGCCGCCGCGGCGCATCAGCGGAATGGTGATGACCCCGGTAGTGGCGACGTTGGAGACGGCGCTGCCGGAGATTGAACCGAACAGGGCGGAGGCGACGACGGCGATCTTGGCCGCGCCGCCGCGCGTTGAGCCGGTGGTGGCAAGCGCCAGATCGGTGAAGAACTCACCGCCGCCGGCCTTGAACAGCAGCGTGCCGAAAAAGATGAACAGCACCACGATGGTGCCGGCGATCTTCAGTGGCGTACCGAACACCGCACTCGGGTCGAAGCCGATATATTGAACCAGTTCGAACACGCCCATCTGGCGGCCGACGAGCGGGCCCGGTGCGAGATGGGCGAGCAGAGCATAGGCGACGAAGATGGCGATGATCAGGAACAGGGTCAGGCCGGCGGCGCGGCGCAGGCCCTCCATGACGCAGACGACGACGATGCCGCCGATGACGATCAGTTCGATCGGCCTGTCGGCGATGCGCTCCAGAAGAGATGCGTAGAACAGCGACGAGAAAAGGAGCGCGCCGAAGCCGGCAGCAGCCAGCGCGTAGTCGAGGAGGGAAGGCGTTCCACCCTTCGAGCCGTCAATGCGGATGGTGAGGAACAGGATCGCGATGCCGAGGCCGAGCATCAGCGCGAGAAGCTGCTCGGTCAGGATCGGGATGCCGAGATGGATCGGCAGGTTGAGATTCCACAGGATGCAGAGCGTCGGAATGAGGAATGCCGCCACCTGCGCAAGGCGCCTGGAAAAGTTGGGTTCCGTTCCAGCCATTGTCGCGTATCCCCGCCTGGACCCGGCTTTTCGTTTCGGCGGACCGACGGCCCGCAACGTTCTCGCCGGTTTTCTCTCTGCCTGCCGATGGCAAGCGAGCATCGTCGGTCAAGTTAAGCAGATATGACCGGGCGGGCGTCATTGCTTTCGTGGTCCGGGTCATTGGAAATGGCTAGACGTGAGGGAGCGACTGTGCGGCGCCAATACCCTTTCGCGTTGTATCCAAGGTCTGGAAAACCGTAACAAATCGCTCTCGCATACATATACCGGAGCGATAAGAAATTGCTGGAATGCGGGTGGGGCGTGACGGTGTCAGCCGGTGCTCCAGGCGCGCGGCTGGCGCATGCCGGAGATCTTGCAGGCCTGTTTGACGTAGCCGTAGGGGAACAGCGTGAAGAAGCGCTGACGGGCGGCGCGTTCGCTTTCGTCGTGGCGTGCGGCGAGGAAGCGGAAGGTGAAACGCGCGTCGGCTGCGATGCCGTGTTCGTCGAGATAGGCGCGCATGAAGAGCAGTACGGCCCAGTGTTCATCGGTCAGCGTCAGGTTTTCCTCGGCGGCGAAGACTTCCGCGACCTCCTCGTTCCAGTCGGCGGGGTCGACGAGATAGCCGTGACCGTCGCGGCGAATGTCGCGCGTGCCGATCCGGGTAGTGGATATGGTCTCGGGTACTGCCCGCATCAGATCCGTCCTCGTTGCCGTCCTGTCCGCACATCGTCCACCGCAGATGGCGGCATTGCGCTCCCTTATAGCTTACCCGGTCCATGCCGCGTTTGCGCGCAGGCAATTGTTTGCCCTGCGTTCAGGCAGCAAAAAAGGCCGCGCCCGGATGGACGCGGCCTTCGATCTGTTTTTCGATCAGTCCGTTCCCGAACTAGGTCAGGTACTGCCCGCCATTGACGGTCATGGTCGAGCCGGTGATGAAGCCGGCGTCGTCGGAGGCGAGGAACACCACGGCGCGGGCGATTTCTTCCGGCTCGCCGAGGCGGCCGACCGGAATGCCGGCGACGATGGAATCAAGCACCTTCTCGGGCACGGCGCGCACCATGTCAGTGCCGATATAGCCCGGGCAGATGGCGTTGACGGTGATGTTCTTGCGAGCGCCTTCCTGGGCGAGCGCCTTGGTGAAGCCGATGTCGCCGGCCTTGGCGGCGGAATAGTTCACCTGGCCCATCTGGCCCTTCTGGCCGTTGATCGACGAGATGTTGATGATGCGGCCGAAGGCGCGTTCGCGCATGCCTTCCCAGACCGGGCGGGTCATGTTGAACAGGCCCGACAGGTTGGTGCTGATTACGGCGTCCCACATGTCCTTGTCCATCTTGTGGAACATGGTGTCGCGGGTGATGCCGGCATTGTTGACCAGCACGTCGACCGGGCCGAGATCGGCTTCGACCTGGGCGAGGCCGGCGGCGCAGGCGTCGAAGTCGGCGACCGACCACTTGTAGACGGCAATACCGGTTTCGTCCTTGAACTTCTGCGCGGCTTCGTCGTTGCCGGCGTAGTTGGCGGCAACCGTGTAGCCGGCATCCTTGAGGGCCTTGGAGATCGCCGCGCCGATGCCGCGCGTGCCTCCGGTGACCACTGCAACTCTACCCATATGTCATTCCTCCCAGTTTCCGGCCCGCGGGCGGGGCCGCCGTCGTCTTGGTGTTTGTGTGTTTTTGGCGCGCCGCCGCGAGTTTGTCGGGCGGCGCGCGAAATCGTCTGCGCTGAAGATTAGCGCTCGAGGCACATGGCAACGCCCATGCCACCGCCGATGCACAGCGTCGCGAGGCCCTTCTTGGCGTCGCGACGGACCATTTCGTGCAGCAGGGTGACGAGGACGCGGGCGCCCGATGCGCCGATCGGATGGCCAATGGCGATGGCGCCGCCATTGACGTTCACCTTGTCGGTATCCCAGCCCATGTCCTTGTTGACCGCGCAGGCCTGCGCGGCGAACGCCTCGTTGGCCTCGATGAGGTCGAGCTCGGCGGCGGACCAGCCGGCCTTCTCGAGCGCCTTCTTGGAAGCCGGGATCGGGCCCGAACCCATGATCGCGGGATCGACGCCTGCGGTCGCCCAGGAGGCGATGCGGGCGAGCGGCTTGAGGCCACGCTTCTCGGCTTCGGCGGCCGACATGATGACGAGCGCGGCGGCGCCGTCATTGATGCCCGACGCGTTGCCGGCGGTCACGGTGCCGTCCTTGGAGAAGGCCGGGCGCAGCTTGGCGACGGTGTCGAGGGTGGCGCCGTGGCGGATGTACTCGTCATCCTCGACGATGGTGTCGCCCTTGCGGCCCTTGACGGTGACCGGGGTGATCTCGTCCTTGAAACGGCCGGCCTTCTGCGCGGCCTCGGCCTTGTTCTGCGAGGCCACGGCGAAGGCGTCCTGTTCGTCGCGGGTGATCTGCCACTTCTCGGCGACGTTCTCGGCGGTGGTGCCCATGTGGTAGCCGTTGAAGGCATCCCACAGGCCGTCCTTGATCATCGTGTCGATCATCTTGGAGTCGCCCATCTTGGTGCCGGCACGCAGATGCGCGCAGTGCGGGGACAGGCTCATCGATTCCTGGCCGCCGGCAACGATGATGTCGGCATCGCCGGACAGGATCTGCTGCATGCCGATGGCGACCGTGCGCAGGCCCGAGCCGCAGACCTGGTTGAGCACCCAGGCGGTGGTCTCCTCCGGCAGGCCGGCGGCGATGGCGGCCTGGCGGGCCGGGTTCTGGCCCTGGCCGGCGGTCAGCACCTGGCCGAACACCACTTCGTCGACGTCGGCGGGCGCGACGCCGGCCTTTTCGAGCGCTGCCTTGATGACCGTGGCACCCAGTTCGTGCGCCGGCACATTGGCGAAGGCTCCGCTGAAGGACCCGACCGGCGTGCGGGTGGCGCTGACAATGACGATATCGTTCGGCTGGCTCATGTAGGACCTCCCGTGGTGCCCCTTTGGGCGTAAGAAACATCGCCGGCGACCACACGTGCCGCCGCTGTAAATCCGTTGCTTGCGAATACAAACCGCGCGCGGGGCGCTGTCAACCGCGCTGAGGGCGCTGCAGCATCGCCAATTCGGCTGTCGACCAAAGGCTTATGCGCTTTCCCGAATGGTATGCGCGGACCGTCGGTCTGTCGATCGGTCGTTTCGACTTTCGAAATGAGTTTTTGCCGGTGCGAAATAAAACGCTGCAATGCCCGCAATATTCCCTATCTTGAATATAAGGTTGGAATTGGCCATGATTTTCATAATGTGCTACCCGCATACATCTGCGCCACGCCGCAACTGACCCCGAGACGGGGTGCGGTGCAAAAGAAGCGACGGGTCAAGGAGTGGAACGAGTATGACCAAGGCAAAGTCGGAAAACCCGATCGTCATCAAGAAATACGCCAATCGCCGGCTCTACAATACCGGCACGAGCACCTACGTCACGCTTGAAGACCTGGCGCAGATGGTGCGCGGCGAAGAGGACTTCGTGGTCTATGACGCCAAGAGCGGCGACGACATCACCCGCTCGGTGCTGACCCAGATCATCTTCGAACAGGAGAACAAGGGGCAGAACCTTCTGCCGATCGCGTTCCTGCGCCAGCTCATCCGGTTCTACGGCGATTCGATGCAGAACCTGGTGCCGAGCTATCTCGAGTTCTCGATGGCCTCGCTGACCAAGGAACAGGAAAACTTCCGCCAGCAGATGGCGCAGGCGTTCGGCACCACCGGCTTCGAGGCGCTCGAGGATCAGGTCCGCCGCAACACCGAGATGTTCGACAAGGCGATGCGCATGTTCCTGCCGTTCGGCATGGGCGGCAACGCGACGGGCGGTTCGGCGACCGGTACGGGCGAGGCGAAGCCCGCCGCGGGTGCCTCGCAGCCGTCCGATCTCGACGACATGAAGCGTCAGCTCGCCGACATGCAGCGCAAGATCGAGAAGATCGCCGGCGACAAATAGGGTCAATCAGGGCGCGGAGGGATCGCGCTGCCCGAGTGACTACGGGAAGGGCGCCGTGCGGTGATGCGCGGCGTCCTTTCTGTTTTTCCGGTCGGGTGGTCAGGCCATGAATTTCGGCAGGGCGCCGACGACGATCCACAGGCCCCAGCCGAGCAGGACGCCGCCGGAGACGAGGTCGAGCCAGCGGGTGTGCTCCTCCCTCAGACGGGAGCGGGCGATTATGGCGATGTGGACCAGGAACAGCCACCACAGGGCCGAGCCGAGAAAGACGCCAAGGACGAGCACATAGGGTGCGCTTGCCGATGCAGCGGACGCTGCCCCGAGCCCGGCAATGAGGGCGACGAAGGCGAGGATGGTCATCGGGTTTGAGATCGTCAGAGCGAAGGTGGTGGCAAAGGCGCTCAGGACGCCACGGCTTTTCAGCGGCGCGGCCATCGTGCCCTCGCGGTGTTTCCGCACGAAGGCGCGGATCGACAGGATGCCGAGCCAGGCAATCAGCAGACCGCCGCCGACGGCCATCGGATCCGCATAGCTGACGAGGAGTCCGGTGGCAGCAAAACCGGCAGCAACCATGAAGCCATAGACGCCGTCGGCGGTGGCCGCTCCAAGGCCGGTGGCGAGCCCGGCCGCCCGGCCGTCGGAAATCGTTCGCTTGATGCACAACAGGCCGATCGGCCCGACCGGAGCGGCAACGGCAAGGCCGACGCCGAGCCCCTTGAGCAGCACCTCGATCATGATGGGCTCGCTTCCGGAGGGGGCGCGACGGCGACCTCCGAGGTTTCCTTCAGCGTGTCGAGGGCAAACACCGTTTCGGTGCGGGTGACGGCTTTCAGCGGCTTGACCACTTCGCTGAGGAATTTCTGCATCGCCGGCATGTCGGCGACACGGACCTTGGCGAGGTAGGAATGGGCGCCGCTGACGTGGTGCAGCTCCATGACTTCGCTGCGCGCTTTCAAGGTCGCGGCCGCTTCCGTCTCGCCGTCATGGCTCATGTCGATGAACAGGAAGGCGCATAGCCCGGCGCCGACGCGGGCAGGGTCGAGCACGCCGCGCCAGGCGGCGATCACGCCGGACGCGCCGAGCCGTCTGAGGCGGTCGTTGGCGGTCGAGATCGGCAGGCCGAGCGCGTCGGCAAGCGCTGCGCTCGACAGCTTGCCGTCGTGCTGGATGAGTTTGCAGATTTTCCGGTCAATCGTGTCCATAAGCGGATCATTGCCGGAAATTTTATCAGGAGTCAATAGTTATACGGAATAGCTGAATAGGATCCGGAATATTCTCGGAATCGAGATCCGGCGTCCGGATGATGTCCGGGCGTTAGCGATGCGGAACTGCAACGATTTGGGGTGGTCTTACGCCTGGGTCGTCAGCCTGAGATTCGTCAGGCGATCTCGATGCCATCGTCCCAGGGGCGCTTGTCGCTGGCCAGGCCGAAATGTTCGCCCTGGAAGTAGTCGACGCCCATCTCGGTGAGGCGCTCGACCGTTTCCTCGTCGCCGACCCACTCGGCCACCGTTTCGAGGTCGAAGGTCTTGGCGATGTCGACGAGCGACCGCACGAAGACCTCTTCCTTGGCGCCCTTGGTCAGTTCCTTGATGAAGATGCCGTCGATCTTGACCAGATCGACGCCGAGTTCCTTCAGCGCGTGGAACGAGGTGTAGCCGGCGCCGAAGTCGTCGATGGCGACCTTCGCGCCGTGACCGCGCAGGGTCGCGACGAAGCGCATGGCGTCCTGCAGATTGTGCATCATCGCCGTCTCGGTGATCTCGATGACGGTGCGTTCGGCGATGTCGGGATTTTCTTTCAGCACGCGGGTCGTTTCGGCCAGCCAGCTGGCATCGGTGATGCTCTCCGCCGACACGTTGAGCGACAGGCGGGCTTTGGGATGCTGCCGTAGATCGGCGAAGGCGAGATCGCGCACACGGGCATCGATCAGGCGGATGAGGCCGAGCTTTTCGGCGATGGCGACCAGTGCGCCGCCGTTCGCCTCGCTGATCGAGGGGCGGTCGAGGCGCAGCAGGGCCTCATGGTAGACGGTCTGCCGGGTTTTGGCCGAGACGATCGGCTGATAGGCGAAGCGCAGCTGGTTGGCGTTCAGCCCGGCGACGATCTCGTCGGCGATCTTGACGTTGCGGCGGCGGGTCTCGGCGCGTTCGCCGCTCTGCTGGAACAGGCAGGCGGTGGAGCGGTACTGCCGGCGGGCGTTGTCGAGCGCCTCATGGGCACGGGCGAGCGCCTGGATCGGCGCGCGGGCATCGCGCGGGGCGAGCACGCCGCCAATCGAGATCGTGGTGCTGACCTGGCCGTAGCGGGTGGTGATGATGCGGTCGGAAATGGTCGAGATCAGACGCTCTGCGATGACCTGGAAATCGTCCTCGTTGCAGTCGCGCAGCACGATACCGAACTTGTTGCCCGACAGGCGGCCGAGAGAATCGCGGCTCCGCATGACCGATTTCAGGCGCTGACCGACCTTGGCGATGACGGTGTCGGCAACGTCGAAGCCATAGGCGTCGTTGATCACGGCGAGATTGTCGACGCGGGCAATGGCGATTGCCATCGAAGATCGGGTGTCGAGGGCTTCGTCGAAGGCCTCTTTCATTTCATGGATGAGTTCGGCGCGGTTGAGCTGGCCGGTAAGCGCGTCGTAGCGCGAGAGATAGGTCAGGCGCTCTTCTTCGTGGCGGCGGGCGTTGATCGCGCGCACGATGCCGCAGGCGCGGATCGGCTGGCCCTTCTTGTCGGAGAACCAGCGTCCGCAATCCTCCACCCAGATCGTCTGGCCGGAGAGCTGGCCTTTCGGCTGTAGGGCATACTGGATCTGAAAGGGGACGCCCGGGCCGTTGTCTTCTTCGGCTGACGACATGATCGCGTTGTAGCGGGTCTCGGGGGTGGCCGGGTCGAGCAGGCCGGCGAACCGGCGTCCGGTCGCGATGTCGGCGGGATCAAGAACCTGAAGGACGTCACAGGCGTTTTCGCTCCAGCGCAGCGTATCGCTGGCGATGTCCCATTCGTAGACAGCCTCGCAGACCGCGCTGAGCGTTGCCGCGTAGTCCACGCTACCCGGCTGCAACGGTTTCGGCGTGGCCGGAATGATTTCCTGAGAATCCAGTTTTTCCAACGGCTTGCCGTTCATGTCCGCTTCCCGCGCCGGGTCCGTCCGGCGTGCTGCCGTTCGGTTGGGGCGCCAATGTCCTGCGCGTCGTCGCTCGCGCTTGTCCGGTCGGGTCGACCGACAGGTTTGGCCCGTAACTTGCCGGAAAGACGTGAAGAAATCGATAATTGTTCCGTTACGGGACAGTTGCCGCCAGATGGGCCAGTGCCATGATCACGTCAATCCGTCCCGGACTTCCTTCCGCCACCGCCGGTGGGCGCCGTCAATCGGCTCCGTCGCGCGATGACGCGGCTGCGGATGACAACGCGGTCGGCGCAAAGCCGGAAACCGGGCGCGCGGTGGTCGCGATCGAGCCGACAATGCGAAGCGAGCCGCGCCGGCGGTCGAGCTGGCGGCTGCGGTCAAATCCGGCGCTTATCGCGCAGTTGATCGCAACCCGGGAAGGCCTGCCGCAGACGCGCGCAAAGCGCCGCGCGGAGCCGGTCGAAGCGGTCGCCGCCTATATCGAGACGGATCGCCGGCCGCTTTATGTCGCGCCCGGCACCCGGTTCAGCGTCGCCGTCTGATTTCAGTTTCCAGAGAAACCCTCAGTAGCCGAGGGCGCAGCCGTCCTTGCGCGGGTCGGAGCCGCCGACAAGCAGGCCGGTTGCCTCGTCGATGGCAATCGCCTGACCGCCGCCATGCGGCTCGCTGGCGCGCTCCACGTCGTGGCCGCGGTTGCGCAGGCCCTCGACGGTTGCTTCGGGAATGCCGGTCTCGGCGCGCAGCGTGCCCTCGTCGTCCCAGAACAGGCGGGCGCAGTCGATCGCTTCCTGCACATCCATGCCGTAGTCGACAATGTTGGTGACGACGTGGGTCTGGCCGCAGGGCTGGTAGGCACCACCCATGACGCCGAAGCTCATCACCGGCTTGCCGTCCTTCAACGCCATCCCCGGAATGATCGTGTGCATCGGTCGCTTCGACGGGCCGACCGCGTTGGGATGGCCTTCCTTCACCGAGAAACAGGCGCCGCGGTTCTGCAGCACGATGCCGGTTTTTTCCGTGACGATGCCCGATCCGAAGCCGTGATAGACCGAGTTGATCAGCGACACCGCCATGCGGTTCTCATCTACGACGGTGAGATAGACCGTGTCGGCGTTCGGCACGAGATCCTCGTCGATGACGGTGGTCAGGCGCCGGGCCGGGTCGATCATGCCGGCAAGCTGGTCGGTGTAGGCGTCGCTCAACAACCGCTCGACGGTCTCGGTCATCGCCGCCGGATCGGAGACATAGGCGTCGCGGCAGGCATAGGCGAGGCGGGCGGCTTCCATCTCGAGGTGGAAGCGCTCGGGCCCAAGCGGATCGAGGGCGGCGAGATCGAAGCGCTCGAGGATGTTGAGCATGATCAGCGCGGTGATGCCCTGGCCGTTCGGCGGGATCTCGGCGATCGTCAGGCCACGATAGTCGGTGGTGATCGGGGTGACCGCGTCGGCGGTGACGGCGGCGAGATCGTCGAGGCTCATGACGCCGCCCTTGGCGGCAAGCGTTGTAACGATGTCTTCGGCAACCGCGCCCTTGTAGAACGCGTCGGCGCCGTTTGCGGCGATCGCTTTCAGCGTTTCGGCGAGAGCGGGCAGCTTGTGACGCGCGCCGGCGCGCGGCGTTTCTCCGTCGACGAGGTAGTGGCGCGTGGCGCCGGCATCGCGTTCGAGCAGGCCTTTGAGGCCGGCCCAGTCATGGGCGACGCGCGGGGTGATCGGGAAGCCGTCCTCGGCACAGGAAATGGCGGCCGAAAGAATCGTATCGAGGCCACGGCTGCCATGGCTGGCGGCAAGCGTTTCCCACGCTTTGACGGCGCCCGGCACGGTGACCGCATCGGGGTGATAGGGATTGACCGTGGTGTCGCCGCGTTCGAGGAAGCGCTCAAGGGTCAGCGCGGCGGGCGCGCGGCCCGAGCCGTTCAGGCCGTCGAGCGTGCCGTCCGGCTTGGCGATAATGGCAAAGCAGTCGCCGCCGATGCCGTTCATGTGCGGCTCGACGACGGTGGTGACCGCGATGGCTGCAAGCGCCGCGTCGACGGCGTTGCCGCCCTGTCGCAGCATGTCGAGCGCGGCGGCGGTGGCCAGTGGGTGTGAGGTGGCGGCCATTCCGCCGGCGGCATAGGCCGCCGAGCGGCCCGGCATCTGGAAATTGCGCGCCATGATCTGTCAGCTTTCCTTGTTGTTCTTGTTTGCGCCCGCTGGCGGGCGAGCGGAGATGTTGCTCAGAAGACGTCGCCGGGATGGCCGAGGCTCATGTCGCGGCGGGCCGAGCGAATGGTGACCGAGAAGCCGGCAACAACATCGACGAGGGCGATGATCATCAGGATGAAGAACACCGACCGGGCGGCTTCGCCGACCAGTAGGAACTCGATCAGGTAGATGATGAAGACGACCGTGGAGAGCATGTGGTCGATGATCGAGGCGGAGCCGGTGCGGGTCGCCTTGAGGATCTCGAAGAACAGCAGCACGATGGCGACCGCGATCATCAGGTCGCCGATAACCATGGTCCAGCGCGCGCCGGAGATCATTTCGATGGTGAAGACCGGGTTCGACCAGGGGTCGCCCGGGAAGGCGCCGAGCAGGCCGAAGGCGATGACGTTGTAGACAATCAGCGGAATGATGCTGAGCGGAATGGTGAACAGCATGGCGTGGCCTCGTTTCGATCGGCGGCAGACGCCGCATCGCGTCGCTTCCCTGACGCGAAGATTGCCGTAGCGCCGAGTCAGGTCAAGGGGGTTGCGGCCGCCAGGTGGTGCGGCGTCTCTGTACGAGCTAGTCGGTAACGAGTTTGACCTGCATGCCGGTCTCCGGGTCCTCGTCGGCGGCAAGGCCGTTGAGGACGCGGAAAAGGGCGAGACGGCGGGATGCGTCGATGCCGCGCATGCGGGCCGCCATGGCCGCCGCGCTGGCGCCGGCCGGTGTCTTGACGACGCGAATGCGCAGCGGCTTCAGCCTCAGGCGTTCCTCATCCGACAACAGGC
Organism: Hyphomicrobiales bacterium; assembly: GCA_002869065.1. Taxonomy (NCBI): domain Bacteria; kingdom Pseudomonadati; phylum Pseudomonadota; class Alphaproteobacteria; order Hyphomicrobiales; species Hyphomicrobiales bacterium. The sequence continues at coordinate 1,469,140 of PKTR01000002.1, forward strand.
GGAAGCTCTGGACCGTCTGGCGGAAGGCGGAATCGAGCGCCGGCGTCGGCGTCTTCGAGGCAAAGATGAAGCGGTAGGACATCTTGTCGACGCGCAGCACCGCGATGCGGAACGACCAGCCGTCGGCAACGGCGGACGCGGTGGCGGCCGGGCGGCCGCCGATCGAGGTCGAGCGGACGCTGTTTTCAATAAGGCCGTTGACCCAGCCGGAGCGCAGATAGTCGTCGAGCGCCATGGTCGCGGGAATGTCGGTTCCGTCGAAACGCAACGCGGTTCCCGCGCCGTCGGTCGCCAGGACCGCGTCGGAGGAGTTTTCCATCGTGTAGCCGGCGGGGGCGGTGAAAGCGATGCCGAGCTTGGCATGCTGGAAGCTGCGGCCGCGCACGAAGCCTTCGCTCGGATCGTCGCCGTAGAGCATGCCGTTGACGTTCTCGAGGTAGGCGGCGCGGTCACGCACGCCGATATCGGTGCCCGACACGGCACGGGCGGCGAACTTCGCCTTGGTGATGCGGTCAGGGGTCGTCGGGTGGGACGACAGGAAGTCGGGCTGCTTGCCGGCCCCGGAATGCGCCGAGGTGACGTCGGCGAAGCGGCCCATGGCGGCGAGGAAGCGCGCGGCTGCGTGCGGATCGTATCCAGCGCGGGCGAGCGTGCGGACACCGACGATGTCGGCTTCCAATTCCTGCGCCTGCGAGAAGTGCGCAAAGGAGAGTTCGGCCGAGGCGATTGCCGTCTGGGCGGTCTTGGGATCGTCAACGACGGTTGCCACGACTTCGGTGACGAGCGCCTTTTCCTCGGCCCGCTTGAGACGGGCGATGGCATGCTTGGCTGTCACATGCGCCATTTCGTGACTGATAACGGCGGCCAGCTCGGAGCTGTCATTGGCGAGCGCCAGCAGGCCGCGGGTTATGTAGAGATAGCCGCCCGGCAGAGCGAAAGCGTTGACCACCGGCGAATTCAGGATGGTGATCTGGTAGCTCTGCGAGGGGTTGTCGGAGGACGCCACCAGACGTCCGACCATGCGGGCGATCGCGCGCTCGGCGCCGGAATCCTCGTAGACGCCGCCATAGGCGGCAACGACACGCGGATGTTCCCGCTCGCCGATGGCCGTTTCGCCGCTCGGCGGGCGCGGCTCGTCGGGAATCGGATCGCTGATGGTGACGCCGGATGACAGCAGACAGCCAGCCACGCTCAGCGCGACGACAAGCACCGCGCCGGCCCGCGCGATGCGCGCGATGACCGATCCGTTCTGCATTTCTTCCAACTTACCCACGTCCGTTAGTCGAGTCTCACTATCTGGCCCGGCCATTGAGCCGATATCAAGGCGCCATCATGGCGCTCAAGCCATCCGCGAATACGGATGCGCGCACCTTTGAGGGCTCTTGGATCGAGGCCGGCGGCCACAAATCGCTTCAGATTCCTCTGGTATATCGTGATTGTGAAATCCTCGCGCCACTTTCTTCCAAAATTCAGATAGATCGTCGACCGGGTTTCCCCTACGGAAAGAATGCGGCCCTCGACGATGGCAAAGCCGGGCGCTGCCTCGGCTAGCGAGGGGGCGTCGGCGCTGCGAATCGTCAGCGTCTGCCAGAGCCCAAACCCGGCGGTGCGGGCATCGTGTTCCAGACGTTCAAGGTCGGCGCGGCAAGGCGTCGTCTCGCCGGGTTCGACGCCGATCGCGGCATTGCCGGCGGCAAGCTGGTGGCCGTCGAGCCACAACCCGTCATCGGCGCGCACGAGATGCGCATGGATACGGCCGTAGCGGTCGGGTGTGGCGCCTTCGGCGAGCAGGCGTACGCTTCGGCCGGCAATCACTTTTGCGAGATGGGCACGGGCGCGCGGGTCCGGCGGAGCGTTCAGGCGGATCTCGGACGGCGGCATGAGGCCTCGCATGCGCACGGTGCGGCCGTCGGCGAGGCGGAGGGTGATGGCGCCGAGAATTTCGGCGACGGCGAATGCCTCGGTGGTGGGTGTGCCGCAGGCGGGGACGAGGGGGTCGGCGGCAAGCGCCCCGATCGTCGAAACGGCGAAGCCGGTGGCGAATATTACAACAAGGCGCAACAAGGGAGCGGCCCGCGGGCGGGCGCGAAACCATGGCGCGCAGCGCTGTGCCGGCAGGTGCAAATCTTCGCCATGTCCTCTTGTCGCCCCGTCGATCCGGTCCACCTCTATCCCCAGCGATACAGTTTCCCTTGCCGGTCTGTTCCCCGCGTGCCGCACAACCCGACAGGCGTCATCTCAGGATAGGGGCGGCTTCCGGTCAAGCGGCATCAGCGCTCGTAGCGGGCTGTTTGGCTGTGATACAGAGACGGTGTTGCGACTAATTCCTATGCTGCAACGCACAATACGGCTTGCGCAGACGCCCGCTTGACCTGTAAGAGGGTCTGGAATTTCACGGAGGGAAGACACCCATGCGTATTGACGCCGTTCCCATCGGCAAGAACCCGCCGCACGACATCAATGTGATCATCGAGGTGACCGTCGGCGGTGAGCCCATCAAGTACGAGATGGACAAGGAGGCTGGCGCCATGTGGGTCGACCGCTTCCTCTACACGCCGATGCGGTATCCCGGAAATTACGGCTTCGTGCCGCACACGCTGTCGGACGATGGCGATCCGATCGACGTGCTGGTTCCCAACCAGCGTCCGATCGTGCCGGGCGCGATCATTAACTGCCGTCCGATCGGCGTGCTGCGGATGGAAGACGAATCCGGTCACGACGAGAAGATCATCGCGGTGCCGTCGCACAAGCTGACCAAGCGCTACGACAAGATCCACTCCTATGAGGATCTGCCGCCGATCACGCTGCACCAGATCGAGCACTTCTTCGCTCACTACAAGGATCTGGAGCCGAACAAGTGGGTGAAGATCGTCGGCTGGGGCACCGCGGCGGAAGCCGAAACCCTGATCGTTGAAGCGATCGACCGCGCCCGCGGCCCGTCATAGGCCACAGGCGACCTATCGAGACCGAACCCGGACGGGTTCAAGCCTGCCGCTCGGCGATGAACCGGGCGGCGGTGCGCAAGACACTCGCCTCAGGGCCGAAGCGCGACAGCGCTGCTTCGGCCTCGGCAACGAGATCGCGCAGTTTCCGGCGCGACGCTTCCAGACCGAGAAGACCGACCAGGGTTGCCTTCCCCCTTTCAGCATCCTTGCCGGTCGCCTTGCCGACAGCGTCGGCATGGGATTCGACGTCGAGGAGATCGTCGGCCAACTGGAAAGCCAGGCCGATCGCGGTCGCATAGCGGTCGAGATCGCGCCGGAGACTGGCGTCCGCGCGCGCCAGGATGGCGCCGAAGGCCACCGAGGCCTTGATCAGCGCGCCGGTTTTCATGGCCTGCAATTCGGCAATTTCAGCTTCCGAAAGAGAGCGGTTCTCGGCAGCCAGATCGAGCATCTGTCCGCCGGCCATGCCGCCAAGCCCGCTTGTGCGGGCAAGCGTCAGGACGAGTTCGGCGCGGACACCGGCGTCCGCGTCGGTCGCCGGATCGGCAAGCACGTCGAACGCATAGGTGAGCAGCGCGTCGCCGGCGAGTATCGCGGTCGCCGGATCGTATTTGCGATGCACCGTCGGTTGGCCGCGGCGCATGTCGTCGTCGTCCATGTCCGGCAGGTCGTCATGCACCAGGCTGTAGCAATGAACGAGTTCGAGCGCAGACGCGGCGCGTTCGGCGCCTTCGCCGGTGTGGCCGAGCAGGCGCGCGGTTTCGATAACGAGAAACGGGCGCAGGCGTTTGCCGCCGCCGAGGCTGGCATAGCGCATGGCGTCGAGCAGGCGGGCCGGGCGGGTGCGCTCGCCGTCCAGCGGGGTGGCGCCGAGCAGGGCGTCGAGACGCTGTTCGACGCTGGCGGCGGTTTCGGCGAGGCGGGCTTCAAAGGTGGCGTCGACCACGGTACTGTCGTCTCCTCTCGTGCCCTTGGCGGGTGCATTGGTATATTGCGCCGGCGGGACGGTCGGGCTTTGCGGCCCTTGCCGGGCCGGTTGCCTCCCTATAGACGCTTGCGGCGATGTTGCAAACCGGGCGAACGGTCTCGGTTGTCATGACCGATCGAACGGGGAACGGATCAGGTGTCGTTGATCATCGAGGAACGATCGGGCGATGGCGGGCGTGGAAAAAGCCCGAAGGGGGGCGGCTGGCTACGCGTGACGCTGCGCTGGCTGGTGCGTATCGTCGTCATTCTCATCGTGCTGCCACTCGTGCTGACGCCGCTCTACCGCTTCGTCGATCCGCCGGCTTCCGCGCTGATGCTGTGGCAGATGGCACAGGGCAGGACACTGGAGCGGCAGTGGGTGCCGATCGAGCAGATCTCGCCGGAACTGGTGAAGGCGGTGATCTCGTCGGAGGACGGCCGTTTCTGCGAGCATTCAGGCATCGACTGGCACGAGCTGCAAAAGGTCGTCAGCGACGAGGACGGCCCGTCGCGCGGCGCCAGCACGCTGACCATGCAACTGGTCAAGAACCTCTTCCTGTGGCCGTCGCGGTCCTATCTGCGCAAGGCGGTCGAGCTTCCCTTGGCCGTCTATGCCGATCTGGTGCTGCCGAAACGGCGTATCATGGAGCTCTATCTGAATGTCGCGGAATGGGGCCCGGACCTGTTTGGGGCCGAGGCCGCCGCGCAGCGCTATTTCAAACGTCCGGCGGCGAAACTGCGCCGCAGCGAGGCGGCTCTCCTGGCGGCTGCCTTGCCCAATCCGATCGCGCGAAATCCGGCCAAGCCGGCGAAATATCATCGCCGCTATGCGCGCACCATCGAAAAGCGTGCGGCGGGCGCCGGGCCGCATGTGGCCTGCGTGCTCGGAGAGCGGTAACGACTCTTTTCGGTTTTGGCGAAAAACCGCACGAATGGGCTGGTCAAGACGGGTCTAACTCTGTATAAGGTCGCCCGATCCGAGACATTTTTTGCGCTGCACGTCCGGGGTGAGCCTGGGGCGGTTCAGCGCGTTTCGACGACGGAGATGTACACCATGGCTGTGCCGAAGAGAAAAACCTCGCCGATGAAGCGCGGATTCCGCCGCTCGGCGGATGCCCTGAAGCAGCCGACCTACATCGAGGACAAGGACTCCGGCGAACTCCGTCGTCCGCATCACATCGACCTTAAGACGGGGATGTATCGCGGCCGACAGGTCCTGGAGCCGAAGGACGAGATCTAAGGACGGGTTCGTCCGCTTTGGCGGGCGGTCTGTCGGGATCCGCTGTCCGGGCATTGTCGGCACGCCGCATCATGCGGCAGGCAATGCGAAAAGGTCGGATGACTGATTGATACGAAAACGGGTCGGCAAATCTGCCGGCCCGTTTTTGTTTGTTTGAGGGCTGCCCGCAACCTGCCTCCTTCGGGGGACCCCCTCCGGCCAGCCGCCGCCGCGGTCTTAACCGCCCCGGAACAATTGCCGGTGGCCGTCTTGGACGGCAAGTCGTCTTCGGCTAGGGTTGCCGTGCCCGACCGGTTGCGCGCTGGAAATTCAGTCTCTTGTCACCGGTGGCGGGCGCTCGCCATCCGTCCGGCCGTTTCTGCCGCGGGTCTTCCGGTGGCGGTACGGACACGGAGTTCGAACCCGGGGGGCGGGGTGGACGTTTCGGTCATCATACCGTGCTTCAACAGCGAAGCATTCCTCGAAGAGTGTATCGCTTCGGTGGTCGCGCAACAGGGCGTGTCGTTCGAAATCATTGCGATTGACGATGGCAGCACGGATGGAACGCCGGCCCTGCTCGCAGCCTTGCAGACGAGGGTCCCGCACTTTCGCGTTGAGACGCTCGCTCGCAACGGTGGCCAGGCGAAAGCCCGAAATGTCGGGATCGAGCTCGCCGTCGGCCGCTATATCGCCTTTCTCGATTCCGATGATTTTTATGCGCACGATCAGGTGCTGGCGGGGTGGCTGGCGCAGGCGGATGCGGATGGCCTCGACATTTGCATCGCCCAGTACAAAGTCCTGGCGGAAGATGGTTCGCTGAAACCGATGCCGGGTGTCGGCGGGCTCGGCGTGCCGTTCTCGACCGCTTACCAGTCTCCTGAGATCGCCAACATCATCTGCAGTTGGCAGATGCTCTTGAACCACGCCTTCGTGCGGCAACACGAATTGCGGTTTTCAAACCTGCTTCGGCAAAGGGAAGATCGCGTCTTCTTTCTCCAGGCTCTGTTTAAGGCCGATCGCATCGGCGTTTGTCCGGACGTGGTGATCAACCATCGGCGACACCCCGGCAGCACCACGAAACGGGTCGATTACGATCAGCTCGCGCAGTACACAACGGGTATGCCGCTGGTCCGGGGCATCCTGGATGATGCCGATGCGGTCGGGCGTCTTCATCCGGATTTCGCGCGGGTAAATGCCCTCGTCTACTGGCGTACGGTATTCGAGTACTGGACGCCGCTCGTCGTCGAGGCTCTCGGTGACGGGGCGACGGAGGAAAGCGGCAGGGCGCAGCCGACGGAGCGCGAGATCGCGCTTCGGTTCCTTGCCAATCTTCACGACCTGACCAGGGATGCGCCGCTGCTCTTCCCCGACACGGTATTCAACAAGATCGGCCCGTTTCGCGAACGGCTCGCCGAGGGTGTCTACGATGTGGGGCGGATGGCGGTTGCCGCGAAGCGCTACGATATCCTGCTGGCGCTCCTGAACGGCGAACGGTTGCATCTGAGCGAATTGACGGCACTCATCGTTCAGTCGGGTTTACCGTGGGCTGAGACGGCCGTCTGCTACTATCTGCGTTTTCTCAGGAGCTGCGCGTTCCCCCAGGAGAGGGTCACCTCCGCGACGCCGCCGCTCAACGCTCTGATCAAGCGTGTGGTGCTGCATTCCGGGATGCCGGGTACCGGCTCGACGGCGATCCAGGATACGCTCGAAAACAACCGTCTTCGGCTGCTCGAACAGGGGATCTGGTATCCGGTCTACGGGACGATGCGGGAGCGGGGCGTCCGGCGCGATCACGCCTTGGGTCACGTCGCGCTCATTCGCCGTGTCTTGACCGGGCGGGAGGATGTGTCGGCGAGGCTTGCCGCGGAAATCGCGTCATTGGAGCGGCCGGTCGACACGCTGGTGCTGTCGGTCGAGGCCATGCTGTCCCATCCGATCTGGCGATCCGGGCAACCAGAGCATGCGGGAGCGCCTTCGCCGATCATGGCGCTGGTCGATGCGCTCGGTGTCGACCATGTCGAGGTGGTGGCCGTGCTGCAGCGGCAGGATCGCTGGTTCGCGTCGTATTTTCGCGAGGTGATGGCCGATCCTTTCAATGACGTCATTGCCGGTCCGCGCAGTTTTGTCGACCTGGTGAGGTCGACCGGCTTGCTCGACTACCAAGGGATGCTGCGGGACCTTGAAGCGCCGGACCGCGTCCGGAAGCTTCATGTCGAAAGCCACCAGCGGGTGGCGCAGGCTGGCGGCAGTGTCCGTTGGTTCCTGAACCGCGTCGGGATTGCCGCTGACCGCTTCGTCGAGGGGGTATCGGCCGCGAGCAACGGCACCCATACGGATGCCATTGCTGCCAGTGTCCGCCTTTTGAAACGGTTACGGCTGCCGCGCGTTGCGACGTCGCGGCTCTTCGAGGCCATCAGCCGTTCCGAAGTTCTTGCGCAGTCCGGGTATGCTCTGGTTTCAAAAGAGGATTGGGATCACTTCGATCAGGTGCTGGCGCGCGAGCTGGCCGATTTCGACGCGCGGTTTCCAGACGAGAAACAGCCGCGCGATCCGCGTCGCGAGGATGCCGAGAGGCTTCCGATTCTGCCGGAGTTGATGGCTGCCGGAGCGGGCCAATTCATTTGAGGCAAAGAAAAGGGAGGGCGCTTTGGTGAAGCGCCCTCCCTTGCAACTGGCTGTCGCCGGGATTTCGTCAGCTGACGAAGGCTGCCGGATCGACATCTCCGGCGGTGAGCGCCGAGCGCAGCTTTTCGAGCGCGCGGGCCTCGATCTGGCGAACGCGTTCCTTCGAGATGCCGAGCTTCTCGCCGAGCGATTCAAGCGTGGCGCCATCCTCCGACAGGCGGCGTTCCTTGACGATCTTCAACTCGCGCTCGTTGAGTACGCCCAAGGCGTCGTAGAGCCACTTGTTGCGCCGCTCGGTGTCGATCGAATCCTCGATCAGGGCGTCCTGCAGCGGTGCATTGCTGACCAGGAAGTCCTGGCGGTCGGCGCTTGAATCCTCGCCTTCCATGACCGGCGCGTTGAGCGACACGTCGGGGCCGGACAGGCGGGCGTCCATCGTGGCGACATCGGCGACCGAGACGCCGGTGGCAGCCGCGATCTGCTCATGCAGGGCGCCGCCGAACATGTCCTCGCCGGTGCGGGCGATCTGGGCGCGCAGCCGGCGCAGGTTGAAGAACAGGGCCTTCTGCGCCGAGGACGTGCCGCCGCGCACGATCGACCAGTTGCGCAGGACATAGTCCTGGATCGAGGCGCGGATCCACCAGGTGGCGTAGGTCGAGAAGCGCACGTCCCGTTCCGGTTCGAAACGGGCGGCGGCCTGCAAGAGGCCGACATGGCCTTCCTGGATGAGATCGCTCATCGAAAGGCCGAAATTGCGGAAACGGGCGGCGAGCGCGATGACAAGGCGCATGTGCGCCGAGGTGAGTTTGTGCAGAGCAGCCTGATCCTGCGTGTCGCGCCAGCGAACCGCCAGTTCCTGCTCTTCTTCCTTTTCCAGATAAGGGGCCTTCATGGCCGCCTTGACGAACTCACGCCGGGCACTGTGAGGTCTGCTCATGTTTCTTCCCCGTATGCCGTTCTCATCCATGCTCAAGGCGATGCCCCTGCATCGCCGGACCGACTCAATATAGGGATGCGAGTGAGTTTTATAAAGGTTCTAAATTTATTCTCTTGGGATCGCAGCCCGGGAAATATCGAGTCTTCGATACGTAATTTCCCTCATATCATGAAAATGGTATTTTAGGAAATGCAAAAATAAACCCGGCCGAAGCCGGGTTCATCAAAGCGTTTTCACGATGCGTGCGCATCGAGGCGCAGGGTGGTTGCGGGTTACGCAGCCTCTTCCTGGGCATCGTCGTCGTCGGCCTTCTTCTCGCCGCGGCGCGGGCTCTTGGCGAGGTTCTGTTCGATCTGGCGGATCGCTTCGGTCTCCGACACCTTGTTGACGGAGGCGATTTCGCGCGCCATGCGGTCAAGCGCGGCTTCGTACAGCTGGCGTTCGGAGTAGGACTGCTCCGGCTGCTGATCCGAGCGATAGAGATCGCGCACGACTTCGGAGATGGCGATCAGGTCGCCGGAATTGATCTTGGCTTCGTATTCCTGCGCGCGGCGGCTCCACATGGTGCGCTTGACGCGGGCGCGGCCACGGATGGTTTCCAGCGCCTTTTCGACGGTGTCGCCGTCGGCGAGCTTGCGCATGCCCACGGAGCCGATCTTGGCGACCGGGACGCGCAGGGTCATCTTGTCTTTTTCGAAGCTAATGACGAACAATTCGAGCTTGATACCGGCGACTTCCTGTTCTTCGATGGCCGTGATCTGGCCGACGCCGTGAGCTGGATAAACGATAAATTCTGAAGTCTTGAAACCCTGGCGCTGCGCGGTCTTCTTGCTGGTCGTTGCCATACGCTTCGTTACTCCTGCGCGGTCGCGGGCCCACGGTAAAAGGGACCCTGTCCGATGGCCGGCGTGGTGCAGCCATCGCTTTTTGCGTTTACTGTTCGACGCTCTTTCGTGCGGTGCAAACGCCCGCGCGATGTTTTTTGCCAAACGACGATTTCCAGCCGATCAAGAAAAGCCGTTTCGTATCGAAATTGCGGCGCATGGTTGCGGCGACCAATCCTGTTTTGTCCATCAATGGGTCACGCAGACACACCAATCGCCGCAGAGGGTGCGGCGACTATCAGACCTCCTTCTGGAGGGAACGACGTGAAACGTTCATCGACTGTGACAATAGGATAACACAAAAGAGAGAAATTTCAATGGATTTCGCGCCGCCGCATGTTTCGATGCGGCGCCGCGCAAGTTTCAGAACTGTTTTTTTCGCAGCCGGAAGGCGATCAATCGCCTTCGCCCGGCTCCGCCGAGAAGTACTTCTCGAGCTTGCCTTTGACGCCGTCGAACTCTTCGGCCTCGGGCAGCGCATCACGCTTGACGGTGATGTTCGGCCACTTCTCGGCATACTCGGCGTTCAGTGCCACCCACTTCTCGAGACCGGGGTCGGTATCCGGCTGAATCGCTTCGGCGGGGCATTCCGGCTCGCAGACGCCGCAGTCGATGCATTCGTCGGGGTGGATGACCAGCATATTTTCGCCGTCGTAGAAACAGTCGACGGGACAGACCTCGACGCAATCAGTGTACTTGCACTTGATGCAGTTGTCGGTGACGACGTACGTCATTGCAGGTGAGCCTCCAGATTTCCGGCCGAACAAATGCGGGTTTTAAGCCCTTGTGAATGGTCACCTAGCCCGATTGCGGCGCGAGTGCAAGCGGCGTTGGGTCGCGGCTGTTCCGATCAGGAGAATTGCTTAGCCGTCACCGCCATCCTGACGCCAGGCGTCGATGCGCCGGCGGTCGCGTTTGGTGGGACGTCCAGCGCCCGGATCGCGCTCGGCCGCCGGCGGCGGTGCGCTCGGGCGGGGCATGGGCGGCGGGCTGAGATCTTCGTAAAGCGTCTGCGCTTCGCTCGCCGGGCCGCGACGTTCGCCGAGCGCGACGATCTTCAGGATGCGGACGCGATTGTCGAGGCCGATGGTGAGCACATCGCCCGGGCGCACCATGTCGCTGGCGGAATCGAGCTTCTCCCGATTCCTGCGCACGCGCCCGGAGACGGCAAGTTTCTGCGCCAGGGTGCGTGACTTGACGACCCGGGCGTACCAAAGCCACTTGTCGATTCGAAGCCGGTCTTCGCTCACGCTTTCCTCTTGGGCCGTGTGCGCGGGCTCGGCAGGACTATTTGTCCTTCTTGCCCTTTTGCATGTCGGCCTTCAGCGCGGCGAGCGCGGCAAAGGGCGAATCGGGATCGAGCGCCTTCTTCGGCGGGCTTGCGCTCACGGTGCGAGGTGCATCGCTGCGACGGTCGCCGCGCTTACCGCCCGGTTTGCCGCCGAACTTTTCGGGGCGCTTGCCGCCACCCTTGCGTTTGTCGAAGCGTTTTTCGCCGCGTGGACGGTCGCCCTTGTCGTCGCCTTGTTTCTGGCCCTGATTCTGGCCCTGATTCTGGCGCTGGCGCCGATCGCCCTGACGGGCTTCGCCTTCGCCGGCTTCGCCATCATGGCCGCGGCGCGGCGGGCGACGGCTGCCGCCGGCCCGACCGGGACGCCAGATCTCGACGAATTCAGGCTCGGTCTTTTCGGCTTCGGCCGGCGCGGCTTCAGCGGACGCCTCAGCTGATGTTTCGCCGGCGTCGGCCTCCGAAGCGTCGATCTCCGGCGTGACGGTCTCAACAGCTTCCGCCGGTGTTTCTTCGCCTGCCGGCGCGGTCTCTTCTGCCGCGTCTTCTGCTTTCGGTGCGGCTTCGGTCACTTCGGGCTCGGCGGGCGCCTCTGCGGCAGGCTCGACCGCCGTCTCGGGGGTGGCGCTTGCCTCACCTTCGCCAGACGGCGCGGTCTCTGTCTCTGCCGGAGCCGCTTCGTCTTCCGGCTTCGCCTCGGCCGCGGCGGCCTGTTCGGCGGCTTCCAGATCGGCGCGGGTCGGCGGGGCCTTGAAGCCTTCGGCCTTGCGCCGCTCAAGGCGGTAGCCGAGTGCCTTCAGCGTGGCCGAGAAATCCTCGCCGGCGCAGCCGAGCAGGGAGGTCATGCCGACGGTGACGGTGAAGCCGCCGCCTTCGGGAATCGCGCCTTCCGGTGCGGGAGCGGCATTCGGGCCCGGGCGCCAGGCGACGATCGGGCGAATGATGTCGGCGAGGCGCTCGAGAATGTCGAGGCGCACGGCGCGCGGACCGCAGACGCGGTAGCCGGCGATGCGGCACAGCTCGAGCGGGAAGGTCTCGTCGGCGGGAACGGAGGTGCGGCCGGCGGCCGAAATCTGCGGCAGCTCGGCAAGGCCCGGTACATCGCCGTCGGCGTTCTTCAGCGCCCACAAATGCATCAGCAGGCGGCTCGGTGCCGGCTTCAGCAGGGCCGGCACATAGATATGGTGCGCGCCGAAGCGTACGCCGTATTTGCGCAGGCCCGCGCGGGCGTTCTGGTCGAGCTGGCGCACGTCCTCGGAAATCTGATGGCGGTCGATGCTGCCGAGATTTTCGACAAGCCGGAAAGCGACACCGCGCGCCAGGCCTTCGATATCCTCGGCGTCGCGCAGATCGAGCAGCGGCTTCAGCAGGGTGGCCAGATGCTGGGCAACGAACAGATCGAGGCGGGCTTGAACGCGGTCGCGCGCCGGGCCGGTGAGCTGTTCGTCGGCGAGCACGAGCACCTGCGGGCGCAGCACGTCGTCACCGGCAGCAAGGCGACCGACGACTTCGCCATTCCAGCGCAGCGCGTTTTCGTCGGTCAGCAGCAGATCCGTATCGGGTGCGCGCGACAGCCGCTCGGAGCGGTTCTCGATTTCCTGGGCCAATGCCTTCATGGCGGCGGCGCGCAGCGCCTTGACCTCTGGGCCATCGGCTGTCGGGTCCGGAGTGAACCGAAATCCCTGCAGGTGACCGACGTGCTGACCTTCGACGAGCACGTCGCCGGTGGCGTTGATTTCCGCTTCGAGCATGGCCTTCTCTCTTAGCCTTCTCATCAAAACACTGGTTCGCCGGTCGACAAAGCGCTGCGTCAGGCGTTCGTGCAGCGCGTCCGACAGACGATCTTCGATTGCACGGGTCCGTTCCTGCCAGTGGATCGGATCCTTCAACCAGCCGGGCCGGTTGGCGATAAACGTCCAGGTCCGGATATGTGCAATCCGGTTGGACAGGCTGTCTATATCGCCTTCGATGCGATCCGCATAGGCGACCTGACGATCAAACCACTCATCGGCGATGGTTCCGTGACGGGCAAGGTAGCCGAACAGGGTGGTGATCAGCTCGGCGTGGTTGGCGGGCGCGATGCGCCGGTAGTCGGGAACCTGACAGACATCCCACAAAAGTTCGACCGCTTTGGCCCCCCGGGCAAGCGCCATCGTATCGCTGTCGCGCTCGGCATGTTCAAGGGCGACGAGGTCCTCTCCCGGAGGGGCGCGGGTCAGCCCTTCCTCGCGCGACGGCAGGTCGAGGCTTGCGCGCAGATCTCGGGTCGAGGTGAAGTCGAGCAACGGATTGCGCCACTGAAGCACACGTACGGGATCGAAGGCATGGGTTTCGAGCGCCTCGACCAACGAATCCTCGAAAGGATCGACGCGGCCGGTGACGCCGAAGGTGCCGTCATGGGTGTGGCGGCCGGCGCGGCCCGCGATCTGGCCGAATTCGGCCGGGGTCAGGGCGCGGTATTGGTAGCCGTCGAATTTGCGGTTGCCGGCGAAGGCGACGTGGTCGACATCAAGATTGAGGCCCATGCCGATGGCGTCGGTGGCGACCAGGAATTCGACATCGCCGGACTGGAACAGGGCGACCTGGGCGTTGCGGGTGCGCGGACTGAGCGCACCGAGCACGACGGCAGCCCCGCCCCTCTGGCGACGGATCAGCTCGGCGATCGCGTAGACCTCGTCGGCGGAAAAGGCGACGACGGCGGAACGCGGCGGCAGCCGGGTGATCTTCTTCTGGCCGGAATAACTCAGCACCGACATGCGCGGGCGGGTGACCACGTTGAGGCCGGGCAGCAGCTTTTCCAGGAGGCCGCGGACGGTGGCGGCGCCGAGCAGCAGCGTCTCATGGGTGCCGCGCAGATTGAGCAAACGGTCGGTGAAGACCCGGCCACGCTCGAAATCGCCGGCAAGCTGCACTTCGTCGATAGCGGCAAAGGAGCAGTCCGTCTCGCGCGGCATCGCCTCGACAGTATAGACCCAGAAACGCGGGTTCTGCGGGACGATCTTTTCCTCGCCGGTGACCAGCGCGACCGCATCGGCGCCGAGCCGGTCGACCACACGACCGTAGACCTCGCGCGCCAGAAGGCGCAGCGGCAGGCCGATAATGCCGGTCGGATGGGCCAGCATGCGTTCGATGGCGAGGTGGGTCTTGCCGGTGTTGGTCGGCCCGAGGATCGCCGTAACGGTACGGGCGCGGGCATGCGGCGGCAGGGTGGCTCGATTCATTCAGGTCTTCCGGTCGTCCGTCGGTGCCGGATCGCACAGCGTTCCGCCGGGGCACGGTCAAACGCGGCGTGGTTAGAGCGCGTCGCTTTGCTCCGCTTCATGCGACATGCTCTATCTCTTTGTTTAGCCGCGTGTCTTTATCCCAAAACCGGCGCCCACTTTCGGGAGACACGCTCTAACACACCCGCCGCCGAATTGCTTGTTTTTTCGCCCGTGCCGCCTTCGCGACGTGGGCTCGGCGCAACCGGAACGAGTCTTGAACAAAGCCCGACCGAATCGGCGACTCGCGATGATTCCGGTTTCGTTCCTCAAGGGGCGATTGCGCATTTCTTGGCGGAAACCGTGTCGATTTGATGAAGCAGCGGTTAATCGCGCCCGCCCCGCTCCGTTTACACAGCGATCAGCACGGGAACGGCGCGTGCACGAATCACTTCATTCGGTCTTTTCCCGGTTCGTTCTCTACGAGATGTGGTGCGTCTCGCCTTCGACCCCCAAGATCGGCTCGTTTGCCGGCGTCGTTGGTTTCGCTCGTAACGATCCCGGGTTAACCGAACTGTCCCAAATGGGGACCCGCTTTTTGCCCGGCGGTTTCGCGGCTTATGGTTAGGGAAGGGTAAAAACCGTCGCCTATGATATCCGGGTGTGGCGTCAACACTCGGCTCAGGACGGGAACAGCCCGTGGACGAATCACTTATGGATTTCGATTCATGGTTTGTTCACGGCCAAATATGGGTGCTCTGTCGCTGAGCCCACCAGCTGTTGTTTTGGCAGGAAGGCGCTTGGGCAGCATTCCTTTCCAGTCGTTAACCGGAGCGTCCCGAAGCGGGACGGATCGAAGCGCGGATGCCATTGGCTTCAGTGTCGCAGGTGCGGGTTTGCGCGACCGGAGGTTGGATTTTTTTCCGAGCGGCGATTTCGCGTGGCGCCCTGCCGGACGATGCGGGCTGCTGCCACTTTCGCTACGGCGCGGTCGCCAAGGGTGATGCTGAGGGGCGTGCTGTCCAACCGCCGCCGTCAGCCCCGCAAAGGGGGCTGGCGGGGACCAATGCGCACGGAGCGACAGCGATCTAGCGCTCTCGTGGCCATCTTGCCTTGCCTGAACTGGCGAGATCCGAGGAACAGGCAACAAAAAAGCCGCCCGGTGAGGGGCGGCTTCGTGTGGCCGGCGGCGTTGCCGGCAAATGCCGTGTACGCGGATCTATTGGACCGGATCGGCGGATGCGTGCTTGGCCTCGTGCTGCACCTTGATCTTGCGCGCCTGGACGACCAGCGGGCCGGCCTTGGTGGCGATCGAGATGCGGTAGGGCGTCAACAGCGGCAGATCGGCGACCGGTGTGAGCCAGGTTTCCATATCGCGATTGTTGGCCATGTACTCGACCGACTTCTTGTTCAGCCGATGGCCGGCGACGGGCTGCCAGCGGGCGCTGCAGACGACGACCGGTCCGGTGTAGTCCGGGCGGTTGATCGTCTTGGTCTCCTTGTAGCTGAGACGCACATTGTAGCGTGACCAGCCGTCGAAGACCGGGATCGTGCGGTCACAGGCGGCGCGGCCGGCGACGACCTTGCCCTTGACCGGCATCAGGATGGCGCTCAGCGGATCAAGCACATTACGCTTGTGCGCGCGCGTCACCGGCACCCGGTCGGGGCGCTCCTTCAGCGGCGGCGAGACGGCGAGTTTGCGGATCGAGCCGCGCGACAGGGCCATGTTGACGCTGGTGCGGATCTTGTCGCCGGTGGAATCCAGATAGTAGCGGCTCGGCTGGACGCGCGCGCCGCGCACCCATCCTGAGGCCTCGGCGTTGCCGTGGCCGGACGAGAACAGGCGGCCGATGCCCGAAGAGCGCATGTTGAGCTTGGCGGAATAGGCGTTGTCGCGAAGGATCAGCGAGAGGCTGGCGCTGGCAAAGCGCAGGCCGCTGACGGAGACATCGTAGATGCCGCCGAACTTGACCGTCTGACCCGCGCTGGCCGGGGTTGCGGCCACCAGGGCAAGCGCGGCGAAAGCGGCTGGGCGCACGACGCGAGACTTCCAGGAAAACTGCGCCAGGAACACGAAAGCATCCTCCAAACGATGAGTGACGCGGCGTCAATTGCCCGCATCCCACTCAACCGGCCCCATTACGCCGGATAGCTACGGAATAAGACGATTGTTGGACAGAGCCGGTAACCGCATGGTTAACGGAGCGTTCAAATCGTGCGAATTCCCCATTGCGCTTGACGGCGCCGGGCGCTGCCCTTATAGGAATGCGACTTTCCACGAGATTGGATGACACCGATCGTTGTCGGAGCGTCGGGCGGATGCCCATGCTCTGGCCTAGACAGAAGGATATGGACATGGCTCGGCGCTGTGAGCTGACGGGCAAGGCTGTTCAGACTGGCAACAATGTGAGCCACGCCAACAATCGTAGTCGGCGTCGGTTCCTCCCCAATCTTTGCGACGTGACGCTTCTGAGCGATGCGCTCGGACAGGGCGTGCGCCTGCGGGTTTCGGCCCGTGCGCTGCGCTCGGTGGAGCATCGCGGCGGTCTCGACGCGTTCCTCATGAAGGCACGCGAAGACGACCTGTCGCAGCGCGCCCGTACGCTGAAGCGGCAGATCGCCAAGAAGGTCGAAGCGGCGTCCTAAGGCGCTGCTGTCCTGATCCTGGCGATGTCCACGCAAACTTTTTCGACGCGATCTGTCGTCGCCGGCATTGTTGCCATGGCGGCGGTGGTTATCGCGTCGAATGTGCTTGTGCAGTACCCGGTGGCATTTGAGGTCGGTGCGCTCAACCTCGCCGACCTGCTGACCTGGGGTGCCTTCACCTATCCGGCTGCCTTCCTCGTCACCGATCTGACCAATCGTCGCTTCGGCCCCTCGGCCGCGCGCATGGTGGTTTTCGCCGGTTTCGTGCTGGCGGTGATCCTGTCGGTGGTGCTGGCGACGCCGCGCATCGCGATCGCGTCGGGTTCGGCTTTCCTCGTTGCACAGCTTCTTGACGTTGCGATCTTCGACCGGCTGCGCCGCCGCGTGTGGTGGGTGCCGCCCTTCGTGTCGTCGTTGATCGGCTCGGTGATCGACACCGCGCTGTTCTTCTCGCTGGCCTTTGCCGCATCGTTCTCGATGATCGGTGCCAATGACGCGTTCGCCATCGAGGCGGCGCCGCTGTTCGGGCTGCTCGCCATCGAGGCGCCGCGCTGGGTGTCGTGGGCGCTCGGCGATTTCGCGGTCAAGATCCTCGTCGCGATGGCGCTGCTTGCGCCCTATGGCGTGCTGATCCGCTTCATGCGCGTGATGCCGGCCAAGACGGCACCGGCTGCGCACTGACGCTATCTCGCGCGCACTGTACCAAAGGCGCGGTAGCGCCGCTTTCCGACAAACCCCATATCGAAGGCTGACAGGGTGCAAGTCCTGTCTTCGACGTCCTTTGCCGCCCGTTCGCCCTATGGCGTGGGGAGGCCGACCAGGGAGCGTGTTATGAGTGCCACCGGTTCCGAGAGAGCATTGACGCCGCCCGATATTCAGGCGCGAAAGGGCCATGATCCGCTTGTCTGCCTGACCGCCTACACGACGCCGGTGGCAAAGCTGGTCGACCAGCACAGCGACGTGGTGCTGGTCGGTGACAGCGTCGGCATGGTGCTGCACGGTCTGCCCTCAACGCTCGAAGTTACCCTCGACATGATGATCCTGCACGGCAAGGCGGTGCGGCGCGGCGTCGAGAAGGCGCTGCTCGTCGTCGACATGCCGTTCGGCAGTTACGAGGAAGGCCCCGAGCAGGCGTTTCGCAATGCCGCCCGAGTGATGGCCGAGACGGGTGCCGGCGCCGTCAAGCTCGAGGGCGGCGAGACGATGGCCGGGACCGTGCGGTTCCTGACCGCGCGCGGCATCCCGGTGATGGGCCATGTCGGGTTGACCCCGCAGGCGGTCAACGCCTTCGGCGGTTACAAGGTGCAGGGACGCGGCGCGGACGCCGAGCGCATCCGGCGCGATGCCGCCGCTGTCGCCGAGGCGGGGGCCTTTGCCGTGGTGCTTGAAAAGGTGCCGGAGAGCCTCGCCGATACGATCACCGCAGACATCGCCGTGCCGACCATCGGCATTGGCGCGTCGACCGGCTGCGACGGGCAGATCCTCGTCGTCGACGACATGCTGGGCATGTTCACCGATTTTCAGCCGAAATTCGTCAAGCGCTACGCCGAACTCGGCCGGGACGCCGACGCGGCGATCGCGGCCTATGCTGAAGATGTGCGGGCGCGTCGTTTCCCCGCCCCTGAGCATGTCTTCGGGGACAACGGGAAAACCGGGTCCCCGAAAAAGAGCTAGGCCTCACTCCGTTTTCCCTTTCGCTTCGAACTCCTGATCAAATCGGTTCTGCATGGTGCTGAACTCGGCTACCATCGCCGCGATTTTTTCGGGAGGCGAAATGGCTGACAACGACAAACGGGTCGCTCTGATCACCGGGGCCGCGCGCGGCATCGGTCTTGCGACGGCGCGGCGGTTTCATGGTGAGGGCTGGCGGGTCGTGCTGCTCGACATCGACGCGGAAACGCTAGACGCCGCAATGGCCGAAGCGGATTTCGGTGATGATGCCCTGTCGATCCATTGCGATGTCGCCGATCCGGCGATGGTCGCGGATGCCTTTGCCGCGATCGACGACTGGGCCGGGCGGCTCGACGCTCTCGTCAACAATGCCGGTATCGCCGTCTTCAAGCCGATGCTCGAAACGAGCTTCGACGAATGGTCGCGGGTGCTCGACGTCAATCTGAGCGGGCCGTTCCAGTGTACGCAGGCCGCCGTGCCGCTGATGTTGCGCAATGGCGGCGGCGCGGTCGTCAATATCGGCTCGATATCCGGTCTTAGAGCCAGCACGCTTCGCGTCGCCTACGGCACCAGCAAGGCGGCGCTTGGCCACCTCACCAAGCAGCAGGCAGCCGAGCTCGGCGGCATCGGCATCCGCGTTAATCTGGTGGCGCCGGGTCCGGTCGAAACGGCGATGGCGAAGAAGGTGCACACGCCCGATATTCGCGCCGACTATCACAACGCCATTCCGCTAGCCCGATACGGGCTCGAGGACGAGATCGCCGACGCGATCCTGTTTCTATGCAGTGAGCGGTCGAGCTATATCAACGGCCAGACGATTGCCGTCGACGGCGGTTTCGATGCAACGGGAATCGGGCTGGTAGCGCTGCGCGAACGCGGCTGACCCTGAGGCCAGCTAGAGCGGCGATGCGCCGGTGCTCTCGCGGGTTTCACCCTTGGCCGGCGGGTGCGGCGGATCGAGCAGCTTGAAGCGCAGCAGCAGGGTGCGCTGCAGGATCGAACGGTTGTCGTCGGAGACGAGCGTGAGGATCGTCGCGCCGGTGCGTGGGTCGCGGTAGGCGTCGAGCCCTTCCATATTGTCGATCTGGTAGCCGAGATCGGCCTCGACGAGGTCGTTGCCGTCCAGTGTCACGTCGCGGCGCAGTTCGCGGCAGGGGATGCGGCGGATCCGCATGCCGACGCCATCGGAAAAATTGAACAGCCGTTCGAGGATGACGAGATCGCCGTCGGGCAGGAAGGCGGCATCGGTGATCGAATAGTCGCCGCGCAGCTTGATGCGGAAGCTGCCCGATTTGGGCCCGCCGATGATCCAGCCGGGGATGTCGGCAGCCTTGTTGCGGTCGCGTTCGGCGATCGCGATCAGCGCGCCGCCCATCGGGCAGGCATCGTTCGGCACGGCGATCGATTCCAGGCCGCGATTGCTGCTCAGGCGCGTGATGGCGCGCGGCAGCTTCAGGCGGGCGCCGAGCGAGCGGAAATTTTCCAGATCGAGCGGGAACGACATGATGCGGTGGTCGCGCTCGAAACTGACCAACAGGCGCGGATCTTTGGCATCGCCGGCAAGTGCCACCGATTCGGCGTCGGCGTCGCGCACCGACAGCATCGGCCGTGTGTCGTCTGCCATCATTGGAGCGAGGCGCGGATTGCGGATGCCGATCAGCTGGCCGGCGGCATCGAGCACGAGACCGGCGTCGAACCAGAAGCCATTGTCGGTGACGGCGACGATGCGGTTACCGTCGTCGAGCGTGATGACGCCGGAGAGCGCGCCGAAATGGCGGTTACGCGACCACAACTCGACGCCGCCGAGATACTCCACCCCGCCGAAACGGTATTGCTCGGGATAACCGATGCGGAAATTGGTGAGCGGCTTGACCGACAGGTCGATCGGCTGCGGTCCGCCAACGAGGCGCGGCGTGCTTTCGGCGCGCGCCGTGCCGGGCGCGGCCACGGAAAAGGTTAGCGCCAAGGCGGTGAACGCGCCGGCAATCAGCGACCTTCGCCGCCTGCGATCGGTCATCGGGCGCCGCGACGGCGCAGCAGCGGATCCTTGCGCCCTTCCGTGCCTTCCTCGTCGAACAACGAGGCGAGCTGGTCGGTGATCGCGCCACCCAGTTCCTCGGCGTCGACAATGGTGACGGCGCGGCGGTAGTAGCGGGTCACGTCGTGACCGATACCAATCGCGATCAGTTCGACCGGCGAGCGGGTCTCGATCGTCTCGATGACCTCGCGGAGGTGTCGCTCGAGATAATTGCCGGGATTGACCGACAGAGTGGAATCATCGACCGGCGCGCCGTCGGAAATCACCATCATAATGCGACGGGATTCGGTGCGGGCGAGCAGCCGCTTGTGGGCCCAGTCGAGGGCTTCACCGTCGATGTTTTCCTTCAGCAGGCCTTCGCGCATCATCAGGCCGAGATTGCGGCGGGCGCGGCGCCAGGGCGCGTCGGCGGCCTTGTAGACGATATGGCGCAGATCGTTGAGGCGGCCCGGCGAAGCGGGTTTGCCGGCCTGCAGCCAGTTCTCGCGCGACAGGCCGCCCTTCCAGGCGCGGGTCGTGAAGCCGAGGATCTCGACCTTGACGCCGCAGCGCTCAAGCGTACGGGCGAGGATATCGGCGCAGATGGCGGCGACCGTGATCGGCCGGCCGCGCATGGAGCCGGAATTGTCGAGCAGCAGGGTGACGACGGTGTCGCGGAAATCGGTGTCGCGCTCGCGCTTGAAGGCGAGCGGCTGCATCGGGTCGATGACGACGCGGGTCAGCCGCGCGGGGTCGAGCGCGCCTTCTTCCTGATCGAAGTCCCAGGAGCGGTTCTGCTGTGCCATCAGTCGGCGCTGCAGGCGGTTGGCCAGGCGGGCGACGACGTGGGCGAGGTGGTCGAGCTGCTTGTCGAGATAGCCGCGCAGGCGGTCGAGCTCGGCGGTGTCGCAAAGGTCCTCGGCCGCAATCACTTCGTCGAAGCGGGTGGTGTAGACCTTGTAGTCGAACTCGTTGCGGGCGTTGCGCCTGTCCGGCTCGGGACGCTGCGCCTCGCCGGCGTCTTCGGGGTCGGTCAGCGCGCTATCGTCCTCGAGGTCGTCGGCATAGCTTTGCTGCGCCTCGCTCTCGCCGGCCTCGTCCTGCTCGCCGGACATCTCCATTTCCTGCTGCGCGGCGGCGTCGGCGCCCTCATTGTCCTCTCCCTCACCCTCGGATTCGGTGTCGGAGGTGTCGGAGCGATCCGAATCGTCCTCGTTCTCCTCGTCGGGCGTTTCCTCGCCAAGCTCGTCGGCCATGTCGAGGGAGGCGATAAGGTTGCGGACCTTGGAGGCGAACGCGCGCTGGTTCTCGATGTTGTCGACCAGCGCGTCGAGCGCGTCGGCGGCCTTCTCCTCGACCCAGGAGCGCCACAGCTCGACCATGCGGGCGGCGCTTTCCGGCGGTTTGATGCCGGTCAGGCGTTCGCGCACGATGAGCGGGATGACCTCTTCAATGGGGGCTTCGGCGCGGTCGGCGATCTGGTGAAAATTGTTGCGGTGGTAGCGCTCTTCGAGCATCGCGCCGAGGTTCTCGGCAACGCCTTCCATGCGGCGGGCGCCGATCGCCTCGCAGCGGGCCTGCTCGACCGCGTTGAACATGGCGCGCGCGGTCGGCCCCTGCGGCGACATCGTGTTGTGGACGGCGGCGTTGTGGCAGGCAAGGCGCAGCGCCATCGAGTCGCCGAGGCCGCGCAGCACGGCGATGTCCTTCGGGCCCGGCTTCCTCGGCGGTTCGGGCAGCCGGGCCTTCTTGTCGGTGATGCCCGCCGTCTCGGCCGCGAAGCCGACCTCGAGCTCCGGCTCACGCGCGATCGCCCGCATCGTGCCGGTGATCACGCGCTTGAGCGGCTCTGTGGGCGCTTCCTTGCGCGCGCGGATCGACGACGACGAGCGCGACGCGGGAGGCCGGGATGAGGACGACGGCATGGGCGACGTTCCTGGCGGTTACGACAACACGACGTTGGCAGCCGATTCGGGCAGATCCTTGCCGAAGCAGCGTTGGTAGAATTCGGCGACCAGCGGCCGTTCCATCTCGTCGCACTTGTTGAGGAAGGTGACGCGGAAGGCAAAGCCGAGATCGCCAAAGATTTCGGCGTTCTCCGACCAGGTGATCACCGTGCGCGGGCTCATCACGGTCGACAGGTCGCCGTTGATGAAGGCGTTGCGGGTCATGTCGGCGAGGCGGACCATCTTGTTGACGGTCTCGCGGCCCGCTTCGTTCTGGTAGTGCTTGGCCTTCGCCAGCACAATCTCGACCTCGTGGTCGTGCGGCAGGTAGTTCAGCGTGGTGACGATCGACCAGCGGTCCATCTGGCCCTGGTTGATCTGCTGGGTGCCGTGATAGAGGCCCGACGTGTCGCCGAGGCCGACCGTGTTGGCGGTGGCGAACAGGCGGAAGGCGGGGTGCGGGCGGATCACCTTGTTCTGGTCGAGCAGGGTGAGGCGGCCCTGCGATTCCAGCACGCGCTGGATGACGAACATCACGTCCGGGCGGCCGGCGTCATATTCGTCGAAGACGAGCGCGGTGTTGGTCTGGATCGCCCAGGGCAGGATGCCTTCCTTGAACTCGGTGACCTGCATGCCCTCGCGGATGACGATGGCGTCCTTGCCGACGAGATCGATACGGCTGATGTGGCTGTCGAGGTTAACGCGCACGCAGGGCCAGTTGAGCCGCGCGGCGACCTGCTCGACATGGGTCGACTTGCCGGTGCCGTGGTAGCCGGTGATCATGACGCGGCGGTTGCGGGCGAAGCCGGCGAGGATCGCGAGCGTTGTGTCGCGGTCGAACAGATAGTCGGGATCGACGTCGGGAACGTGCTCGTCGGACGCCGAAAACGCCGGCACTTCCAGATCGGTGTCGAGGCCGAAGGTGGCGCGCACCGAAATCTTGGTATCCGGCAGGGCTTTGCTCGTGTCGTTGGTCTCAGTCATGATGCCTCCGTGCAGGCCGTTTGGCGGCGTGCGCGTCCTTCTTCAATCGTGTCTGTTGCCACCGTCTCGGGATGGGTGGCCGATCCGTGCGGGGTCATTCCGGTTTTAGAGCGTCTTGCGGGTTTTCGAAACCACGCAATGAGCCGTTGCGGTTGGTCTGGTGCCGCCTTCAGGCAGGCGGCGAATGGATGACGGACATACAGGCGCCGTCGGCAGGGCGGGTAGGGCTTCCTCTGGTCAGCAGAAACCAGCCTGTTTAAGTGCGTTATAGGCTTGGATGATCTGGCGCAAGCGTTCCTCCGAACTGCGGTCGCCGCCATTGGCATCCGGGTGGTGTTTCTTGACCAGCTCCTTGAAGCGGGCCTTGATCTCGGTCCGGTCGGCGGACGGCTCCAGCTTTAGCACGTCGAAGGCGCGGCTCTGGGCGGCGTTGAGACGGCGCTGGGCGCGCGGTGCGGGGCCGCTGCCCGGCTGACCGGTTTCGCCGAATAGCTGGAACGGATCGTGATAGGTCTCCGACCATCCGGCCTTGCCGCGCTTTGCGCCACCGGCGGGCTGGGCGGCGCGGTTCACCCCCATGCGCCAGGTCGGTCGATGGCCGATCGTCGCTTCCTTGAGGTAGCGCGCCACCAGACTGTCGTCCATGCCGGTGAAGTAGTTGTAGGACTTGTTGTAGAGGCGGACGTGGTCGAGACAGAAATTGAAATACTGGCCCTCGCGGTCGCGGCCCATGGGCGCGCGATGAGACCCCGGACGCGAACAGCCCTCCCAATCGCAAGTGGGAAAGCTGTCCTTTTCCAGGGTTTCCTTGTCCGGCTTGATGCGGATCTTGTCGAACAGTTTTGAATCGAGTGCCATCGTTCGTAATTATGACGGGTGCGTCGTTCGCGAACAAGCGACGTGCGCGCATGGGCGGGTGTCGCGGGCGCGATAGCGCAGGTCCGGGGTTGCTCCGTGTCGTGTGCCGCTGGCAGCGGGCTTACCATGCCCTACATAGGCGTCGAAACGGATTTCGAAACGGTTAGCGACGCGAATGCGGCGCCGCGCCACAGAAACGGAAGTACCAAATGAGCATGAGAGATCTGATCGAGGCGAAGCTGAAACTGGCGCTTCAGCCGGAAAGCCTTGAGGTTGTCGACGAGTCCGAGCAGCACGCCGGCCATCTGCCGCGGCACGGCCACGCTGATCAGGGCGGCGACACGCACTTCCGCGTCTTCGTGGTGTCATCGATGTTCGAGGGCAAGAGCCGGGTCGACCGTCACCGCATGGTCAACGACCTGCTCGGCGAGGAAATGGCCGGCACGCTGCATGCGCTGGCGATCCACGCCACGGCACCGGGCGAGCCGACCCGACGGCGGTAGGGCGGTTCCCGAGTTTTGGCAATCGCAAAGCAAAAGGCCGCCCGGCGAACCGGGCGGCCTTCTTTTCTGCAAGCGAGAGTCGAAGCCTCAGGAGGATGCGGCTTACAAGCTCTTCTTGGAGAAGTACCAGTCGGTGTACTCGTAGCCCTCATCGGCACGCTTCGCGGCGGCTTCCGTGGTGCCCGGCGGCGGCACGATGACCTTGTCGCCCGGCTGCCAGGCTTCCGGGGTGGCGACGCCGTTGGCATCGGAGGTCTGCAGCGCGGTGACGAGGCGGACGAACTCGTCGATCGAGCGGCCGTTCGACATCGGGTAGTAGACCATGGCGCGCAGCACGCCTTCCGGGTCGATGATGAAGGTGGCGCGCACCGCAGAGGTGTCGCTCGCGCCCGGCTGGATCATGCCGTAGGCGTTGGCCACCTGCATGGAGAGGTCGGCGATGATCGGGAAGTTGATCTTGACGCCAAAGTTCTCCTCGATGTTCCGCACCCAGGCGATGTGGGCGTAGTGGCTGTCGATCGACAGGCCGAGCAGTTCGCAGTTGAGGGCGGCGAACTGATCCTGGGCGCGGGCAAAGGCCATGAACTCGGTGGTGCAGACCGGGGTGAAGTCGGCCGGGTGCGAGAACAGCACGAGCCACTTGCCCTTGTAGTCGGCGAGGCTCTTGGGACCGTGCGTGGTCGGGGCGTTAAAGTCCGGCGCCGGCTTGTTCAGCTGCGGGAAGGCCGGGGCGGCGGGGGCGACTGCGTTTTCCATCTGTGTGCTCCGTTTTGCAAATTAGAATGATTATATAAATATTACAAAATACCGATTTTTGAAGAAGGAAAATCGCCTTGGTACGGTTTGTCGCAGGCGTGGCGAATCTCTTCTTTATTTTAATAAGTTAGCTTATTTCTTCGATCTTTCAATCAGGTTTCTGGTTGCCAATTCCGGTATTTTAGGGCCGCAAAGCCAGGGTGTATTTGCGGTCTGAGCCGTCTTATTCGGAAAACTGAATACCTTTTAAAGGCGTGCTGACGGTCTTTCGCGTGGGCGCGCGATTCCATCCCCGGGATCGCGTGCGCACGCGTTGGGCGGGGTTTTCGGCGAGGTTTTTTGCCGAAGTGCAAAAGCGTGACGGGCGTCACACCGGGAAATTTCGGGGCGCGCTAGAGTTCAATCATCGACGGGCACCAAGGACGAAACGCCCGGCAGGAATTGAACCAGACAGGACATCGACCGGGGGAAGGCCCCGGACACAGAGGAGAACGACAATGACCACGATCAGCAAAACCGCGATTTCGACTTTCACCGCCGCCGCCCTTCTGGCCGGCTCGCTTGCCGCCACCACCACCTCGGCCTCGGCCGGCATGGCCAACGTCAGCGCCGCGCTGACCCCGGCGGTCGCGACCACGGACGGTTCCGACGCGAATGTGGTCAAGGTTGGCTGGCGTCATCGCCATCATCGCCGCCATCACTACGGCCCGGCCGCGGCCGGCCTGGTCTTCGGCCTCGCCACCGGCGCCATGATCGCCAACTCCTATGCGCCGCGTGACTGCTACTGGACGACGATCAAGAAGAAGCGCTGGAACCGTTACGGTGAGCGCGTGATCATCAAGAAGCGGGTCAAGGTCTGCGATTGATCCGATCGGGAACTGACTTCTCGAAACAAGAGCCCCGCCATTCTGGCGGGGCTTTTTGCGTTGAGGTGATGGATTGGCTGAGGGTTTGTCGCTCGTCCGCGCGTGATCCTCCCATCCCCACTCCCGTCATCCTCCGGCTCGACCGGAGGATCGTTCTCGATCCGGCACGGCCGGGGGGATGGGCACTCAGACTGCTGATCCGGGTGCAAGAGCCAAGACGTCCGGTGACTGGGCTACCCGATCCTCCGGTCGAGCCGGAGGATGACGCCATGAGAGGGCGGTAGCCTATAGCCAAATGCTGCGGCGTACCGGTCCGAGATGGGCAATGGGCCCCGCGTCAAGCGCGGGGTGACGGGGAGTGGGTGGGGCCGACATCTGTGCCCGGCAGCCTGCACCGCGTGGCCACTCGCCATAGCCTCTCCGTCGTCATGCCGGACTTGATCCGGCATCCAATGGCAGAAGCTCCGAGAAAAAGCACCTGCGAATGAAAACCGGCCGTGCTCGACTTCGGCGGCATACCGTTTCGAGATGGGCAATGGACCCCGCGTCAAGCGCGGGGTGACGGGGAGTGGGTGGGTTGGCGCAATGCCCGACAAAAAGCGTTGAACGGCACTCATCGAACCCGAAGGGTTCGCAAGCGCAACTGTGCGCCGCCCGGCTCAAAGCTCGGTCGCGGCGACCGGGGTGATGCGCAACAGGGCGATCCGGTTGGTCTGCTTGCGCAGCACGCGGAAACGGAAGCCGTGGAAGGTGAAGGCCTGGCGTTCCTCCGGGATCATGCGCGCCTCGTGGATGACGAGGCCGGCGATCGTCGTCGCTTCCTCGTCGGGCAGTTCCCAGTCCATGGCGCGGTTGAGGTCGCGGATCGGCACGGTGCCGTCGACGATGACCGAGCCGTCGGTCTGCGGGCGCACGCCCTGCACGACCACGTCGTGCTCGTCGGAAATCTCGCCGACGATTTCTTCCAGAATGTCTTCCAGCGTGACGAGCCCCATCACCTCGCCATATTCGTCGACGGCGAGCGCGAAGTGGACCTTGCGCTTGAGGAAGGCGTTGAGCTGATCGTGCAGATTGGTGGTGTCGGGCACGAACCAGGGCGTTGTCGCGACCGTCATGATGTCGATCTTCGAGGCGTCCCAGTCGACCGCGTTCAGGGCGCGCAGGAAGTCCTTGGCGTGCACGACGCCGACGATGTTGTCGGTTTCGCCGCGCCACAGCGGCAGGCGGGTGAAGCTCGACGACAGGATATCGGCGGTCAGCTTGTCGGCGGGGTCGTCGGCGTTCAGCGCCTCCATCTTGGTGCGATGGACCATGACGTCGGAGACTTCGAGCTCGGAGAGATCCAGCAGACCGCCGAGGCGGTCGCGCTCGGCCTTGATGAGACCGCCTTCGAGGTGCTGCAGGTCGACGGCGCCGCGCAGTTCGTCGCGTGCCGAGAGTACCGCGCGGTTCTCATCGACATGGACGCCGATCATTCCCAGGATGATGCGAACCAGCCATTCGATCCATTTGATGACGGGGCCGAAAACAGCGACAAGCACGCGGATCGGGCGAGCGACGGCAAGGGCGAAGCGGTCTGGGTCGCCGATTGCCCAGGTCTTCGGCAGCACCTCGGAGAAGATCAGCACCAGCGCCGTCATAATCAACGTCGCATAGGCGATGCCGGCCTCGCCGAACAGGGTGATGAGCACGCTGGTGGCGAGCGACGAGGCGAGGATGTTGACCAGATTGTTGCCGAGCAGCAGCGTGCCGATCAGCCGCTCGCGGGCCTGGATCAGATGGGCGACGATGGCGGCGGCGCTGTTTCCGCTCTTGGCCAGGTGATGGATGCGCGCGCGCGATGCCGCCGTCAGCGCCGTTTCCGAACCGGAAAAGAACGCCGACAGGATCAGCAGGGCGAAGATGGCGGCAACCGTGAGCCAGAGAGCGATGAGTGTCATAGGGTTTGTTCTGCGTCGATGAAGGCGCGCACGTCGTTCGGATCGATGTCCTTGGCGATGAACGATTTTCCGATGCCGCGGGCCAGAATGAAGGTCAGGGTACCACGGGAGACCTTCTTGTCCTGAGCGATGTGGCGCATCAGCATATCGGTATCGAAGGGGCCGCTGTCCAGATCGGCGATGCGGGTCGGCAGTCCGGAGGCCTTGAGATGAGTTTCGACACGGGCCGGATCGTTGGCCGGGCACAGGCCGAGCCGGGTCGAGAAGCGGAATGCCATGGCGATGCCGAGGCCGACCGCTTCGCCGTGGACGAGGCTGTCATTGTAGCCGGCGCCGGCTTCGAAGGCGTGGCCGAAGGTGTGACCGAGATTGAGCAGCGCCCGGTTGCCCATTTCGCGTTCGTCGGCGGCGACGACACGCGCCTTGGCGCGGCAGCTGGTCGCGATCGCGTCGCTGGCCGCGGGGCCGCGGGCGAAAATCTCGTCATGATTGGCCTCGAGCCACTCGAAGAAACCGGCATCGTCGATGAGGCCGTATTTCATCACTTCCGCATAGCCGGCACGGAAATGGCGAGCCGGCAGCGTTGCGAGCGCACCGGTGTCGGCGAGCACGAGCCTCGGCTGGTAGAAGGCACCGAGCAGGTTCTTGCCCTGACGGGTATTGATGCCGGTCTTGCCGCCGACCGAGGAATCGACCTGGGCGAGCAGGGTCGTCGGGATCTGCAGGAAATTCATGCCGCGACGCACGGAGGCGGCAACGAAGCCGGCAAGGTCGCCAATGACGCCGCCGCCGAGTGCGACGACGAAATCGCCCCGCTCGAACCGGCCCGCGAGGATGGCTTCGGCGAGCTTTTCGTAGTTGGCGAAGCTCTTGGTCGCTTCGCCCGGCGCCAGCGTGAAGACCTGGTATTCGATGCCGGCCGCCTCGAATCCCTCGGTGAGGGTGGCAAGATGCAGGCTGGCGACGATCTCGTCGGTGACGATAGCCATACGCGCATTCGGGAAACGGCTGGCGATCTCGGCGCCGGCGCCTGCGATCAGGCCGTCGCCGATGAGGATGTCATAGCTGCGGCTGCCGAGGTCTATGTGCACGGTCTTGGCGGCGTTCGGTTTGGTGTCCATGCTCTTTCAGCTTTCGTGTTCGGTCAGTCGGCAGCTTCGCGCGAAGCAAGGTGCTCGTCGAGCAGCTTCAAAAGGTCGTCGATCACCACTTCATGCGGTACGTCGCGCGAGCGCAGCTCCAGATCGGCCCCGGCGTAGACCGGATTGCGCTCCGCGAGAAGCCGTTTCATCACCCCCTCGGGGTCGGGATTGCGCAGCAGCGGGCGATGTGAACGGCGGCGAACCCGGTTCATCAGCACCTCGAACTCGGCGTTCAGCCAGATCGAGATGCCGCCGCGGGCGATGTTGGCGCGGGTTTCCTCGTTCATGAAGGCGCCGCCGCCTGTTGCCAGAACCTGCGGACCGTCTTCAAGCAGGCGCTCGATCACGCGGCGCTCGCCATCCCTGAAATAGGGCTCGCCGTGGCGTTCGAAAATCTCCGGGATCGACATATTGGCGGCGCGTTCGATTTCGTCGTCGGCGTCGACGAAAGGCAGGCCCAGCCGGGTTGCAAGTCGCCGGCCGATCGACGATTTGCCCGCGCCCATCATGCCGATCAGCACGATGGTGCGTTTGCCAAGCCGGGAAAGGATCGCTCCCTCGCGCGATTGCGGCGAGGGGCCCCCGGTTCCGCGATCGCTGGTCACGCCTTGCCCTCCTTCGGTCGTTACCGTGCTTTGAGCCCGCCCGCGCGGCGCTGTCAAGCGTTGCAGGGTCTTGCGCCGGCCGCCCGGGTGGTCGAAAAAGAAGCCTGTCGACCGGACAAGCCTCCGCCGGGAACCATGGAATTCCATCAATGCCGACATTGACCCGCTACCTGACGATCGTCCTTTTGTTGGCCGCCGCCGTCTATGGGACGATGTATGCATTGGCGACCTTCGTCGATCCGACGCCGCGGGAAATGAGCATGCCGATCGACCGGGAACGGCTGGACAAGTGATCCGGCGACAGGACGGACATGAGCGGGCTGCATCATATCGAGGCCTTTCTGGAGATGCTCGCGGCCGAGCGCGGCGCGGCTGACAACACGCTCGACGGCTATCGGCGAGATCTTGAGGATTTCAGCGGCTTTCTCGCCGCGCGCGGGGTCGGCGCCGGGGAAGCGTCGGCCGATGATGTGCGCGGGTATCTGGCGGAGCTCGCGAGGCGAGGCTATGCCGCCAGCTCGCAGGCACGACGGCTGTCCGCGCTGCGCCAGTTTCATCGTTTCCTCTATGGCGAGGGCGTGCGCGGTGACGACCCGACCAGCACGGTGCAGACGCCGAGGAAGGGCCGGCCATTGCCGAAGGTGCTGTCGGTGGCCGAAGTCGACCGGTTGATCGAGGCGGCGCGGTTCAATGCGGGCCTGAGCGGCACCGATGCCGAACGGCTCAGGGCGATGCGACTCTATACCCTGCTCGAAGTGCTCTACGCGACGGGCCTGCGCGTTTCGGAACTCGTCTCTCTGCCGGCAAGTGCGGTGCGTCGCGACGAACCGTTCCTGACCGTGCGCGGCAAGGGCGGGCGCGAACGGCTGGTGCCGTTGTCGTCGGCGGCGAAATCGGCAATGGCCGACTACGACGCGCTGAGGCGGGCACTATCCGGCAAGGACGGAGGCAACGCGGAAACGCCCTGGCTGTTTCCGTCCTTCGGCGCCAGCGGGCATTTCACCCGGCAGGCGTTTGCGCGCGATCTGAAGGTTCTTGGCACCGCGCTCGGGATTGCGGCCGACCGCATCTCGCCGCATGTGCTGCGCCATGCTTTCGCCAGCCATCTGCTGCAGAACGGCGCCGATCTGCGCGCCGTGCAGCAATTGCTCGGGCATGCGGATATTTCAACGACGCAGATCTATACCCATGTATTGGAAGAGCGTCTGAAGCAGCTGGTCAACGAGCACCATCCGCTTGCCGGATCGTGAGTTTGAAGGTTTTGGCAGCAAGGCGGCGCGGTCGAAGTGCTGCTTCGCGGGCGCCGTATGACAAAGGGGACTAGGATGCAGGACGAGGCGACCGCGCCGTGTGGCGAACTGACGATCCGAACGCTGGCGATGCCGGCGGATGCCAATCCGAGCGGCGACATCTTCGGTGGCTGGGTGCTGTCGCAGATGGATATTGCGGGGGGCTTGTGCGCCGGAGAACGGGCCCGCGGCCGGGTGGTCACGGCGGCCGTCGACGCGATGAGCTTCCTCAAGCCGGTGCATATCGGCAATGTGTTGTGCGTCTACACGCGCATCGTGCGCGAAGGGCGGACGTCGATGTCGGTTCAGGTCGAGGCGTGGGCGCTGCGCGACCGTCACGGCGACAAGGTCAAGGTGACCGATGCGGTGTTCAGTTTCGTCGCGATAGACGATAATGGTCGGCCGCGCCCGCTGCCGAGCGAAAACTGATAGAGTTGCGCAAACAGGCCTTCGCCGTTTGCCAAAGCCGGTGATCGCGCTTGACAGGGACAGCGCGCCTCGCCACTGTCGCGGCACTTCCTGGGGCCGAAAAATCACACCCAATCCCGATGGTTTCGGATGCATAGTTATCTCGAATTTGAAAAGCCTGTTGCCGATCTCGAAGGCAAGGTCCATGAGCTGCGCACACTGGGCGACGGCGGTTCTGAAACCGTCGACGTGGCAGAGGAAATCAGCCGCCTCGAAATCAAGGCCGCGCAGGCGCTCAGCGATCTCTACGGCAAGCTAACGCCGTGGCAGAAAACCCTCGTCGCCCGTCATCCCGACCGGCCGCATGCGCTTGACTATGTCGAGGCGCTGATCGAGGATTTCACGCCGCTGGCCGGCGACCGCCTGTATGGCGATGACGCCGCGATCGTTGCCGGGCTTGGCCGACTCAAAGGGCGTCCCGTGGCCGTCATCGGCCAGGAGAAGGGCAACGACACCAAGTCCCGGCTTCATCACAATTTCGGCATGGCGCGGCCCGAGGGCTACCGCAAGGCCGTGCGGATCATGGAGCTCGCCGAGCGGTTTTCGCTGCCTGTGGTGACGCTCGTCGACACGGCCGGCGCCTATCCCGGCATCGGTGCGGAAGAGCGCGGCCAGGCCGAGGCGATCGCCCGGTCGACGGAAGCCTGCCTGCGGCTCGGCGTGCCGAATGTCTCGCTGATCATCGGCGAGGGCGGCTCGGGTGGCGCCATCGCGATTGCGACCGCCAATCGGGTCTTCATGCTAGAGCACTCGATCTACAGCGTTATTTCGCCCGAAGGGGCGGCGTCTATCCTGTGGCGGGATTCGGCACGGGCGCAGGATGCGGCCGCCAACATGAAGATCACGGCGCAGGACCTTCTCAAGCTGAAGGTCATCGACGGCATCATCAAGGAACCGGTCGGCGGCGCGCATCGCGACCGCGCAGCGGTGTTTGCCGATGTCGCCAAGACCCTCGATGAAGCGCTGAAAGAGATGTCGACGCTGACGCCGGCGGAGTTGCGCAAGGAGCGGCAGGACAAGTTCCTGGCGATCGGTCGCGACCTCTAAATCGGCACAGGACCTTTGACAGGTCACGGAAACGCCGGAATCCTATGGAAATGAGGAATGCGCTGCGGCGGCAGACGGAGCGTTCTTTAACGCTGCGTCAAGCATGTTCGCCGCAAAGTGCGGGTTCGTGGAAGCGGGCGACACCGGGTAGCGGTGCCGGCCGCATTGGACGTGACTAAATCCGAGCGAGGGCGTTTGCCGTGATATTTCGACTGTTCGCGGTTGTTCTGGTTGGCTGGCTGGTAGCGGCCTGTACACCTGATGAACTCGGCTACGGGCCGAAGCATTTGCGGCCGGTTTCGCAGGAAGTCCGTCAGAAAATGAGCAGCCTCGGCATGGCAACGACCTCGCCGATCCTGGTGCGTATTTTCAAGGAAGAATCCCAGCTGGAAGTGTGGAAGCAGACCCGCACGGGGCGCTACGCACTGCTCAACACGTTCGACATCTGCAAATGGTCCGGCAAGCTCGGTCCGAAGAAGCAGGAGGGCGACCGGCAGGCGCCGGAGGGCTTCTACACGATCCGTCCTGCGCAGATGAACCCGAACTCATCCTACCATCTGTCGTTCAACCTCGGCTATCCGAACGCCTATGACCGGGCCTTCGGGCGCACCGGCTCCAACCTGATGGTGCATGGCGCGTGCTCATCGCGCGGCTGCTATGCGATGGAAGACAAGCAGATCCAGGATATCTACGCGCTGGCGCGCGACGCCTTTCGTGGAGGTCAGCGCGACTTCCAGGTGCATGCCTTTCCGTTCCGCATGACGCCGGAGAACCTCGCCCGTCACGTCGACGATCCGAGCTACGATTTCTGGAAGATGCTGAAAGAGGGTTCCGACCATTTCGAGGTCACGAAGGTGCCGCCGAAGGTCGATGTCTGCTCCAAGCGCTATGTGTTCAATGCAACGCCCGAGAATGCCGGGGCCTCGTTCAATGCCCGCAACTCGTGCCCGACCTACACGATCCCGAACCCGATCGCGACGGCGGTTGCCGCCAAGCAGCGCCAGGACGAGGAAAAGGTGACGCAGCTCGTCGCCCAGCTCGAAGACCAGCGCAAACGCGAGGAAGAGTGGGCCAAGCGCAAGACCGCTGTTGCTGAGATCATCAAGGGCAATTCGGACGAGGAAAATGCGGGCGAGGGTACGGCTGCTGCCGGTGAGGCGACGGCGGTTGCCGCGGCGACGCCGGCAAGCGTCGGCGGTGTCCCGGTACCGCGTCGTTCGCCGCGCGCACTCGCCCTGCAACAGGAACAGAGTTCGGGAACCGGCAAGTTCTTCTCGAGCATTTTCGGCGGTGACAAGGACAAGGCCGCCGCCGGCTCTGCCGCCGCTGCCGAAACGGCAGACACGGCGCCGACCCCGGTCAAGACGGTGGCGGTGAAGCCTGCTGCCGAAAAGCCGGCCCCTGAAAAGCCGGCCACCGAGGTGACTGCGAAAGCCGAGCCCGCCGAAAATGCGGGCGAGGAGTCCTCGATTGCCGCCGACGACACGGCGCCGGAGGCGGAAGCCAAGTCGTCCGGCTCGCTGCTGTCGCGCTGGTTCGGCTCGGGCAACTAGCCGCCTGCCGTGGCCGGACCGAGAAAACGCGGCCGCCGGCTGGCGCTTGCTCTGGTCGTTGCGTTCATTGCCGGCATTGGCGCGAGCGTCGGGTTCGCGGTCGCGGCATCGTCCTTTTCCGATCTCGGCGGCTATGCGCGCTCCGCGCTCGTCTGGCTCGGCTTTCCCGTTCTGCAGTTCGAGGGTGAGGGTGTGACCGACAGCGCGAGCCAACAGCCCCTTGCCGATCTGCTTGCCGAGCGCGGATTGGCGCTCGGCGCGCCTGTCCACCTTCGCCTGTTCAAGTCCGAGGGCCTGCTTGAGGTCTGGATGGAGCGGGACGGGCGCTACGAGCTGCTGCGCGACTATCCGATCTGCCGTTGGTCGGGCACGCTCGGGCCGAAGCTGAAAGAGGGCGACGGCCAGAGCCCGGAAGGCTTTTACCGGGTCTCGGAACGCCAGCTCAACCCGAACTCGGCCTATCATCTCGCGTTCAATGTCGGCTTCCCCAACGCCTACGACAAGGCGCACGGCCACACCGGCTCGTATCTGATGGTGCACGGCAGCTGCGTCTCGATCGGCTGTTACGCCATGACCGACGCCGGCATCGACGACATCTACGCGCTGGTCGCGGCGGCGCTGCGCAACGGTCAGAACGCCGTCGGCGTCGACATCTTTCCCTTCCGCATGAGCGATGAGGCGCTTTCCGAGCATTCCGAGGATGAATGGATCGGCTTCTGGCGCAACCTGAAAGAGGGCCACGACCGGTTCGAGGCCGAGCGGCGCCCGCTTTACGTCGCGGTCTGCGAGGGTCGCTACGTCTTCGATGATAGCGGGCAATCCGGCTGCACGCAGGTCGAGGCTTGGTAGCCCGAGCCGGCCGCTATTTCGCGCCGCGCAACAGATAGGCCGGCATTTCTCCGGCGCCCTTGACGTCGATGCTGCCGCGTGGCTCGAAGGCAAGCGCGTGACCGGTCGTTGAGGCGAAGGTCTCCGACACCTGGATTTCCCCCGGCAGGCCGTGCGATTCCATCCGCGCGGCGATGTTCACCGCATCCCCCCAGACATCGTAGGTGAAGCGCTTGTCGCCGATAACGCCGGCAATCGCGGGGCCGCAATGGATGCCGGCGCGCAGCGTCAGATTGGAGCCGCCGAGTGGCGGGTGATCGCCGATCTCTTTCAGCATGTCGAGGGCGAGCCGGCCGACGGCGACGGCGGGTGACGGATCGTCCGGCCTGGCGATGCCGATCGCCATATAGGCGTCACCGATCGTCTTGATCTTGTCGACGCCGTGCTTTTCCGCCAGCTCGTCGAAGCGGCAGACGAGACGGTCGAGATAGGCGACGACCTCTTCGGGCGCGGTGGAGCGCGATGCGGGCGTGAAGCCGACGAGATCGACGAAGAGGACGGCGACGCAATCGAGCCGGTCGGCGATGCGTGCCTGCGGATCTGCCTTCAGGCGGCGCGCGATGGCATTCGGCAGCAGCGTGTCAAGCAGGGTCTCGGCGCGATCGTGCTCGGCCTGCAGCGCCCGTTCGGCCTCGCGCAGGGCCCACAGGGCGTAGGCGATCAGCACGGTGTTGATGGCAAGCGCGTTCATATAGGCCTGCGTCGACAGGCTCTGGCGGAACGCGTGGTCGGCCGTGGCGACGATACCGTGATGGGGCAGGAGCAGCAGAGCGGCCAGCAGCGCGACGGCTGCGAGCGCGAGAAAGCTCAGCCACCAGCGCCAGTTTCTAAAGCCGAAGAAGAAGACGATCACCCCGCCAAGGGTGAAATAGATCTGCAGATTGCTCTCGGTGCCGACGAGCCAGATGATGCCGAGATGGCCGACGCAGATGGCCGTGATCAGCCAGGCTGCCGCGATGTTCTCACCGAAGCGGTGCAGCACCGGTACGAGCAGGAAACAAGCGATGATCGACAGATTGTAGACGTTGGTCGGCCACAGGCCGGTGAAGTCGTAAAAGGCGTTGTAGACGCCGTGCTGGGCCGCATTTGCGATGCCCACATAGGCGGCGGCATTGACGAATTTCTGCCGGCGGCGGATCTCGGGATTGTCGCTGACGATGCCGGCGGACACGATCCGGTCGACCCACGACGGCAGGCGCAGGCCGGACGGATGCGGAACGGCGGAGACGGAACTGCGGGTCGACATCGCTCTTTCCGGTTGGCGGCAGGGCTTGCGAACCCCGAGTATGCACGAGGACAAGGCTTGTCGCGACCGTTTGACGCGGAGCGCGCTTCCACAAACAAAAACGCCCGCGCGAGGCGGGCGTTTTCAAAAGCGTCGGGCGCGTGCCGTCAGGCGAATTTGCCGTGGCAATGCTTGTACTTCTTGCCGGAGCCGCAGGGGCAGGCCTCGTTGCGGCCGACCTTGCCCCAGGTTTCCGGGTTGTTCGAATCCCGGTCCTCGGCGGTCACCCGGCGCGTCGCCGCGCCATAGCTCATCGGCACCTGCGGCTGGTCCTCATAGTCGCCCTCTTCCGGGGTTTCTCCGAACAGGCCGCCCATGGCTTCGGGATCGTCGTGATGAGCGAACATTTCCGGCAGATCGCTGTCGAACGACATCTGCGGCTGTTCCTGAACCAGCTCGACCCGCATCAGATTGCCGGTGACGACCTGGCGCAGATTGGACAGCATGGATTCGAACAGGGCGAAGGATTCCGTCTTGTACTCGTTCAGCGGATCGCGCTGGGCGTAGCCGCGGAAGCCGATGACCGAGCGTAGATGGTCGAGCGTCGAGATGTGCTCGCGCCACAGCCCGTCGAGGGTCTGCAGCAGGATCGCCTTTTCGACGTAACGCATTGCCTCGGGGCCGTATTTGGCGACCTTGGCGGCGGCCTTTTCGTTGGCGGCCTTGTTGATGCGTTCCTCGACCTCTTCCTCGGCGATGCCCTCTTCCTTGGCCCATTCCTCGACCGGCAGGTCAATGTCGAGAACTTCGTTCAGCTCCTGATGGAGGCCGACCATGTCCCACTGTTCGGGATAGGCCTTTTCGGGAATGTGGTGGGCGACGAGGTCGGCGACAACGTCGTGGCGCATGTCGGCCACAGTGTCGGCGACGTCGTCATGGGACATCAGGTCGATGCGCTGTTCGAACACCACCTTGCGCTGGTCGTTCAGCACGTCGTCGAATTTGAGGATGTTTTTGCGGATGTCGAAGTTGCGGGCTTCGACCTTCTGCTGAGCCTTTTCGAGCGCCTTGTTCACCCAGGGATGGATGATCGCCTCGCCTTCCTTCAGGCCGAGCTTCTGCAGCATGGAATCCATGCGGTCGGAGCCGAAGATGCGCATCAGGTCGTCCTGCAGCGACAGGAAGAAGCGCGAATGGCCAGGGTCGCCCTGACGGCCGGAACGGCCGCGCAGCTGGTTGTCGATGCGCCGGCTTTCGTGGCGTTCGGTGCCGACGACGTAGAGGCCGCCGGCGTCGAGCGCGATCTTCTTCAACCGCTCGATCTCGTCGCGGATCTGCTGCTCGCGGGCTTCGCGCTCGGGCCCTTCGGGCATGTCGGCGAGTTCTTCGGCGATGCGCATGTCGGCGTTGCCGCCGAGCTGGATGTCGGTACCGCGGCCGGCCATGTTGGTGGCGATTGTAACGGCGCCGGGAACACCGGCCTGCGAGATGATGCGGGCTTCCTGCTCATGGTAGCGGGCGTTGAGGACCTGGAAGACCTTCTCTTCCTTGCCGCCCTGGTCGCCGTCGAACAGCACCGAGAAATCGCGCTGGCGGAAGCCGTCCTTCTTCAACAGGTCGGCGAGCATCTCGGACTTCTCGATCGAGGTCGTGCCGACGAGGATCGGCTGGCCGCGCTGCTTGCAGTCCTTCACCAGTTCGATGATGGCGGCGTATTTCTCGGCCGCCGTGCGATAGACTTCGTCGTCATCGTCGACGCGCGAGACCGGCAGGTTGGTCGGGATTTCGAGCACCTCGAGGCCGTAGATGTCGAGGAACTCGTCCGCTTCCGTCAACGCCGTACCGGTCATGCCGGCGAGTTTTTCGTACATGCGGAAGTAGTTCTGGAAGGTAATCGAGGCCAGCGTCTGGTTTTCCGGCTGGATCGCCACGTGCTCCTTGGCTTCGAGCGCCTGGTGCAGGCCTTCGGAGAAACGGCGCCCGGGCATCATGCGGCCGGTGAATTCGTCGATGATGATCACTTCATCATTCTTGACGATGTAGTCGCGGTCGCGCTGGAAGATCTTGTGAGCGCGCAGCGCGTTGTTGAGGTGGTGGACGACGGTGACGTTTTCGACGTCGTACAACGAGTCGCCCTGCAGATAGCCGGCCTCGCCGAGCACGCGCTCGAGCTTCTCGTTGCCCGCTTCGGTGAAGTTCGCCGAGCGGGTCTTTTCGTCGAGCTCGTAGTCTTCTTCGACCAGGTGCGGGATGAAGGTGTCGATGGTGTTGTAGAAATCGGAGCGGTCGTCGAGCGGCCCGGAGATGATCAGCGGCGTGCGGGCTTCGTCGATGAGGATCGAGTCCACTTCGTCGACGATGGCGAAGTAATGCGGCCGCTGCACCATCGAGGTCGTTTCGTGCTTCATGTTATCGCGCAGATAGTCGAAGCCGAATTCGTTGTTGGTGCCGTAGGTGACGTCGCAGGCATAGGCGGCGCGGCGCTCGTCATCGTCGAGACCGTGGACGATGACGCCGACGGTCAGGCCGAGGAAGCGGTAGACTTGGCCCATCCATTCGGAGTCGCGGCTGGCGAGGTAGTCGTTGACGGTCACGACGTGGACGCCGCGTCCCGTCAGCGCATTGAGATAGACGGCCAGGGTGGCGACAAGGGTCTTGCCTTCACCCGTCTTCATCTCTGAAATCTTGCCTTCGTGCAGCGCCATGCCGCCGATCAGCTGTACGTCGAAGTGACGTTGATGGAGTGTGCGCTTGGCGGCTTCGCGAACGGTCGCGAAGGCGGGGGCGAGGAGGCTGTCGAGTTTGGCGCCGGCGGCGATCTGGGCGCGGAACTCGTCGGTGCGGGCCCTCAGTTCATCGTCGCTGAGTGCGGCGACCTCCGGCTCGAGCGCGTTGATGTCTTCGACGCGCGAGCGATAGCCCTTGACCTTGCGGTCGTTGGCAGATCCGAAAAGTTTGCGTGCGATTGCACTGAGGCCGACCATGTATAGGACCTTTCCTCGCCAGCCAAATTCCGCGGGCGGCCCGCGGTCCGGGACGGCAAGTCGAGTTGAATTCTGCTTTTCGCACGACCGGCTGAAAGGGATTTGCACCGGCCCCACACGACATGTCCGCGCCAGACGGACGCAGGGCGCGGAACGTTGGACAGATAAGAGTGGGGTCGTAGGTTGTCAACGCCGCAGAATTCGGCATATCTGTCGCCACGTTGCCGACAGCCTGAACAGGCGGGCTTTCAACGAGAAGGAATTCATCATGCCGCTTCGTAGTTACCGGTCGTTCGCATTCGCCTTGATGCTTGGTGTGGGCTTCGTTGGCGGGGCGCCGGCGAGCGCGGTTCGGGCGGAGACGCCGGTCGACAGGAATGCCGTCGCGGCGACCGTCGAGGGGCGCACTATCACCGAGGGTGACATTGCCGTCATCGCCGAAGATTTCGCGGCCGAACTGCAGCGGGTGCCGGAAAAAGACCGCCGCCGTGTCCTGCTCGACCTGCTGGTCGACATGCATGTCATGGCCGCGGCCGCCGAAAGCGAAGGGCTGGCCGAAAGCGACACCTACAAGACGCGGATGGCGTTCTACAAGTCGCAGGCCCTGCGCGATGCCTATTACATTGCGAAGATCGAGAAGGCGATCACCGAGCCGGTGATCCGCGCCGCCTATGACAAGAGCGTGGCCGAGTTCAAGGGCGAAGAAGAGGTGCATGCCCGCCATATCCTGGTGAAGACCGAGGATGAGGCGAAGGCCGTTATCGCCGACCTCGATGGCGGTGCTGATTTCGCGGAGCTGGCCAAGGCGAAATCTGTCGGCCCGTCCGCGTCTTCCGGCGGCGATCTCGGCTTCTTCGCGCAGGGCCGCATGGTGCCGGAATTTGCCGCCGCCGCGTTCGCGCTTGCAGATGGCAGCTACAGCAAGGAACCGGTGAAAACGCAGTTCGGCTGGCACGTGATCAAGGTCGAGGAACGCCGTACGCAGCAGCCGCCGGCCTATGCAGCGGTGCGCGAGCGGATCGCCGATGGCCTGAAGCGCGAGCGGCTGTCGCAGACGCTCGAGGAGCTGAAGAAGTCGGCGAAGATCAACATCACCGGCGCGGATGCCGCGAAAACCGAGTAAGCTCGCTTTTCGCTTTGCCAACGCGTCTGGAGGCGCATCATGGAATTGACGGTTTCTCCCCTCGCGCCGGCCTCCTATCCGGAGACGCCGGCGATCGGTGGCGTCCGGCTGGCAACCGCCGAAGCCGGCATCAAGTATCGAAACCGGACGGACGTCCTTTTGGCGGTGTTCGACGAAGGAACCGAAGTGGCGGGCGTGTTCACACGTTCCAAATGCCCTTCGGCGCCGGTCGAATGGTGCCGGGATATCCTTGCCGGCGGGTCCGCGCGGGCCCTGCTGGTCAATTCCGGCAATGCCAACGCGTTTACCGGCACCAAGGGGCGGGAATCGACTCGCATGTCGGCGGAGGCCGCGGCCAAGGTCGCCGGCTGCCGGCCGGACGAGGTCTTTCTGGCCTCGACCGGGGTGATCGGTGAGCCGCTCGATGCGAGCAAGTTCGATGCGGTGCTCGGCGACATGGCCGGGCGGGCCGAGCCCGGGCGGTTCCTCGATGCGGCGAAGGCGATCATGACGACCGACACCTACCCGAAGGTGGCGGTGCGTCGGATCAAGCTCGATGGCGAAACGGTGTCGATCGTCGGCATCGCCAAGGGCTCGGGCATGATCGCGCCGGACATGGCGACGATGCTGTCCTTCATTTTCACCGACGCGCCGGTGGCGGCCGGGGTGCTGCAGGACGTGCTGTCGCGCGCCGTGCGCAAGACCTTCAACGCGGTTACCGTCGACAGCGATACGTCGACCAGCGACACCGTGCTCGCCTTCGCGACCGGCAAGGCCAAGGGCGTTGCCCGCATTGCGGAGGTTTCGGGCAAGCGTGTGGCGAGGTTCCGTCGGGCCTTCGTTCAGGTGCTGCGCGAACTCGCTCACCACGTCGTCAAGGATGGCGAGGGCGCAACCAAGTTCGTGTCGATCACGGTGGAAGGGGCGACGTCGAAGAGATCGGCACGCAGGATAGCGCTGTCGATCGCCAATTCGCCGCTGGTCAAGACGGCGGTTGCCGGCGAGGACGCCAACTGGGGCCGGATCGTCATGGCGGTCGGCAAGGCGGGAGAACCGGCCGAGCGCGACAAGCTGGCGATCTGGTTCGGCGATGTCCGGGTTGCGGTCGATGGCGAGCGGGATCCCGACTACTCCGAAGCGGCGGCATCGGCGGTGATGAAGAAGCCTGAGATCGCCGTGCGCGTCGACCTCGGTCTCGGCAAGGGCAGGGACACGGTGTGGACCTGCGACCTGACCAAGGCCTATGTCGCCATCAACGGCGATTATCGCAGCTGAGCCGGGGTCCGACAGGGTGAACGAAGCAAATGCCGATCTTTCGATCCTGCTCGTCGTTGCCTGCGCGTTGATCGACAGCGACGGGCGGGTGCTGATCGCACAGCGCCCGGCCGACAAGGCGCTTGGCGGACTGTGGGAATTTCCCGGTGGCAAGCTGGAACCCGGCGAACGGCCCGAGGACAGCCTGATCCGGGAATTGCACGAGGAACTCGGCATTTCGGTTAATGCGGCCTGCCTTGCCCCGCTGACCTTCGCCAGCCACGCTTATCCCGATTTTCATCTTTTGATGCCACTCTATGCCTGTCGCCGATGGTCGGGAACCGTCGTTGCCCGGGAAGGTCAGGCCCTCAAATGGGTCAAGCCGAACCGGTTGCGCGATTTTCCGATGCCGCCGGCCGACGAGCCGTTGATTCCGCATCTCATCGACCTGTTGTGATGCGGCCAGAACACAGCAGTGGGGCCGAAGTGACAATGCAGCAGGAATGGATCTCTCCAGGAAGTGTGCGACGTGAAGCCTCAAAAGGCGCGGCTTTCGGCGGGTGTATTAGTTCCGCGCGGGCGTTCCTGCGCGATGAGGAAGGCACCACGGCGATCGAATACTCGTTGCTTGCGGCGATGTTCGCCATCATCTCGATCGGCGCTGCATCGGCTGTCAGTGAGGCCGTTTCCGAGAACCTGTTCGCGCTCGTGGCGGCGATGTTCCCGGCGGGCCAATAGCGCTTCTCCAGAACGAATACGGCCTTTCCTCACGTCGCGCGGGAGCGGGTGTTTTTCTCATCTGTTTCCCGGCGTGGTTACCGGTGCGTTAAGGTTTTTCCGGCAATTTTAGGCGATCTGTTTCCTCTGCGGGGCCGCGCGCGGTGCCGCAGGACCTGTGAGGGATTGCCATGCGCCACGTCAAAGAGCTTGTGCGACGGTTTCTCGACGACCGCTCGGGAATGACCAGTCTCGAATTCGCGCTGATCTCGGTCGCCGTGGCGCTGGTGTTCTCGGCGGTGTTGTTGTCGTTCACGATGCGGATGGAAACCGTGATCGCCGGGCGTGGCGACTCCTATGTGCCCGACATGATCGTCACCGGTTCGGTGAAGAAACCGGTCTGTCGGCAGAACAACTCGCCGTATCTGCGCTGGAACGATCTGGTCAACGAGGACTGTGCGACCGATCCGCTGGATCAGCCGTTTCCCCCGCGCTGATTTCCTCGG
Organism: Hyphomicrobiales bacterium; assembly: GCA_002869065.1. NCBI lineage: Bacteria > Pseudomonadati > Pseudomonadota > Alphaproteobacteria > Hyphomicrobiales > Hyphomicrobiales bacterium. The sequence continues at coordinate 1,512,192 of PKTR01000002.1, forward strand.
TCTTGAGCGCATCGGCGAGCCGCATTTTCGCCGAACCGGGCGCCAGCGGCTTTTGCTGATCGGGCGAGGGCGCCCATCCTGACAGCGAGATGATTTCGAAGGTGGCGCGGATGCGTCCGTCGGGATCGCTGAAGCGCTCCTGATAGAGTTCGGCCGCCTTGAGGAACAGGGCCCGCGGCACCGGTCGTCGGTCACGTTCGGCAAGGATATTCGTCGCGCCCATGGCGCGCAGGTCGCGGATCAGGTGGAACAGGGTATCGTAGCGCACCGTGAGGCGATCGCGATCGGTCACCGGCAGGGCAAAGCCCGCCCGCTGCAGCAGCGATCCGGCATCGCGCAACTCCGCGACCGGCAGAACGCGAGGCGCCGCGCCGTCGCCACAGGCCAGTTCGGCTTCCAGCATCACCTGACGCAACTCGGTCAGCGTTTCGCCGCCAAGGAAGGCGGCAAGCAACAATCCGTCCGGTTTCAGCGCGCGGCGGATCTGGATCAGCGCGCCCGGCAGATCGTTGACGAAATGCAGCGCAAGCGGTGAGATGACAAGGTCGAGGGAGGCTTCGGCAAAGGGCAACGCTTCCTCGTCGATGACGAGGTCGGGTCGGCCCGGATCGCTGCCGGCGATGAGACCGTCGGCACGGATGATCGTCTCGACCTTGCCCGAAGACTGCAGCATCGCCGCGGTTTGCCCGGTGAAATCGCCGAGCGCGACGCCGGTCTCGAAGCATCGCATGGTGACGGCAAGCCGGTCGCCGGTATCCTCGACGACGCTGCGCAGCAGGAAGTCGGCGCCGTCGACCGCAGCGCGCAGGGCGCGGATACGGTGCCGGGCGAGCAGGGCGCGGTCGAACAGGAGGTTTTCGGGCGTGGATGGTGACAGGGGCATTGGTGATCCGTGTTGGCTTCTTGCGGTTCCAGGCCGGGCCGGACGGCGATGGCGCGCGGTTACGGTTTGGGCCTTCGCGGAGCTGAAGGCAAGTCGGTGGTTGCTCGAGCCCCGGGGGGGCTGCGGTATTTTGCGGGCTGACGCGTCGGAAATGCTCTAGACTTCTTTCCCTACCGGGGGAGAGGTTTTGACAAATAAGCCGGCGATTGCAGGAACAGGCGCAATGGGAGTGTTGCGCGGCACCGCCGTGCGGGCATTTCACCGTGTGGTCGATGCGGTGTTGCCGCCGGTCTGCCTGGCCTGTCGCCGGCCTGTTGCCGATGTCGATGCGCTCTGTTCGAGCTGCTGGAGCGGGCTTCGCCTGATCGAGCGGCCCTATTGCGAGCGGCTGGGTACGCCGTTTGCCTATGATCTTGGATCCGGTGCGCTGAGCGCGGCGGCGATTGCCGAACCGCCACCGTTCAACCGGGCGCGCGCGGTCGCCGTCTACAGCGGCGCGGCGCGGGATTTGGTGCACGGGCTGAAGTACCGCGACCGGCACGACGTCGCCACTTATCTGGCCCGCATGATGGTGCGTGCGGGAAGCGAACTGCTCGATGAGGACACGGTGCTTGTCCCGGTGCCGCTGCATCGCTGGCGGCTGTGGCGGCGGCGTTTCAACCAGTCGGCATTGCTGGCCGAACGCATTGCGTCGACAGCGCATTGCCGGGTCGAGCCGGCGGCGCTGGTGCGTATTCGCGCGACCCGTCAGCAGGTCGGCCTTACCTGCAACGAGCGGGCGCGCAACGTGCAGGGGGCTTTTCGTGTCGATCCCGACAGCCGTGCCGCGATTGATGGCCGGCGTGTCGTTCTGGTCGACGACGTGCTGACCACCGGGGCGACGGTGAATGCCTGCACCCGCGCCTTGCTGCGCGCAGGCGCCGCCGAGGTCGATGTGCTGGTGTTCGCCAGGGTTGTCGGTGGCGAGCCGACTGATTTATAAGTGATCGGTAATATACTCGTGGTCGCGCCATTCAGGGGTGGTGCCGTCCAGCATCTGTGACCTCTGCCGCGCATTTGCGATGGCTGCCAGAATGGAATGCCGAATGCCTGATGTTGTGATCTACACCCGAAAGTTCTGTGGCTATTGCACGGCGGCCAAGCGGCTGCTCGCCCAGAAGGGCGTCGACTTCAATGAGATCGATGCGACCGGCGATCCCGCGAAACGCGACGAGATGATCGCCCGCTCGAGCGGTGGCAGCACGTTCCCGCAGATCTTCATCGGCGAGAAGCATATCGGCGGCTGCGACGAGCTCTATGCCCTTGATCGGGCCGGCGGTCTCGACCCGCTGCTGAATGCCTGAACGGGGTCCCTCGCGGTGTTGCGGAGCTCGCTGCATCGCTCCCGTATCCTTCCTTTCCCCGGGTTGCCAACGACCATCGCAGGCTAGATTGCGGTCAGTGGTTTGACAGCCAGGATGTGCTAACATTCCGGTCCAGGTGAACCTTGCAGACCAGGTTGTCTGCAGGGACAAAGACTGTGCGCGGTCAGAGCTGCGCGAAGAAGGGTGAAACGAGCATGACGATCCTCAAGGCAGCCTGCGTTCAGCTCTGCGCATCGCGTTCAGTCGATGGCAATATCGCCGAAGCCGAAGCGTTGATCCGCGAAGCGGCTGCCGGCGGTGCGACCTATGTTCTGACGCCCGAGCAGACGGCCTTGATGGAACTCGACCGCGAGGTGCTGTTCGCCTCGATCACGCGGCAAGACGACGATGCCGGGCTGGCCCGTTTTCGGGCGCTGGCGGAAGAACTCGGCATCTGGCTGCATATCGGCTCGCTGGCGGTGCTGGTTGAGCCGGAGCGCGCGGCGAACCGCTCTTTCCTGATCGCGCCGGACGGGACGATCGCGGCACGCTACGACAAGATCCACATGTTCGATGTCGATCTGCCGGGCGGAGAGCGCTATCGGGAATCGAAAACCTACCGCGCCGGGACGGATGCGGTGGTCGCGCCGATGGGCGATATCAAGGTCGGCATGTCGATCTGTTACGATCTGCGCTTTCCCCATCTCTATCGCGCGCTTGCCAAGGCCGGCGCGTCGCTGCTCACCGTGCCGGCGGCCTTCACCAAGCAGACGGGCGAGGCGCACTGGCATATTCTGCTGCGCGCCCGGGCGATCGAGAACGGTTGCTTCGTCATGGCGGCGGCGCAAGGCGGGCATCATGAGAACGGTCGCGATACGTTCGGTCACAGCCTGATCATCGATCCGTGGGGCGTCGTGCTGGCCGAAGCCGGCACCGACCCTTGCGTCATCCATGCGGATCTCGATCTCGATGCGATCGCGGCGACGCGTGGGCGTGTGCCGTCGTTGAGCAACGATCGTCCGTTCGAGATCGGTGACACGATTGCATCCGAGTGACGGGCGCGAAGGGCTGAGCCCTACAAGCCAGCGCAATTGGCCGGCGTAATCGGAAGGAAAGGGCATGATCCGTTATTCGCTGAACTGCGACCAGGGCCATGATTTCGAGGGCTGGTTCCGCGATTCCGCCGATTTCGACGGGCAGGTCAAGAGCGCCGGTCTGGGCTGTCCGATGTGCGGGTCGACCGAGATTAGCAAGAAGCTGATGGCGCCTGCCGTGGTCGGCACCAAGAAGGGGCGTCCGGCCCTGGTTGAGGCGGGCCCGGTTTCGCGGAGTTCCGCGTCCGACAGCGGGACGGGTGCGGCCGTATCGGCTGCCACGACGCCGCCGTCGCTGGGTGCGCTGGCGCCGGATCAGCAGCGCATGGTCGAACTGGCGCGCTATATCCGCAAGGAAGTCGTCGCCAATGCCGACTATGTCGGTTCGCGTTTCGCCGAGGAGGCGCGCAAGATCCACTATGGCGACGCCGAGGAGCGCGGCATCTATGGCGAGACGACGCTGGAAGATGCCGAAGAGCTGCTCGAGGAAGGCGTTGACGTGATGCCGCTGCCGATCCTTCCCGAAGATCAGAACTGAAGACCGAGACGGCTTCGGATGTGAAAACGGCCGCCCTCAAGGAGCGGCCGTTTCGTGTTTTGAGCGGCGTTGCGCGATCAGGCCGCGGCGACTTCCTTGAGGAAGCTTTCGACCACGTCTTCGAGCTCGCGAACCCGCTCGGAAACCGTTTCGGAGACCGTCATCACGTTGCCGGCGCCGTCGCGGGTTTCCGATACCGAGGTGCTGACGCCGGTGATGTTGTGTGCGACTTCCTGGGTGCCGGCGGCCGCCTGCTGGACGTTCTGGCTGATCTCGACGGACGCCGAGGCCTGTTCGTCGATAGCCGCCGAGATTGCCTCGGTGGTGCCGGCGACATTGCCCATCTCGCTGGCGATCCGCTCGATCGAACCGACGGCCTCGTGGGTCGAGGACTGGATCGTGTTGATGTGGGCGCTGATCTCGTCGGTCGCCTTTGCCGTCTGGCTGGCGAGCGACTTGACCTCGGAGGCGACCACGGCGAAGCCCTTGCCGGCTTCGCCCGCCCGGGCGGCCTCGATGGTGGCGTTGAGCGCCAGAAGGTTGGTCTGTTCGGCGATGTCCTGAATGAGGGTGATCACCGAACCGATCTGGTCGGCGGCGTCGGCAAGGCCGGCAACCTGGGTGTTGGCGCTGGCGGCGGCCGAACTGGTGTCGCGGATGGTGGTCGTGGCGTGACCGATCTGGCGGCGGATTTCCTCGATGGAGGCCGATAGCTCTTCGGCGGCGGCGGCAACCGTCTGCACGTTCGACGAGGCTTCTTCTGAAGCCGCCGCAGAGCTCGATGACTGCATGGCGGTGTTTTCGGCCACCGACATCAGCGCCTGGGCGGTTGCATTCAGCTGACCGCTGCTGGTGGTCACCACTTCGAGGACCGAACGGGTCTTCTCGCGGAACTCGCCGATGAGATGCTCGATGCGGTCCTGACGTTTGGTTTCGGCGGCGCGGGCGTGATCCGCATCGGCTTCGAGGCGTTCGCGCTCGATGGCGTTGGTCTTGAACACCTCGACGGCGCGGGCCATGTCGCCGATCTCGTCCTTGTCGCTGATGGCCTTGAGCTCGATGCTGGTGTCGCCATCGGCAAGCCGCGTCATGTTGCCGGTCAGGCGCTGCAGACGACGGCCGATATGACGGTCGAGCGCAATGGTGATGCCGATTGCGACGAGAAGGGCGACAGCGGCGAACAGCAGCGTGAAGAGCAGGCCTTCCTGCAGCGTTGCGTCGAAGGCGGAACGGTCGATGCCGATGGCGACGACGCCGATCACGGTGCCGGAGAAGTCGGTCACCGGCTCATAGATGAGCGCTGTCGTGATGCCTTCGATATCGCGTACCGGATCGATCTGTTCGGCGGCGAAACTCGCTTCGAGCATTTCGTCGGAAAGTGCAAAACTCTCCGGGAAGGTGCTGGCGAAACGGTCCCAGCCCGCCTCACGCTTCAGATAAAGCGCGGCGTCGGAGCCGAACCGCTGCTTGAAATTGTCGAAGAAGAACTGGCCGAAGGCGAGGCCGAATTCGACCGAGCCGATGTGCTTGCCGTCGGCGTTGATCGGGACGACGCCGCGCATGCCGAGGCCGGCGACACCGACTTCAAGCCCGAGCGACTTTTCCTTCTCGACGTTGGCGCGCAACACGGTCTTGCGGAACGAGGACAGGTCGTCGCCGAATTTGGCCGGCTTGTGGACGCGCAGGAACGATGTTGCCGGCGGCAGATGGAACTGGAACTGGCGGACACCGTAGTTGGGTTTCATGTAGTCCTGAACGGGGACAAGCAGCTTGGCGAGCTGTTCGCGATCCTGCGCGGCAAAGGCTGCGACGATGTCAGGCTGGTGGGCGATGGCTTCGGCAAGCGAGACCGCGCGCTGGCCTTCGGCCGCGATTTGCGCGCTGAGGCTTTCCTGCAGGCTGTGAAGGCGCTGCGAAATGGCGGTGCTGACGAGTGAGTGGCTCTGCTTGTAGCCCAGGAATCCCGTCGTGCCGAGCGAGATCGCCGCAATTCCGAGCACGGCGAGCAGGATCCAGGTGCGAATTTTGAAGGACATGATCAGATTCCCGTGTTTTCTGACTCTCCAGAAACACGGAAATTGCTTAATACTTCCTATATTCGCACTCTATCCCTTAACTATACAGTCCCGGGAAAGTCGGGGGTTTTCTTTGGAATTGCGCCGGCAAAGTATTCCCAAAGGTAACTGACGCGGCCAACTCTAGGAATTAATGCTCCGAATATTACGTAGCGTCAGATTTGCTTGACGGGCTAGCGCGGCTTGTGCGTCGAGAGCATGTAATTGACGTCGAGATTGGCGGTTCTGCGCCAGTTATCGCGAAGCGGATCGAAGGAAATGCCGCTCATGTCGTCGACGACGAGACCTGCCGACGTCAGCATCGACTCCAGTTCATCGGGCCGCAGGAACTTGTCCCACTGGTGTGTGCCGCGTGGCAGCCAGCGCAAAATGTATTCCGCGCCGACAATGGCGAGCGCATAGGCTTTCAGGGTGCGGTTCATGGTCGCAACGAACATCAATCCGCCGGGGCGGACCATCTCGGCGCAGGTGTTGAGGAACAGCGGCACGTCGGCGACGTGCTCGACCACTTCCATGTTGAGCACGATGTCGAATGTCTCGCCGTCCGCGGCGAGGCTTTCGGCATCGGTTGCCCGGAAATCGATCTCAAGGCCGGAGCGCGCCGAATGCAGGCGGGCGATCTCGATATTGGTCGGCGAGGGGTCGGCGCCGACGACGGTGGCGCCAAGCCGGGCCATCGGTTCGCTCAACAGGCCGCCGCCGCAGCCAATGTCGAGCACGCGCAGACCCTTGAGCGCCTGCGGATCGTTGACGTCGCGGTCGAACTGGCGTGATGCCGCTTCCTTGATGTAGGCGAGGCGCACCGGGTTGAGCTGGTGCAGCGGGCGGAACTTGCCGGTCGGATCCCACCACTGGTCGGCCATGGCCGAGAAGCGCGCGACCTCGCTTGCATCGACGGTGGCGCCGCTTTTGTTGGGATCGCTGGACATGATGTCGCCTTTCGGGATCTGGGTTCGCCGCCCGGGCAATGCCGCCGGCGGGCGCGTTCTATGCTGATTAGTTCTCGCCCGGTTCGGGCCTTGTCAAGTCATCGAACGCGTGTTGACCGTTGCAGGCGGGCGCGGTTCTTTGTATGGAATGCCGCCAATCGCTCCTTTGTTCGCAAAGGCTCTCGGCCGGTCCCGGCCACGAAAACCGTGAGTAACGTGTCCCATGGCGCGTCTGGTAATGAAATTCGGTGGCACGTCGGTTGCCGATCTCGACCGTATTCGCAATGTCGCGCGGCATGTGAAGCGCGAGGTCGACGCCGGCAACGAGGTTGCCGTCGTGGTGTCGGCGATGTCCGGCGAAACCAACAAGCTTGTCGGCCTGTGCCGCGAGGCGGCGCCGCTGCATGATGCGCGCGAGTACGATGCGGTCGTCGCGTCGGGCGAGCAGGTGACCTCCGGTCTGCTGGCGCTGGTGCTGCAGTCGATGGGGATCGAGGCGCGTTCCTGGCAGGGTTGGCAGATCGCTATCGAGACCGACGACGCGCATGGCGCAGCGCGGATCATGGAGATCAAGGGCGACAGGCTGATCGAGCGGCTGTCGCAGGGCCAGGTCGCCGTGGTCGCGGGGTTCCAGGGCATTGGTCCCGATAATCGCATCGCGACGCTCGGGCGCGGCGGTTCGGACACCAGCGCGGTGGCGATCGCCGCCGCGATCAACGCCGACCGTTGCGACATCTACACCGACGTCGACGGCGTCTACACGACCGATCCGCGCATCGTGCAGAAGGCGCGCCGCCTCGACCGGGTGGCGTTCGAGGAAATGCTGGAGATGGCTTCGCTCGGCGCCAAGGTTCTGCAGGTGCGCTCGGTCGAACTGGCGATGGTGCATGGGGTGCGCGTGTTCGTGCGCTCGAGCTTCGACGATCCGGACGCGCCGCAGGTCGGCGTCGGCAACATGCCGCCGGGCACCCTTATTTGTGACGAGGAAGAGATCGTGGAACAGCAGGTCGTTACCGGTATCGCCTATTCCAAGGACGAGGCGCAGATCTCCATCCGCCGGGTGCCGGATCGTCCCGGCGTCGCCGCCGGTGTGTTCGTGCGTCTCGCCGATCACCATTTCAACGTCGACATGATCGTCCAGAACGTATCGTCGGACGGTTCGACCGCCGACATCACCTTCACCGTGCCGGAATCGGATTACGAGCGGGCGATCGGTGTCATCGAAGAGGCGCGCGCGGAGATCGGCTACGAGATCCTCGAAGGCCGCAAGGACGTGGTCAAGGTGTCGGTAATCGGCATCGGTATGCGCAGCCACGCCGGCGTTGCCGCCGATGCGTTCCGCGCGCTTGCCGAGCGCAATATCAACATTCTTGCGATCACCACTTCGGAAATCAAAATCTCCGTTCTGATCGAGGCCGCCTATACCGAGCTTGCGGTGCGGACTTTGCATTCGGTATACGATCTCGACGGACAGGGGTGAGGCGCGGCGTCTCCTGTCACACGACGCTTCGGATTTCTCGTGAAGCGAATCTGATCGCTCGCGGCGCCAGGGAATGGGTAAACGATGCGGGGTTCCCTCGCCGGCCCACGGCTGCTGCTTCGTCGTCTCCGCGAGGTCATGGCGGAGCCGATCAGTCCGCAGGAACGGCTCGACAAGATCGTTGTTCTCATCGCGGCCAACATGGTCGCGGAAGTCTGCTCGGTATATTTCCTGCGGGCCGACGGCGTATTGGAACTGTTTGCCACCGAAGGTCTCAACCGCGCCGCCGTCCACCAGACGAGCCTGCGCGTCGGTGAGGGCCTGGTCGGCCTGATCGCCGCCGAGGCGAAGACGCTGTCGCTGTCCGACGCCCAGACCCATCCCGCCTTTGCCTACAAGCCGGAGACCGGCGAAGAGGTCTATCACTCCTTCCTCGGCGTGCCGATCCTGCGCGCCGGTCGCACGCTCGGCGTCCTCGTTGTGCAGAACCGGGCGCAGCGCGCCTACACCGATGAGGAGATCGAGGCGCTTCAGACGACGGCGATGGTCATTGCCGAAATGGCGGCGACCGGTGTCTTCACCGGGGTCTCGCCGGTCGGCCAGCAGCTCGACCTGCGCCGGTCGATGCAGGTCGAGGGGCTGCCGCTCTCGGATGGCATCGGCCTTGGTCATGTGGTGCTGCACGAGCCGCGGGTGGTGGTCACCAATCTGATCGCCGAGGACATGGACCGCGAACTGGAGCGGCTGCAGTCGGCGGTCGACCGGTTGCGGCTGTCGATCGACGACATGCTCGACCGCGGCGATCTCGGCCAGCATGGCGAGCACCGCGACGTGCTCGAGGCCTACCGGATGTTCGCCTACGACCGCGGCTGGGTCAGGCGCATGGAAGAGGCGGTGCGCAACGGTCTGACCGCCGAGGCGGCGGTCGAAAAGGTGCAGAACGATACCCGTGCCCGCATGCTACGCCAGACCGATCCGTATTTGCGCGAGCGGCTGCACGATCTCGACGATCTCGCCAACCGGCTGCTGCGCTCGCTTGTCGGCACGCCGCTCGACGATGTCGATCTGGAGGCCGTTCCGAAGGACGCGCTGATCATCGCGCGAAACATGGGCGCGGCGGAACTGCTCGACTACGACAGGGCGCGTGTGCGCGGTCTGGTGCTGGAAGAAGGCGGGCCGATGAGCCACGTCACCATCGTGGCCCGGGCGCTTGGTATTCCAACCGTCGGACAGGTGCTCGGCATCACGTCGCTGTGCGAGGCGGGTGACGCGATCATCCTCGACGGCGTGTCGGGGCATGTGCACCTGCGGCCGCCGCCGGATGTCGAACGCGCCTATGGTGAAAAGGTCAAGTTTCGCGCGCGCCGGCAGGCTCAGTACAAGCGGCTGCGCGGTCGCCCGTCGATCACCCGCGACGGACAGGCGATCCCGTTGATGCTCAATGCCGGTCTGCTGGTCGACCTGCCGCATATCGACGAGTCGGGTGCCGACGGCATCGGGCTGTTCCGCACCGAACTGCCGTTCATGATCTCGACGACGTTTCCGCGCATGCGCGAGCAGATGAACCTGTATCGCCAGGTTCTCGATGCCGCGGGTCCGCGACCGGTGACCTTCCGTTCGCTCGATATCGGCGGCGACAAGGTGCTGCCCTATCTGCGCTCGATCCAGGAGGAAAACCCGGCAATGGGCTGGCGGGCGATCCGCCTTGGGCTCGACCGGCCGGGGCTGATGCGCACGCAGATCCGCTCGATGCTGCGCGCGGCGGCCGGGCGCGAACTCAATCTCATGTTCCCGATGGTGACCGAGGTCAACGAATTCCGCCGGGCGCGCGAAATCGTCGAGCGTGAGAAACAGCACCTGATCGGCCACGAGCACGAAACGCCGGTCGTGGTGCGTCTCGGCGTGATGATCGAGGTGCCGGCGCTGCTGTTCGAGCTCGACGAGCTGTTCTCGGAGGTCGACTTCGCCTCGATCGGTTCGAACGATCTGTTCCACTTCGTCACCGCGTCAGACCGCAGTAATCCGCAGGTGGCCGACCGGTTCGATCCGCTGTCGCTGTCGTTCCTGCGCGCCCTGCGCAAGATCATCGTCTGTGCCGCAAGAGCCGATGTGCCGGTATCGCTATGCGGCGAGATCGGCGGACGCACACTGGAAGCAATGGCGTTGATCGGTATCGGCTTCCGCAATCTCTCAATGGCGCCGGCCTCGATCGGGCCGGTGAAGGCGATGCTGCGCAAGCTCGATGCGGGCGACTTCGAAGGCGAGTTGCTGACGAGGCTTGAAGATTCGCACGCGCGCGGCGATATCCGTTCCTTCATCAAGCATTATGCTGACTCGCACGGGATCCCGCTGTAGCTGCCGCAATCAGCCGTTTTGCTGCAGCCAGTTCCAATCCCCGTTCAGCCGACAGGTTCCTTCATGATCGCACAAGAAAAACTCGACAGCCTGATTGCCCGCTTCGAAAGCATCGAATCGAAGATGGCGTCGAATCCGGATCCAGAAACCTACGTGAAGCTGTCGCGGGAATATGCCGAGCTGGAACCGATCGCGGCGATGGTTCGTGAGCTGAACAGCAAGAAGGCGGAACTGGCCGATCTGGAGGAGCTGATCGAAACGCCGGACACCGACGCGGAAATGCGCGAGATGGCCGAGATGGAGATGCCGGAGGTCGAAGAGTCCGTCGAGGATCTTGTCGAGCGGTTGCAGATCGCGCTGCTGCCGAAGGATGCGGCGGACGAGAAGAGTGCGATCCTCGAAGTCCGCGCCGGCACCGGCGGCGACGAGGCGGCGCTGTTCGCCGGCGATCTGTTCCGCATGTACGAGCGCTACGCGGCAATCAAGGGCTGGAAGGTCGAGGTGCTTTCGGCCAGCGATGGCGACGCCGGCGGCTACAAGGAAATCATCGCCAACATCTCGGGCAGCGGAGTGTTCGCGCGGATGAAATTCGAGTCGGGCGTGCATCGGGTGCAGCGCGTTCCCTCGACCGAATCGAGCGGCCGTATCCACACTTCGGCGGCGACCGTAGCGGTGCTTCCCGAAGCGCAGGACGTCGATATCGAGATCCGCAACGAGGATATTCGCATCGACACGATGCGCGCCTCGGGCGCCGGCGGGCAGCACGTCAACACCACCGACTCGGCGGTGCGCATTACTCACATCCCGACCGGCATCATCGTCGTGCAGGCGGAAAAATCGCAGCACCAGAACCGGGCGCGGGCGATGCAGATCCTGCGCGCGCGGCTGTTCGACATGGAGCGCTCGCGGCTGGCCAACGAGCGGGCCGAGTCGCGCCGCACTCAGGTCGGCACCGGCGACCGGTCGGAACGCATCCGCACCTACAATTTCCCGCAGGGCCGGGTGACCGATCACCGCATCGGGCTGACGCTCTACAAGCTGAACGAAATTCTCGCCGGCGAAGCACTCGACGAGATGGTCGATGCGCTGGTCACCGATCATCAGGCAAAGTTGCTGTCCGACGTCGAGGACGCCGCTTGAGCGTGACGACAGTCGGAGCGGCATGGCGCCGGGCCCGCGACGCCTTTGTCGCGGCGGGGCTCGATACGCCCGATCTCGACGCCCGCCTGTTGCTGGCAAGCGTTCTTGGCACCGAACCGGGCCGGCTCGTTCTGCACCATGACGACGCGCTCGACGATGCAGCGCAGACGACGTTCGGCGGCCTTGTCGAACGGCGGCTGGCGCGCGAGCCGGTTGGCCGGATTCTCGGGCGGCGCGGCTTCTGGGATTTCGAACTCGTGCTCTCGGACGGGACCCTTGAGCCTCGCCCGGATACGGAGATTCTGGTCGAGGCCGTGCTGGACGATATCGCGGCCACCGGCGGCCGGGACCGGCCGTTGACGATTGCCGATATCGGCACCGGTTCGGGCGCGATCCTGATTGCGCTGTTGCGTGAGTTGCCCAATGCGTTCGGTATCGGTGTCGATCTGGCGATGAGTGCTCTTCTGACCGCGCGGGAAAATGCGGCGGCGGTGGGTGTCGCGGAGCGCGCGGCGTTCGTCCGGGCAGATTATGGGGCAGGGCTTGCCGGCGGTCTCGACTACCTCGTCTCCAATCCGCCCTATATCGCCACGGCCGAGCTCGATGGACTTTCTCGCGAGGTGCGCGAGCACGATCCGCGTCTTGCGCTCGACGGCGGTGCCGACGGGCTCGCTGCCTACCGGGTGCTTGCCGGCGACTGTCGACGTCTGCTCGCGCCGGGCGGTTGCGTGGCCGTCGAATTCGGCGCTGAGCAGCGTAGCGATGTGGCGGACATCTTTACGAACGCCGGATTGATCGTTTCGGGCCATCGCCCGGACCTTTCCGGCCATGATCGCGTCCTGTGGGCGCACTTCGTGTGATTGCGTAGAGCGATGGCAAAAGGGGCGGCCTATTAAAATAACCCTTGGAAATAGCGGGCGAACCGGCTAGTTTCGGTGCGCCGACGCACGGAGGTGATGACCGGCTCGCAAACGAAACGTGATCCAGGGCGTTTCGACGGGTCTTGCAGGTGATAGCCACCTTTGTTAGATCATCCGTGCTCCTCTCGGTCTGCTGAAAATCGGCAAAAGCGTTTGACCCCGACTGTAAAACGGTCGGTCGGATGCGACCGATGGATACTTGGAGACCTTAGCGCAATTTCGTTCGACGTCTTTAACCGAACGGTCCAGATGGCATTCGGGAATCAGGGTTCTTGGTTCGACCTCCCGATCCAGGCAATTCTTCCCGGAAGAGAAACGGCTAATGAGGCAGAATAATCAGAACAAGCGGATGCGTGGACGGAGCCGCAAGCCCTCCAATCCGCTGTCGAGAACGTATGAGTCCAATGGCCCGGACGTGAAAATCCGCGGTACGGCCATGCATGTGGCGGAGAAATACGTTCAGCTCGCGCGTGACTCTCAGGCGTCCGGCGACCGGATCATTGCGGAAAACTATCTGCAGCACGCAGAGCATTACTTCCGCATCATTGCCGCGGCTCAGGGCCAGAACGCCGTTCCGCAACGCGATGACGATCGTACCGACGATATGGCATCGGACGACGAGACGCAGGCCCAGACCCAGGCCCCCCGGTCCGGTTCGCAGCAGGGGCGTAGTCGCGCGCCGGTGATTGCGCCGGATGCGCCGCAGCCTTTCGTCGACGGAATGCCCGGCATCGAGGCCAAGGGCGCCAATGGCAGCAGCCGGCGCGGCCGCAACGGAGCGAAACCCGCCGAGGTCGACGAAGCCGAAGGCGTGCCGGAAAACGGCGCCAACGGCAAGGATGTTGCGGCTGAGCCGAGCGAGGCGCCCGCCGAGGTGCCCGCAGAGGTGTCGGTCGAGGCCGACGAGGACGAGAGCGGCAAGCCGAAGCGTCGTGCTCGCGGCAGCCGCGGTCGCGGCAGCCGCACCAAGCCTGTGCGCGGCGAAGGTGACGACGAGAGCGCAAGCGGTGAAGACGTCGCAGAAGCTGCGGAAGCCGCGGAAGCTGCTCCGGCGCGTGCCCGTCGCAGCCGTAAATCAAGCGCCAGCGACGAGGCGGCGCCGGCTTCCGGGGAAGCCGCGACGAGCGACGCCTGACCGTCGCTTTTTGCGGATTGAGATATTCAACGGCCGGGCCTTTTGTCCGGCCGTTGTCGTTTGTGGGGAAGGCTCAGCCGAGGATCGTCACCTCATCGCCGGGGCGGACGGTGCCCGGCTTGGTGACGGCGAGGAAGATACCGCAATCGAGATGGCCATAACACTCGCGTAGCGTGTCGAGGACAGGCGCGTTGCGGGTGCCGGTTTCCAGATCGAGCTCGGTCGCGACGCAGCGCTCGATAGCTTTCTCTACGCTGAACTCGGCATCGCCGATGCGCAGCGTCTTGCCGATGAGGCCGGTCTCGGCCCATGCGTCCCAGCCGTCGATATAGAGGTTGCCGCGAAAGCGTGCGGGGTCGAGGTTCATCGCCATGGCGCTTCCGAGGTCGGCGACGCTTGCCAGATTGATCAGCGAGATCAGCGGGCGGCGCTGATCGGTCAGCGCGATGGTGCGGCCGGCAACAAGGCGCAGCGGGCGCGTCGGCGGCGATTTCAGCAGTTTCGCGAAGGCATCCTCGATTGCCCGGCGGCCTTCCGGGGTATCGAGGCTGGCCTCGACAGCGATTTCTCCCTCCGGCGTGCGCACTGTCAGGGTCTTTGATGCCGTATCAACGCTCGTCTTCAGCGGCGCCAGTTCGTTGAACAGCGCCATCTGCAGGAATTTGGATTTGCTGACATGCTGGGGGTTTTCTTCATCGAAACCCGAGTCGCGAAATTCGATGGCGTAGGCCCGGTCGAAGGGGAAGACGGCGCCTTCCTCCACTGCGACGTCCTGGAGCTGTTCGGCCGACAGGCCCTTTACGGGATAGCGGTAGAGAGCGGCGAGACGGGCGGCGGGTGTCGACGGCATGATCGGTCCTCGTGATCGGCGCGGGCGCAGAGTGCGGCTTTGGTGTAGCGTTTTCGCTGCGACGCGTCGTCACCTCTTTTGTTGCCAAAATGCATCACTATATCGGGGGTGCAGCCGGCCAATCGGGGGCTGCAGGCGTTGTATAACGCGTAATCCATCGACGTCGGGATCATGCTTCGGGTGAAGCCGGCGGGCTTGAGGAGCACTGCGAAATGAATTTCGAAAAATATACCGAACGGGCACGCGGCTTCATTCAGTCGGCGCAGAATCAGGCCCTGACCCGCGGGCACCAGCAATTCGCGCCGGAACATATTCTGAAGGTTCTGCTCGACGATTCCGAGGGCATGGCCGCCGGTTTGATCGAACGCGCCGGCGGGCGCGCCAAGGATGCGCTGCAGGCGGTCGAGCGGGCGCTCGACAAGATGCCGAAGGTCTCGGGCGGCGACGGCCAGCTCTATCTCGGCCAGCCGGTTGCCAAGGTGTTCGACACCGCGGAAGAGCTTGCCAAGAAGGCCGGCGATTCCTTTGTCACGGTTGAACGGCTGTTGCTTGCGCTGGCCATGGAAAAGGCCGCCGCGACGTCAAAGATGCTCGCCGATGCGGGCGTGACGCCGACGGGCCTGAACCAGGCGATCAATGAAATCCGCAAGGGGCGCACCGCCGATTCGGCTTCGGCCGAACAGGGCTATGACGCGCTGAAGAAATATGCCCGCGATCTGACCCAGGCAGCGCGCGACGGCAAGCTCGATCCGGTGATCGGCCGTGACGAGGAAATCCGGCGCGCCATGCAGGTCCTGTCGCGGCGGACCAAGAACAATCCGGTGCTGATCGGCGAGCCGGGCGTCGGCAAGACGGCGATTGCCGAGGGGCTGGCGCTGCGCATCGTCAATGGCGACGTGCCGGAAAGCCTCAAGGACAAGCGCCTGCTCGCTCTCGACATGGGCTCGCTCATTGCGGGCGCGAAATATCGCGGCGAATTCGAGGAGCGGCTGAAAGCGGTTCTTTCCGAGGTGCAGTCGGCCGAGGGCGGCATCATCCTGTTCATCGACGAGATGCACACGCTCGTTGGTGCCGGCAAGGCGGAAGGCTCGATGGATGCGTCGAACCTGTTGAAGCCGATGCTGGCCCGTGGCGAGCTGCACTGCGTCGGCGCGACGACGCTCGACGAGTACCGCAAGCATGTCGAAAAGGACGCTGCACTCGCCCGCCGGTTCCAGCCGGTGTTCGTTTCCGAGCCGACGGTCGAGGATACGATCTCGATCCTGCGCGGCCTGAAAGAGAAGTACGAACTGCATCACGGCGTGCGCATCACCGACTCGGCGATTGTGTCGGCCGCGACCCTGTCGAATCGCTACATCACCGACCGGTTCCTGCCGGACAAGGCGATCGATCTTATCGACGAGGCGTCGGCGCGGCTCAGAATGCAGGTCGATTCCAAACCGGAAGAGCTCGACGAACTCGACCGGCGCATCATCCAGCTCAAGATCGAGCGTGAGGCGCTGAAGAAGGAGACCGATCAGGCCTCCAAGGACCGTCTCGAACGGCTCGAGAAAGAACTGGCCGATCTCGAGGAGAAGTCGGCCGGGCTGACGGCGCGCTGGCAGGCGGAAAAGCAGAAGCTCGCCGGTGCGCAGTCGATCAAGGCCGCGCTCGACGAGGCGCGAATCGATCTGGAAAAGGCGCAGCGTTCGGGCGATCTCGCCAAGGCGGGTCAGATTGCCTATGGCGTCATTCCCGACCTTGAGAAAAAGCTCGCCGAAACCGAAGCGGCCGAGCAGGAGAGCGGCGGCGAAGCTGCCGAGACCATGGTCGACGAGGCCGTGACGGCGGATCACGTCGCCCAGGTCGTGTCGCGCTGGACCGGCGTACCGGTCGACAAGATGCTCGAGGGCGAGCGCGACAAGCTCTTGCGCATGGAAGACGAACTCGCCAAGCGCGTGATTGGTCAGGAAGAGGCCGTGCATGCGGTTTCAACCGCGGTTCGCCGCGCGCGGGCCGGCCTGCAGGATCCGAACCGGCCGATCGGCTCGTTCATGTTCCTCGGCCCCACCGGCGTCGGCAAGACCGAGCTGACCAAGGCGCTCGCGACCTTCCTGTTCGACGACGAGGCGGCGATGGTGCGCGTCGACATGTCGGAATACATGGAGAAGCACTCGGTCGCCCGGCTGATCGGCGCGCCTCCGGGCTATGTCGGCTACGAGGAGGGCGGCGCGCTGACCGAAGCGGTCCGGCGCCGGCCGTATCAGGTTGTGCTGTTCGACGAGATCGAAAAGGCCCATCCGGACGTTTTCAACGTGCTGCTTCAGGTGCTCGACGACGGCCGGCTGACCGACGGTCAGGGCCGCACGGTCGACTTCCGCAACACGCTGATCATCCTGACCTCGAATCTGGGGTCGGAATATCTGGCAAATCAGCCCGAGGGGCAGGATGTCGACGCGGTGCGCGATGACGTGATGAGTGTGGTGAAGGCCAGTTTCCGGCCTGAATTCCTCAACCGCCTCGACGACATCATTCTGTTCCACCGGCTGCAGAAGGCGCAGATGGGCGCGATCGTCGACATTCAGATGTTGCGGCTCAAGGCGCTTCTACAGGATCGCAAGATCACGATCGACCTCGACGATGCGGCGCGCGCCTGGCTTGCCGCCAAGGGCTACGATCCGGTCTATGGCGCCCGGCCGCTGAAGCGGGTGATCCAGAAATTCGTTCAGGATCCGCTGGCCGAAAAAATCCTTGCCGGTGACATCGCGGACGGTGCGAAGGTTCGTGTGTCGGCCGGTACCGACCGGCTGCACTTCGAATCGGTCGGAGCCGGTCAGGAAGCGGCCTGATCAAATCGCCGTTGCATGAAAAGAAAACGCCGCCGGGGGCTCTCCGGCGGCGTTTTTTGCTGGAGAAACTTACCGCGCGCGGATCGTGCCGAGGAACTGCGCCATCGAGCCGGAGAGCGTGCGAATCTGATCCGACATGCCGGCGGTCGACTGATCGAGCGTCGATACGGCATTGCGGGTGTCGCCGACGTCGCCGGAAACGCGCTTCACGGAATCGATCACGGAGTGGGTCGTCGACACGGTGGCCGCCATCGAGCGGTCGATTTCGTCGGCGATGGCGATCTGCGCCTCGATGGCCTCGGAAATCGAGCGGGAGATCTCGTTCATCTTCTCGATGTGCTCCGTCACGGAGCGAATTGCCTCGACGCTTGAGCCGGTCTGCTCCTGCATGCTCTGGATCTGGCTGGAAATCTGTTCGGTCGCCTTGGCGGTCTGGCTGGCCAGCGATTTCACCTCCGAAGCGACGACGGCGAATCCCTTGCCGGCCTCACCGGCGCGGGCCGCTTCGATGGTGGCGTTGAGGGCGAGCAGATTGGTCTGTTCGGCGATGCCGGAGATCAGGCTGATGATTTCTCCGATGCCGTCGGCAACTTCCATCAGACTGCGGACCTGGCTGTTGGAATGTTCCGCGGTGCGGGTCGCTTCCTGCGCCATCTTGGTCTGATGGTCGACTTCACGGCGCACGCCCTGGACGCTGTCGCGTAGCTGGGCAACGGCTTCGGCGTTGGATTCGACGGTGTGCGAGGTTTCCGTGACCGATTCTTCCAGAGCCTCGGTTGCGGTAACCGTACCGCTGGTGATCTGCGAAACGTTTCGTCCGGTGGAGACGAGTTCGTCGGCGGTCGACTCAAGATGGCTGATGGCGATGCCGACATTCTTTTCGAACTCGTCGGCCAACTGGCGCATGGCGGCGCAGCGATCCGACTCGGCCGCCTCGCGCATGGCATGCTGTTCCTGCTCAAGGCGTGCACGGTCGCCGATGGCGTCGGAGAATGTGCCGATAGCGCGTGCGATTGCCCCGATTTCATCCTTGCGGGTGAGATAGGGAACCTCTTTCTCGCGACCCCTGGACTGAAGATTGCCGAGAATTTTCTCCAGGCGCTTGAGAGGGGTCGAAACAAAGCGGGTCAGGAACACCGCGATAACAACGATAAGAGCGACGACGATGCCGCCGGCGATTGCGGTCCAGCTGAGCTGGTCATGCGCGCGCGCCTCGACTTCGGCGATGTGATCCGTGAGGTTCCCGGTCGCGGTATCGATTACTTCCGTGGTGGTGGCGAGCAACGGTTCGAGCGAGCCGTACATGGCTTCGGCGGCCTCGTCGAATGAGGCCATCATCTTGTTGCCGCCCGCGGGGCCTTCCGCGACATAGGCTTCGGCCATGGTTTTGCCGACGCTGTAAAAGGGGCCGAACGACTCCTGCGCCTTCTTCAGCGCGGTGCTGATGTCGGTGCGCTGCATGGCGTCGGCCAACGCAATGGCGGTGGCAACATCCTTGGAGAATTTTTCGGCATAGCCTGCGGCTTCGTCGAAACCGTCATTGAGGCCGTCCTGGCCGCGTGTCGCGGAAATGTCGGTCAGCCATTGCTGAACCTGGATGACGTCGACCTGAATGGCCTTGATGGCCGTGCCGAGCGGCAGCGCCTGGTTGACGGCGGTTGTTACTTCTTCACGGGTCTGATCGATCAAGGCGACCTGTTTCTGGCTTTGCCAGAAGACGGCGCCGGCCTGACCGATGAAGGTCAGGGCAATGCAGGCGATCAGGGCAATAATCGTCGTGTTAAGCGATTTAAACCCAAACATCTTTTTTCCCCGGCTGAATACCCGAGGAAATCGTCGCTGTTTATCGATAATTTTTCGTAAATCGGACAATTTTGCTGTTGCTGTCGTGAAATGCCCGTTGTTTTATTTGAATAAAATGGTGCGATTTATGCTGGTTTCTTTGACGGCAAAGGGCTGGATAGCGTTGCACGCGCGCGGATTCAAGCAGCGGAATGCCCGGCACCCGACGTGCGGGGCCGTTTTTGCGTTGCCGTGGTGTGGAGGTGCGCGGGTTACTGCGAGGTTGCGACGCGGGTCGAGGTTGCGCCCTTGTTGACCAGCGTATCGATGTGGCGCTGCTCGCGCTTGAACTCGGTGAGGTATTCCGCGGTCAGAACGCGCCCGCGCGGCAGGCGGATACGCAGCGGATCGACGTGGCGACCGTTCACCATCACCTCGTAGTGCAGGTGCGGGCCGGTGGACAGGCCGGTCGAGCCGACATAGCCGATGATCTGCCCCTGGCGGACCTGCTGGCCGACCGCGATGCCCTTGGCGAAGCCGGACTGGTGCGCGTAGCCGGTTTCGTAGCCGTTGGCGTGGCGGACCTTGATCCAGCGGCCATAGCCGGACTTCCATTTTGCCTCGACGACGGTGCCGTTGCCCGAGGCCATGATCGGCGTGCCGCGCGGGGCCGACCAGTCAACGCCCTTGTGCAGGCGGGTGTATCCAAGGATCGGATGGCGGCGATAGCCGAAGGCGGAGCGGAAGCGGCCGCGCGACATCGGCTTGCGCATCAGGAATTTCTTCGCGCTCTTGCCGTTCTCGTCATAGTAGTCGACGACCTTGTCGTCATCGGTGCGGAACCGGTAATAGTGCCGCTCGTTCCCCTTGAGGTTGATCGCGGTATAGATGATCTCGGTCGCCGAGGTCGGGTCGTTCTCGTCTTCCATCGCGTAGAGCACCTCGATGGAATCGCCT